>DATHVJ010000169.1:0-11166 GCA_035461345.1 Solirubrobacterales bacterium | reverse complement strand
ACGGCCCAGTCCACAGCCGATGATAAAAAGGTGCCCTGAGCAGGGCTTTTCTGTGCCTGGATGAGGGCCTGGCCTTTGGATGGGCGATCCTGGACTCGAACCAGGGACCTCCGCCTTATCAGAGCGGCGCTCTAACCGACTGAGCTAATCGCCCGCGAAGCCTCGATTGTATTGGCGCCACCTCGTCACCGGCGCCGGCGGAGCTGGCGAACGAACGACCGCAGCTCGGCGACGTCGTCGAACAGCAGCTCGGCCTTGACCCCGTTGCGCGCCGGTCGCACCTTCGCGTCGTGCCCGATCGCCCGCTCGAGCTCTTCTCCCGCCCTCGCGAGCGCGGCGTCGCGATCGGCGTCGGCGTCCGATCGCCGCGCGCCCCTTCGACCACCGGGCGCCTTCGCCCGCCGCTCGGTCTCGCGCACGGACCATCCGCCGGCGGCCGCGTCGCGGGCCAGCTGGCGACGAGCGTCGACGTCCTTGGCGATCAGGATCGCCCGTCCATGCCCCTCGCTGAGCTCGCCCGAGCGCAGCAGGTCGAGCGCGTCGTCGGGCAGGTCGAGCAGCCTGACCAGGTTCGAGATCGCGGCGCGGCTGCGCCCGAGGCGGCGGGCCAGCTCCTCCTTGCTGAGCCCCAGGTCCTCGACGAGCGTCGCGCAGGCGCGAGCCTCGTCGACCGGGTTGAGGTCCTCCCGCGCCATGTTCTCGATCAGCGCGACCTGGAGCCGTTCCGCCTCGCGCTGGTCGCGGATCAGCGCCGGGACCTCCGCCAGGCCAGCCTGCTGGGCCGCCCGCCAGCGCCGCTCTCCGGCGATCAACTCGTAGGTACCGTTGGCCAGCGGGCGCACGATCAGCGGCTGCACGATCCCGGCCGCCGCGACGGACGCTGCAAGGTCGCCGATCGCCCGCTCGTCGATTCTGCTTCGCGGCTGGTCCGGGTTGGGCCGGATCAGCTCCACGGGGACGTCGCGCAGCTCCGGGGCCGGCGCGTCGGTCGCCGACTCGGGGAGGATCGCCGCCAGCCCCCGCCCCATCCCCCGCTTCGCGCTAGCCACGCTCGGCCACCTCGCGCGCGAGCGCCACGTACGCCTCCGACCCGCGCGAGCCGGGCGCGTGCTCGAGCAGCGGCAGGCCATGGCTCGGCGCCTCCGCGACCCGGACGCTGCGCGGGATCACGGTCCGGAACACGAGCTCGGGGAAGTGCCCGCGGAGCTCGCGCTCGACGTCCTGGGCCAGCCGCGTTCGATCGTCGGCCATCGTCAGCAGCAGTCCGCTGATCACGAGCGTCGGATTCAGCTCCCGCCGGATCAGGCCGACCGTGTCCATGAACTGCACCAGCCCCTCGAGCGCCAGGTACTCCGCCTGCACGGGCACGATCACGCGATCGGCGGCGACGAGCGCGTTGACGGTCACCGGGCCCAGCGAGGGGGGGCAGTCGAGCAGCGTCGACGTGAACCGCTCGCGCACCGGGCCGAGCATCTCCCGCAGCCGCGTCTCCGAGCCCTCGATCCGCGGCAGCTCCACCGTCGCGCCGGCGAGGTCGCGGTGAGCGGGGACCATCCACAGGTTGTCCGGCCCGGCCGGCCGCGCGGCCTCGGCGACCGACACCTCGCCGACGAGACAGCTGTACGAGTTCGGGCGCAGCTCGCGCGACAGGCCGAGGGCGGCGGTCGCGTTGCACTGCTGGTCGAGGTCGACGAGCAGCGTCTGGCGCCCCGACGCGGCGACGCACGCCGCGGTGTTGACCGTGGTCGTCGTCTTGCCGACGCCGCCCTTCTGGTTCGCGATCGCATAGACGGCCCCCATCGACCGTTGACCTTACCCGCCGAGGGGGCGCTTCTTTGCGAGGCCGGGCCGCCGCGGCAGCTCGGAAGGGGTCGGACCCGCCTTGCGCATCAGGTGCAGGTGCCTGTGACGGCTGCCGGCGTAGGGCCCGACCCAGCGCACCTCGACCGGCTCGATCGCCAGCCGCGGCGCCGCCCGCTCAAGCTCCGCCTCCTCGTCGGCGTCCCGCCGTCCTTTCCACGCCACGACCGCGCCTCCCTCGCGCAGCAACGGCGATGCGAGCTCTGCGATCGTCGCCAGACGCCCCACCGCGCGCACCGTGACCGCGTCGTACGCCTCGCGGCCGTCACCGGCGCTCCAATTCTCCGAGCGCTCGCACACCACCCGGGCGTTGTCGATCCCCATCCGATCGACGGCGCGGCGCATGAAGTCGCACTTGCGGCCGACCGACTCGATCAGGTCGACCCTCGCGCCCGGCAAGGCCGCCGCCAGCACAAGCCCCGGCAGGCCCGCCCCCGAGCCGACGTCGGCGATCGCCTCCGCGGTCACGAGCTCGCCAAGCTCGACCCCGACGAGCGAGTCGGCGACGTGGACCAGCCACGCCTCCTGCGGCTCGCGCACGGCGCTCGGGGCGTCGCGCTCGGAGGCGAGCATGTCGACGAGCGCCTCGAGCGCGGCGCGCGCCGGTGGCGGCAGGTCGCGCACGGACTCTGGGTCCGAGGCCCCCGGCAAGTTCGCTCGCGAACTTGCCGCCTCGTTCACTCGCTGACCAGCGGGGCAACGATCACGCGACGATCGGGCTCGTCGCCCTCGCTGTACGTCTCCACGCCCGCGCGCTCCTTGAGGTGGTCGTGGACCACGCGGCGCTCCTGAGCGCTCATCGGCTCGAGCTCGACCGGCCCGCCGCTGCGCAGAGCGCGCTCCGCGGCGGTGTCCGCCTGCCGGCCGAGCAGCTCCTGGCGGCGGTCGCGGTAGCCAGCGGCGTCGACCACGACCCGCTTGCGCTCCTCCTTGCCCTGGAAGGCCGCCCGGTAGCAGAGCAGCTGGAGCGCGTCGATCGTCTGGCCGTGGCGGCCGATCAGCAGCCCGAGGTCGTCGTCCTCGACCGTGGCCGTGATCAGCTCCTCGTCCTCGCTTATCTCGACGTCGGCATCGATCTCGAGCGCGTCGAGGACCCACTCGACGACGACGCGAACGCGCTCCGCCGGCTCGTCGGGCATCGACTCAGCCGAACCCGGTTCGCGGGCGGACACCGTCAGCGCCGCCGCTTTCGCTTCCGCGGCGGGGGCGGGGGCGGTTTGGCCGCCTTCACCGCCGCGACCGCCTCCGGCTTCGCCTTCTCGGGCGGGGGCGCGACCTTCTTGACCACGTACTGCTGGCCGACTGTCCACACGTTGGTCGTGATCCAGTACACGATCAGGCCCGAGGGGAAGCTGATGATGATCGGGACGAAGATCAGCGGCAGCCCGAACATGATCATCCGCTGGGTGCGGTCGGCGGTCGCCATCATCACCAGGCCGGCGCCGAGCTGGGTGACCACGTAGATCACGATCAGCGCGATCAGCACGCCGCCGGTCGCCTTCTCGGTCAGGTCGGGGATGAACAGCCACCCCTCGGGAGGGCTGGCGAGGACCTGGTCCTGGAACTCGTCGCTCTGCAGCAGGTAGAAGAGGGCCAGGAAGACCGGGAGCTGGAGCAGGAGCGGGAAGCACGACGCCAGCGGGTTGATCTGGTTCTCCTGGTAGAAGGCCATCATCTCGCGCTGCATGCGCTGGCGGTCGTCCTTGTACTTCTCCTGGATCTCCTTGATCTGAGGCTGGAACGCCTGCAGCGCCCGCATCGAGCGGATCTGCTTGATCGACAACGGCAGGATCGCGATCCGGGTGACGAACGTCAGCGCGACGATCGCCGGTCCCCACCCAAGCCCAGCGTCGTCATGGAAGAACACGATCACCGCATCGGCGACGTCGATCAGCGGCTGGAAGATATTCGCGAGGAGAATCATGCGCGTCGGGTGCTCCACTCCCTCGCGCCCTGCATCAATTCCGCTCGAATCCTCCGCTCCCGCTCGGCCGCGTGCCTGGAGGGACCGCCAAGTTCGCTGGCGAACTTGGCGCCTTTCATCTTGCGGCCTCGCTCCCGCGTCCGGTTCGAGCGGGTTTGCGGGTGCCCGGCGCCCCCGTGATCTGAGAACAAGGTTCGGTTCTCGATCGGGTCGTAGCCGCCATGGCTGAACGGATTGCAGCGCAGAAGCCGCCACGCCGCGACGATCACGCCGCGGACGACCCCAAGCTCGCGGATCGCGTCGACCGCGTACGCGGAGCACGTGGGGTAGTACTTGCATCGCCGCGGCAGCGCCGGCGAGACGAAGCGCTGATATAGGCGAATCGGGGCGAGGACGGCAGCTCGGAGCGGGCGTCCAGTCGCGGCTGCGGGACCCGATTCCGAGCGTTTCACGTCAAACGCTCCTGCGGCTCAACCCGCTCTCGCGGATCACCTCATCGAGGGCGTCGCGCACGCCGGCGGTGCCCTCGCGCTCGACGAGCCCCACGAGGTCGGAGCGGGCGACGAGGACGAAGTCGTGACCGTCCGGGAGCCGCGCGGAGGCGTCGCGGAAAACCTCCCGCAGCGCCCGCTTGACGCTGTTGCGCACCACCGCCCCGCCGAGATCCCGCCCCGCCGAGATCCCGAGCCGGACGCCGTCGGCCTCGCCCTCGGGGCGAGGGAACTCGTACAGGACGAGGAACCGGTTCCCGTGTGATTGGCCCTCGCGGTAGGCGCGCTCGAAGTCGCCGCTACGCGAGAGGCGCCCGCGCTTCTTGCGCTCCGCTTCGCCTTGGCCCATCTACGGTGTGAGCCGCTTGCGGCCCTTGCGGCGACGGCGCCTGAGGATCTCCCTCCCGCCGCGCGTCCGGCGACGGGCGCGAAAGCCGTGGGTCCGGGCGCGCTTGCGCTTCTTGGGCTGGTAGGTCCGCTTCATCGGATCGTGGTCGAGGCCTCGCGCGACACCCGAGTCGAGCCCGGGGCGGGGCGGCAGGGCGGCCAGTATACGCAGCGAAATGATTCCCCCGCGAATTGCGACGAGCGCGCCCGCGACCCCGTTTTCGATCCCCACCGCCGGCGCTATGATCGCGCGCTCGCCGGGGGCCGCCGCAGGCCCGAAACGGCCGGGGCAAGCGAGTTCGGAGGAGGTCCGACGCCAAACGTGGAGCAGGCGCTGCCGGAGGATCTCGCGGCGATCTGGCAGCGGGTTGGCGACGAGATTCGCGCCTCGCTCCCTCCCTCCACCTACAAGCTGTGGCTCGAGCCGCTGCGCGTCGTATCGGCCCGCGGTACCACCCTGTACGTGACCGGGCCGAAGCGGGTCCGGACCTGGGTCGAGCGCCGCTACGCCCACAGGCTCGACGAGGCCGTCCAGCGCCACACGAACTCCCTTCGCGAGGTCGCGTTCGTGTCCGCCGAGGAGCGCGACGACCGTAACGCGGAGCGGGCGGGACGAAGCCGGGCAGAGCGGCCCAACCCCGGGCACACGTTCGAGCGCTTCGTGATCGGGAGCGGAAACCGGCTCGCGCACGGGGCCGCGCTGGCCGTCGCGGAGCTTCCAGGCGACGCCTACAACCCCCTGTTCCTCCACGGAGCGCCGGGGCTCGGCAAGACACATCTGCTGGGCGCGATCGCGCATTACCTCGAGCGCAGCCATCCGGAGCTCGAGGTCCGCTACACGACCGGCGAGCGGTTCACCTCCGAGTTCGTCAACGCGGTGCGCGGCGCCGGCCCCCAACGCTTCAAGGCGCGGCATCGCGACATCGACGTCCTGCTGATCGACGACGTCCAGTTCCTCGAAAACAAGTCCCGCACCGAAGAGGAGTTCTTCCACACCTTCGATGCCCTGCACGAATCCGGGAGCCAGATCGTGCTCGCCTGCGATCGGGCGCCACGGGCCTTGTCGAAGCTCGCGAGGCGGCTTCGGGACCGCTTCGAGTGGGGCCTGTCCGTCGAGCTGACCGAGCCCGACATGCCCACGCGGCTCACCGTTCTCGGGCGGCTTGCCGATACGACGCCGATCGAGTTCGACTCGCCGGCCACGCTGCGTGAGATCGCCGCTCACTGCCCCGCCAACGTACGCCAGCTCGAGGGCGCGCTCACCCGCGTCATAGCGCTCGCTTCGATCACCAACCGAGCGCCGACCCCGAAGCTCGTGACCGAGGCGCTGCGCGATTCCCGCCATGCCGCTCCCGAGCGCTCTTCATCCTCCCGCGACCCCGACCGACCCAGCGTCACCGCGATTCAGGATGCCGTGTGCGCGGTTCTCGAACTATCTCGGGAGGAGCTGATGTCATCCTCCCGCACCACCGCCGTGACCCGCGGCCGCCACGTTGCGATGTACTTGGCGCGCGAGCTCACCGCGCTATCCCTCGCCGACATCGCCCGCTCCTTCGACCGCGACCACTCCACCGTCCTACACGCGGTGCGGCGGATCGAGAGCGAGCTGCGGCCGGACTCAACCCTCCACCACGAGCTCAATCAAGCTCGAGCGATGCTTTCCACCGACCCCGTCCACATGCCAACTCCCAGCCGCCGCCCCCGATAACGTCAGTCTCCACCGCTTTCCACCTACCTCACCATTACTGAGCCACTTGCCGAGTTGATCCCACTCTTGACACCAAATCCACCGCGATGAAGGTCTCCGCGTCTCGAGATGCTCTGCTGTCGCGACTGCAGCTCGCGGGTCGCGCGGTATCGGCTCGGGCGACGGTTCCCTCCCTCGGTGGGATCTTGCTCAACGCTGACGGGGGGGCAGTGACTTTGCGCGCCACCGACATGGAGATGGGCATGGTCCTCGACGTCGAGGGCTCAGTCGAGTCGCAGGGGTCCGCGCTGTTGCCCGGCCGCCTGCTGGTGGACGTCGTGCGAACCCTGCCCGCCGGCGACGTGTCGCTCGCCCTGCGACCGGAGCGACGTGACGTCGAGTTGTCAGCGGGCACCGCGAAGTTCCACCTCCGCACTCTGCCTCCGGAGGACTTTCCACGCCTGCCGGGCTTCGAGGGCGAGGTGATCAAGCTCCCGGGTCCGGCACTTGCGAACACGGTCGAGCGCGTGGCCCGGGCGGCGTCGCGCGACGAGGTACGCCCGATCCTCACCGGCGTGCTCGTTACCGCTGAGGAGCGCACGCTGACGATGGTGGCGACCGACTCGTACAGACTGAGCGTCAAGCACACGGAGCTCGAGCAGCCGGTCTCGCAGCAGCTCGAGGCCAATGTGCCCGCCCGCGCGTTGCGCGAGCTGGCGCGGATCGTGGGCTCGGAATCGGTCGACGAGGTAGAGATCGCTCTGCTCGCGAACCAGATCGTGTTCCGAGCCGGCGGGGTTTTGCTCTCCTCGCGGCTGATCGAGGGCCAGTTCCCGAGCTATCGCCAGCTGATCCCGGAGTCGTTCGACCACGAGGTCCGCCTGCCCCGCGGCGAGCTGCTCGAGGTGGCGCGGCGGATCGGCCAGCTCGCGCAGCGCAACGCTCCGCTCAAGCTCGCGTTCGCGGAGGGCGAGCTGACGATCTCGGCCGAGACGCCTGAGGTCGGGGACGCGTCCGAGGCGATGCCGGCGCCGTTCAGTGGCGAGCCGCTGGAGATCGCCTTCAATCCCGAGTTCCTGATCGCGGGGATCGAAAGCATCGAGTCCGAGGAGCTCGTGCTTCGTCTGAGCTCGCCCCTGCGTCCCGGGCTCCTGCGGCCGGTCGAGGGCGAGGACTACAGCTACCTCGTGATGCCGATCCGGCTCAACGTGTAGGCGGGCGCCCCAGCGATGCATGTCGCGCTGCTCGAGGCACGCGGGTTCCGCAACCTCGATCGCACGTGCGTAGAGCTGGGCGACGGGATTACGCTGGTCCACGGGCCCAACGGCTCGGGGAAGACGAACCTGCTCGAGGCGCTGTGCGTGGGGCTCACCGGCGCGTCGTGGCGCACCCGCGCGGATCGTGAGCTGGTCCGCTTCGGCGACGGCATGGCGAGGGCCGAGGCAACGGTCGTCGACGCGGGCGAGAGCCGCCGCTTCGTGGCCTCGATCGTCGTCGGCGAGGGGCGGCATCACCGGCTCAATGGCTCCCCCGTCGGCCCGGCGGACGTGACCCTGCGACCGGCGATGACGGTCTTCTCCCCCGATCGCATGTCGCTGATCAAGGGTCCCCCGTCCGAGCGCCGCCGCCACCTCGATCGCTTCGCCGGCGGCTTGTGGCCGTCGCGCTCAGACCTGCGCCGGCGCTACGGGCGGGCTCTCGCGCAGCGCAACGCGCTGCTGGCCCGGATCCGCTCCGGTGCCGCCGCGCCGGACGCGCTCGGCGCCTGGGACGCGGAGCTCGCAGCCGCCGCCGCGGAGCTCGTCGAGGCCCGCACCGAGGCGGTCGCGGAGCTGGCGCCGCCGTTCGCGTCGCTCGCTGCGGCGCTGGGACTGGAGGGCGAGGCGACGCTGGCCTACCGGCCTCGCACCGGGACGGCGGACGTCGGCGGGATCGAGGCCCAGCTCGCCTCGCGACGCGATGCCGACCTCCACCGCGGGCACTCGACCCACGGACCCCATCTCGACGAAGTCGCGATCGCTCTCGAGGGACGGGCGCTGCGGCGCTTCGGCTCGCAGGGGCAGCAACGGATGGCTCTCCTGGCGCTGATCTTCGCCGAGCGCCAAGTGCTGCTCGAGGCGCGCGGGGTCGCGCCCCTGATGTTGCTCGACGATGTCATGAGCGAGCTCGACGTCGACCGCCGCCGGCTGCTCGTCGAGGTCCTTCACAGCGGCGGCCAGGCGCTGATCACCGCCACCGAGGCGGATCACGTTCCAGACGGCGGTGAGCACGCGGAGGTCGAGATCACGGCGGGACGGATCGCGGCCGCCGCCGTCGCCGGATGACGCGCCGCCGTGCACCGCGCCCGGCCGGCGACGCGATCCGGAACGTGCTCGACGAGACCGCGCCCCGGACCCTGCTGGCCGAGGTGCAGACGGCATGGCCAGGGGTGTGCGGAGACGCGGTCGCCGCGGAGGCGCGTCCGGTCGCGGAGCGGGACGGCGTGATCACGGTCGCCTGCCGGTCGTCGACCTGGGCGTCCGAGCTCGATCTGATCCAGGCGACGCTCGTCGAGCGACTCAACGCGGCCGTTAGCTCCGGGCCGGTGACGGGGTTGCGGTTTACCGCCGACGCCGCACGCCACGAGCAGCGCCCGGGCAGGGGTTGAGCGGGGGTCGTCGAAGCTTGTCAGCAGGCTCGATTGGGGGCAACTCCGGCGTGCCAGGTTTGTTCACCATTTGCAGGAGTTTTAGTGCATTCGAGGTGGATTTTCCGGCACCCGCGGCTGCTATCCTTATGTCAACTTGGACGAGCCGCCCCGACCCGTCCCAATGGGCCTTGAAGGCCCAGCCGTGGTCGGGGTTTCTCATGTGTTGAGCACCCCGAGCGGAAGGAGCTGAGTGGCACAGCGGTCCCCGAGTCGTGCGCGGTCGAGCAAGAGCGGGGCGCGCAAGCCCGCGTCGAGCACGAAGGCGAAGCGCGGCGGCCGACGCGGCTCGGACAGCTACGACGCCACCGACATCACCGTCCTCGAGGGCCTTGAGGCCGTGCGCAAGCGCCCGGGGATGTACATCGGCTCGACCGGTGAGCGCGGCTTGCACCACCTGGTCTACGAGGTGGTCGACAACTCGGTCGACGAGGCGATCGCGGGTCATGCGGACCATGTCAAGGTCACGCTTCATCCCGACAACAGCGTCACCGTGGCCGACGACGGCCGCGGGATCCCGGTCAAGAACCACGCCAAGGAGAAGCGCCCCGCGGCCGAGGTCGTGCTGACGACTCTGCACGCGGGCGCGAAGTTCGGCGAGGGCAGCGGCTACAAGGTCTCGGGCGGTCTCCACGGCGTCGGGGTGTCGGTCGTCAACGCGCTGTCGGAACGGCTCCACCTCGAGGTGCGCCGCGAGGGCCACGTGTGGACCGAGGACTTCGCGCGCGGCAAGCCGACGTCGAAGTTCAAGAAGGGCCAGGCGGCCAAGCGGACCGGCACGACGATCACCTTCCTCCCCGACAGCGAGGTGTTCGAGGAGGTCGAGTTCGACTTCCAGACCCTCTCCGAGCGCCTGCGGGAGACCGCCTTCCTGACCCGGGGGCTGCGGATCGACCTCGTCGACGAGCGCGGAGCGGGCGAGGAGGTGAGCTTCCAATACAAGGGCGGCATCGTCGACTTCGTCAGGCACCTGAACGAGACCAAGGACGCCCTCCACCGCAAGACCGTGTACTTCGAGGAGCAGGACGGCGAGGAGGGGCAGGTCGAGATCGCGATGCAATGGACCGGCTCCTACCAGGAGTCGATCTTCAGCTTCGCCAACAACATAAACACCCACGAGGGCGGCACCCACCTCTCCGGGTTCAAGTCGGCGCTCACCCGGACCCTCAACCACGTGGCGCGCACCCGCAACCTGCTGAAGGAGAAGGACGAGAACCTCTCCGGGGAGGACGTCCGCGAAGGTCTCACGGCGGTGATCTCGGTGAAGCTCGCCGACCCCCAGTTCGAGGGCCAGACCAAGACGAAGCTCGGCAATCCCCCGATCGAGGGGATGGTGAAGGAGGTCGTCAACAAGCGGCTCAGCGAGTTCCTCGAGGAGAACCCGGCGGATGCCCGGCGGATCCTGACCAAGGCGGTCGACGCAGCCCGGGCGCGGGAGGCGGCGCGCAAGGCGCGTGACCTCACCCGGCGCAAGTCGGCGCTCGAGAGCTCGACCCTGCCGGGCAAGCTCGCGGACTGCTCGGTCAAGGATCCGCGCGACGCCGAGCTCTTCATCGTCGAGGGCGATTCGGCCGGCGGCTCGGCCAAGCAGGGGCGCGATCGCAACACCCAGGCGGTGCTGCCGCTGCGGGGCAAGATCATCAACGTTGAGAAGAGCCGAATCGACAAGGTGCTCTCCAACATCGAGATCCAGGCGCTGATCACCGCGATCGGCACCGGGGTGCACGAGGAGTTCAACCTCGAGGACCTCCGCTACCACAAGGTGGTCCTGATGACGGACGCCGACGTGGACGGAGCGCACATCCGCACCCTGGTGCTCACCTTCCTGTACCGCCAGATGCCCGACCTGATCGACCAGGGCTACGTCTACATCGCGAAGCCGCCGCTCTACAAGGTGAAGCAGGGGAGCCGTGAGATCTACGTCGAGCGCGAGCCGGAGCTGGAGGAGCTCCTGCTCCGCGACAAGCTCGACCGGTTCCAGGTGATGGACGGCGCCGGCAAGCAGGTGAAGCTCGGCAAGCGCCGCTGGCAGGACTTCACCCGCCACTACAAGGCATTCGAGGGGTGGGCCTCGACGCTGAGGGCCGAGTTCGGCCACGAGGCGATCGAGTTCATCGCCGAGTCGCACCTG
>DATHVJ010000168.1:0-23704 GCA_035461345.1 Solirubrobacterales bacterium | reverse complement strand
CTCCGTTACGGACAGACGAGGACGTATCGCTCCCCACGCTGGGAGTGGTACGTCCTCTCACCGTCCACCACCCGGACAGACAGGGGCCAGCGGAAGGTCAAGACCGCTCTACCTCAGTAGGAGGGCGGGGCGAAGTTGAAGTTCAACCGCCGACCGCACCGCCAGAATCCCGACCATGACCGCGACGATGACCGCCGACACCGCGGAGCTGCGGAGGCTGGTCCAGTTCGCATCCGACGCCGCCGAGCTGGCCGACCGGAGACGCGACGCCGAGCTGCGCGAGCTGATCGCCGACCTGCACGCCGACCTGCTGGCGCTGAGGGACGACGACGATGGCTGACCTCGACGACTGCGGGCCGGGGATGCCGGAGCCGGAGTTCCGCCGCGAGTGGGACCGGGCCACGCCGGCCGAGCGGGCCGACTACATGGCGCTCGCCGGCCAGCGGATCGCCCAGCGGATGGAAGTGCTGGAGGCGGCGCAGGAGCGCGTCGCCTGCCTCGATGCGGTGCGCGAGCTGCTCGTGCGGTCCGGTGCCCCGCCCGGCATGGGGCTGGGCTCGGCGCTGGTGGCGGGCTACGTCAGCGCCGAGGAGGTCGTCGAGGCGGTCCGCGCGGTGCCCGACCCGTTGGCGGAGTAGAAGCCGGCGCGGGATACTGAGCGGGCGATGTCGCAGGAGAACGTCGAGGTCGTGCGGCGCTCGATCGAAGCGTGGAACCGGCGCGACCTGACGACGATGTCGGCCCTGTGGCGCTCCGATGGGGAAGTTGACTGGTCGCGTGCCCGAGGGCCGTTCAAGGGTGTCTATCGCGGCCGTGAGATCGTGGCCTTCTGGGACGCGTTTTGGTCGACGTTTGAGGATGTCCAACTCGAGCCGCACGGCTTCACCGGGGCGGCCTCCGAGGTCGTGGTCTCGATCACTGCTCACGCCCGGGGGCGCGAGGGGATCGAGTGATCGCGAGGAGCACGCTGGTGTACACGGTCGAGAACGGGCAGATCACTCGCCTTCGGATGTTCCAAGAGCGAGCCGAGGCCCTCGAAGCCGTCGAGCTGTCGGAGTAGGCGATGTCGCAGGAGAACGTCGAGATCGTGCGCCGTTCGATCGACGCCTTCAACCGCGGCGACTTGGAAACCGCAATTTCGTACCTTCATCCCGAGGGCGAGGTGGCTGACGACCCGCGCGTGCCGGGCGGCGGAATCACGCACCGAGGCAACACCGAGGTCGAGCGGTATTTCAAGAGCTTGAGCCGGTACTGGGAATCGGTTCGCTACGTGCCCGAGCGGTTTGTCGACCGCGGCGATGACGTTCTGGTTCTCACTCGGATGACTACACACACCCGGCGCGGCGGACCCGAGATTGAGAGGCCGCTTGATCTGATGGTTACGTTGCGGGAGGGCAGAATCTTCCGTGTCCGCACGTTTTCGAGTCGCAAGGAAGCCCTCGAAGCCGCCGGGCTGTCGGAGTAGGCGATGTCGCAGGGGAACGTAGACGTCGTGCTAGCCGGGCTCGAGGCGTGGAACGCGGGCGACATGGACGCCCTTCTGGAGACATACGACCCCGACGCCATCATGCGGGCCCCAGAGGGCTGGCCAGAGCCGGGGCCGTTCGTGGGTCGAGAGGCGGTTATGCGCCAGTTCAAGCAGCTCCGCGCAACCTGGACCGCCGACACGGTGGAACCGATCACCCGCTTCAACGCATCGGTCGACCGGGTGGTCGTGAGGGTCGTTTGGCATGGTGCGGGGCATGGCCATGAGTCAAAGATGGAGTTCACGATTGCCTACACCGTGCGAAAGGGCAGGATTTACTTCATCGAGTACTTCTGGGACCACGCCGACGCTCTCGAAGCCGCCGGGCTGCGCGAGTAGGCGATGTCGCAGGAGAACGTCGAGGGCATGCGCCGAAGTACCGACGCGTACAACCGCCGGGACCTCGACGGAACCCTCGAGAAGTGGGCGTCCGACGCGGTGCTGGATTGGTCCAACTCCGTCGGAGTCGAAGCCGGCGTCTATCGGGGCCACACCGAGATCCGGGCGTTCTGGCAGCGGTTCCTCGCGGCATGGGACGAAGTTCGGCTCGAGATCGTTGAGCCGGTAGAGATCGGGGACGACGTGTTGGTCGTCGAGAACGTCGCATACCTTCGAGGACGAGACGGCATCGAAGTTCAGGCACGAAGCGCGTGGCTGATTGCGTATCGCGACGACGAGGTGACCTTGTTCACGCTCTACCAGACCAGGCAGGAAGCCCTCGAAGCCGCCGGGCTGTCGGAGTAGCTCGGGCCCGGTTTCTTTGAGACGGCGTCCCGGTTCACTCTGCGACCGCGCTGCGCAAATACGACGGACGTTTGACCGCTTCGCGCGACTCAACCTAGACTGGCGCACATGCGGAATCCGTTTCGCCGCCGCGGCAGGGTCCCTGACGCGGAAGCCGACTGGGACGAGAGCGAGCACATCGATGCCGGGGAAGACTGGGTACTCATTCCGGTCGAGCAGCTTCCGGCTGAGTCGATGGCAAGGTTGGAGAGCGTGATGACCTTCTCGACGCGCGACGACCCAGACAGTACGTGCGTTCTCGTCAACGTTGATGCCGTCCAATCCGAGCTTGAGGAGTGGGTTGTGGCTCAGATGAATGCGGGCCACGAACCCAGCGATCGCGAAATCAAAGTTGCAAACTACGAGGCGGCCAACAACCTCGACCATTGGGTCAAGAGCCAAGAGGAACTTGACGCCGACGACACGGAGACCAAGTACACGATCTGCCGGGTCAACGTCGTAACGGGCAGGATCGCACGTCGGAGAGGCGTCCGAAGTACTCCCGCACCCCGTCGGGGCCGCGATAGATACCCGGATTCATCGACTCCTTCGGCGCGTGGAACTCGGCCTCGGGATCGAGACTCTCGACCAGCGCCTCGACCCCGTGGTCGTTCCAGCCCAAGATGGAGCGCCGGACCAGTTCGACGTTCTCCCGCGACATCGCCTACTCCGTCAACCCGGCGGCTTCGAGGGCTTCGTCGTAAGTCTCAAAAAAACGGACATCGACGAGTCTCCCTGCGCGAAGGGTGACCATCGCGCCGAGCCTCCCTTCGACCTCAGCTTCGGTCCCTTTCAGGACACCGCGCCAAACGTGGAGTGCGACCACGCGGTCCCCGGCGTCAACGAGCTTTTCGGGAGCAGCCTCGTTTCTATCCAGCGGCTCTCGGATGTCTGCAAGCAGCTGAAGGACCTCTTGTCGACCGCTTCGAGCCTGCACCTCCGGCCAGTTTGGGTCCGGTTGCCACGTCACGTCGGGGTCCAACAGGTCGGCGAAAGCCTTCAGGTCGCCACGGTTGTACGCATCGTAGGCGCGGCGCAGAGTCTCGACGTTCTCCTGCGACATCGCCTACTCCGAGAGTCCGGTGGCTTCGAGGGCCTCGGCTTCGTCGGTGAACCATTCGATCCGAAGAATCCTCCGGTTGTGGACCGTGAATACAGGCCAGTAGCCGAACCCGACGGCTGCCCCGCTCGACTTGCCCTCCATCTCTCCCCGCTGGTGCGCCACGACCTTGTCGTTTCCGGCGTCGATGACTTCGACGAACTCATAGGAGCTAGCACCCCAAGCCTGCTCATTTTCGATGTAGGAGCCCCAGACAGATTCGGCGCCCCGGATCGAGCCGCGCTCTGGCCAGTCCCGAGGAAGAATGTTTTCGATCTCTGGATCACACAGCGCCAACCACGCAGCCCTGTCGCGCCGGTTGAAGGAAATCCAGGGCTTGGCGCACGATCTCGACGTTCTCCTGCGACATCGCCCGCTCAGTATCTCGCTCGGCGCGCGCCGGTCCGTGGCACAGTGAGCGGGGAGCGGGCTCCAAAAACGTGGCGCAGGAGGTTCGCGGCGACGCGCTTCTTGTCGCTAGGTACCTGATCGCAGGTGGGGGGCCAGCGGCTCGCGGGCCTCCGCCTCCCGAAGTCTCCCGGCCAGCGCCGCCATGATCCTTCGGGCGACGAGCGGGACCTGGTTGATCAGCGCCGAGAAGTCGCGTGAGCTGAGCACGAGCAAGTGCATTTCCGTCTTCGCGGTGACTGTCGCGGAGCGCGGGCCCTGGTCGAGAAGGGACATCTCGCCCAGGACGTCGCCGGGCCCCAACGAACCCGACCCGCTTCCGCGCACGGTCGCTTTGGCTTGCCCGTCGGCAATCACGAAACATTCCCGCCCCGGATCACCCTGACGCATGAGGACCCTGCCCTCCGGAACATCGATCTCGTCCACGAGCGCAGCGATCCGGCGCAGGTCGCGCTTGCTGCATGCCGAGAAGAGAGGCACGTTGCCCAGAAGCTCGACCTTCGCGTCCTTGCTCCGTCTGCTCACCTGGGAGGTCCGTCTTTGACGCGTCATGGCGCGCCTTATATCGCATCCAAGGTCGGCCGGCGCAAACGGCGCGTTCAGAGAGCCCCTCGTCCCGGAGCGCCCGACGCTGCGCCCCGGATCAGCGCGCGATCGAGCGGCGCCGCGATCAACCTCGGGAGGCGGGGTCTACTCCGACATCGCATACTCCGACAGCCCGGCGGCTTCGAGGAATCCACTTCGCTACGCACGGTTCCGGCTCGAGAGCCAGCCGACCAGCCCACCAAGCACCGCCCCGACCTCGGGTGCGAGCGGAACGTCGGTGGTCACGCTGACGACGATTCCGAGGGCCAACCCAACCACCGCACCAACCACGGTCGCGGCTCCGACAGGCATGCGGCTCAGATGACTCATCGCCTACTCCCGCAGGCCGGCGGCTTCGAGGGCCTCGGCACGCTCGCGGTAAGCCCGAACCCGCGCGATCTTGCCGTCTCGTACCGACCAGATCAACGTGAGCCGCTGATCAACCTCCACGCCGCTTCCGCGCCCGCGCCCGTGGACGCGATAGGTGGCCACCACGTCGTTGCCCGCGTCGATGGGCTCGCCGTCGAGGGCCCATTTCACGTCGCCGAATATCTCGAACCACCGCCCCCAGGCTTGCCGGAGGCCTTCGTGTCCTCTGGCAACCCCCCAATCGCCCCACAACCCGCTGCAGTCCTCCCATTCGATATCGGGCGCGTACGCCCCAAAGACCGCATCCCAGTCGCGCCGGTCGTTTGCCTCCGACAACCGGAGGACAACCTCGACGTTCTCCTGCGACATCGCCTACTCCTCGAGCTCGGCGGCCTCGAGGGCCTCGGCATGGCTTTGGAATGCGCGCCCCCACACCGCGAGACCGTCGCGGTAGCGGGTGAGCCAGCCGATCTCCGTATTCGGGGCGACGCCGATCTTGAACCGGGCGCGGAGGTGCCCGAGCGCGAGCACCGTGTCGCCGAGGTCTCGAACGTCCTCGGCGCTCGCCTCGAGTTCGTCGAAGGTGGCATCGACGTTCGCCCACCACCGCCTGAGGCCGTCGTGACCGTGGTACGCGTCGTCCCCCTCGACCTGCGCCGTGAACGGATACCACTCTGCCTCCGGATGCCAGATCTCCAGCATCGTCTCGACGTCGCGCCGGTTGTAGCCCGCCAGGGCTTTGCAGAACAGCTCGACGTTGTGGCGCGACATTCGGCTACTCCGACATCCGGGCCGCCTCGAGGGCTGAGGCCTTGTCCGGGAAGGGCTCCACACGGAAGACGAGGCCGTCCCGAATCGCTGCGAGCTGTGCCCAACGTTGGTGCACCTCCACGCCGCTGGTCGTCCCGGTGCCGGAAGCCTCGACCACGGCGACCACGCTATGCCCGCAGTCGATCAGCTCCTCGAGCTCGAGGCGGAGGCTGCCGCTGAAGTTGTCGTTGAGCTCGGCCCACATCGCCTTCAGCGCCGCACGACCTCGGTAGATCGAGCCGTCGACGGCACCGAGGTACGGAATCCACTCCGCGTTCGGATGGAAGAACGCGACCGCGGTGTCGAAGTCCCCGCGATTGAAGGCCTCGAATGCCTCGCGGACCCGGTCGACGTTCTCATCGGACATCGCACGGGCAGTATCCCGCGCGACGCCACAACGCGCCGAGCCCGGCCACTGGCCGGGCTCGGCGGAGAGATGCAGGTGAAGCTCAGGTCTTGCGCTCGAGGTTCTCCACCTCGGCCGCCTTCTCGTCGGCCTTCTCGTGGGCGCGGTTACGCTCTTCCTTGGCCTCGCCCTTGCGCTCCTCCTTACCGCCCTCGCGGCGGAGCTTGGAGTCGCCCGCGAGGTCTCCGGCAGCCTTCTTGATGCGGCCGGTTGCCTTGTCGATGATGCTCATCGCCTTCCTTTCGTAGCCATCCCTCGCCTGCTTCCCTGCACTCACTGGCGCAAACATCGGTGCGCGTTTCGCTCCCGGCTCGATAGTGGGTAGGTTGCGCGTGCAATGGCCGCACGGACCGCGTCGCAGCTCCGCATCGGCTCGCAGGCCTCCGACGCGGTGGGGAATACGCCGCTGGTGGCGCTCAGCCGGCTCGGCGAGAACCTCGCCGCGGAGGTGGTGGTGAAGCTTGAGTACTTCAACCCCGCCGGCTCGGTCAAGGACCGGATCGGGGTGTCGATGATCGACGCCGCGGAGGCGGAGGGCAGGATCGAGCCGGGTCGCTCGCTGATCATCGAGCCGACGAGCGGCAACACCGGCATCGCGCTGGCGATGGTGTGCGCGGCCCGCGGCTACCGCTGCGTCCTCACTCTGCCCGAGGGGATGGGGAAGGAGCGCTCGGCACTGTTGCGCACCTACGGCGCCGTCGTCCGCGAGACGCCGTCGCTGGGCGGCATGAACGAGGCGGTCGAGCTCGCGAACGAGATCGTCGCCGAGACCGACGACGCCTATATGCCGCAGCAGTTCAACAACCCGGCCAACCCCGAGATTCACCGCCGCACCACCGCCGAGGAGATCTGGCGCGACCTCGACGGCGGGGTCGACGCGCTCGTGTGCGGCGTCGGCACCGGCGGCACGATCACCGGCGTCGGCCAGGTCCTCAAGGAGCGCCGCCCCGGATGCCACGTCGTCGCGGTCGAGCCGGCGAGCTCGCCGGTGATCTCCGGTGGCTCGCCGGGTCCGCACAAGATCCAGGGAATCGGCGCCGGGTTCGTGCCCGAGGTGCTCGACCGCGAGGTGATCGACGAGGTGATGCAGGTCGAGGACGAGACCGCGATCGAGACTGCGCGGCTGACCGCGACGCGCGAGGGCCTGCTGGTCGGGATCTCGGCCGGCGCGGCGATCCACGCCGCGATGGAGCTCGGGTCGCGGCGCGAGATGGCGGGCAAGCGGATCGTGGTGATCATCCCCGACGGGGGCGAGCGCTACATGTCGCAGCCCTTCTTCCCCTGATCATCCGCGCGAAATGCTCTGCTGCGCGTCCGCTTTCGCGCGGTTAGCCTGTCCTTCATGCTCGGCCTCGGAACCCTGCGCCGCGTGGCGCGCGAGATCCGCGACGACGTGGCCGCGGCGCGCGACCGCGACCCGGCGGCACGAAGCGCCGGCGCCGCCGAGATCCTGGCCAGCTGGGGCGGGGTGCAGGCGCTGCTCTCGCACCGGGTCGCCCACGCCCTCCACGGCGCGGGAGTGCCGCTCGTCCCGATGGCGCTGGCGTATGGGAGCCGGGCGATCACCGGGATCGAGATCCACCCCGCGGCGCGGATCGGGGACGACTTCTTCATCGACCACGGCTCCGGCGTCGTGATCGGCGAAACGGCCGCGATCGGGAACCGTGTGACGCTCTACCAGGGGGTGACTCTCGGGGGGACCGGGTTCGCGCGCGGCAAGCGCCACCCGACGGTGGGCGACAACGTCACCGTCGGGTCGGGAGCCAAGCTGCTGGGGCCGATCGAGGTCGGCCACGGGGCGAAGATCGGCGCCAACACCGTCGTGATCCAGGACGTGCCCCCGAACTCGACCGTGGTCGGCAATCCGGGCCATCCCGTTCGGGTCGAGGGCAACCGCGTCGAGGGACCCGACAGCGACTGGATTCATCTCCCCGACCCGGTCGCGGACGCGATCCGCGAGCTGTCGGAGCGGATTGCGGAGCTCGAGCGCCGGCTCGCTGCGTCCCACGGCGAGTCCCCGCCCGAGGAGCGGGTGCGGGAGCTGCGCCCGAAGCGGGGGCCGTCTTCCGCCGGAGGTTGAGGCTCCGCGCCCGGGGCTATGCTCGGGCCGTGGCGGTGACGGAAGATCAGCAGCACGCCGGGGCGCCGGTCGAGGTCGGCGCGACGCACGAGGAGCGGCTGCTGGCGGAGCTCAACCCTCCGCAGCGCGAGGCCGTCACGCACAGCGACGGGCCGCTGCTGGTGCTCGCCGGAGCGGGGTCGGGGAAGACCCGGGTCCTGACCCACCGCATCGCGTGGCTGGTCGCGACGGGCCGCGCCCAGCCCAGCGAGATCCTCGCGATCACGTTCACGAACAAGGCCGCGAACGAGATGCGCGAGCGGGTCGAGCGCCTGGTGGGGCGGGTGTCGCGGCTGATGTGGGTCAGCACCTTCCACTCAGCGTGCGCGCGGATCCTGCGCCGCGAGGCCGCCCGGCTCGGCTACAAGGGCACGTTCACGATCTACGACGAGGGCGACTCGCTGCGGATGCTGAAGCGGTGCATGGACGAGCTCGAGATCGACCCCAAGCGCTTCCCGCCGCGCGCCATCCGCGCCCAGATCTCGGGCGCCAAGAACCAGCTCGTCGACGCCGAGGCGTTCCGCGAGCGCCACGGGTCGTACTTCGAGCAGACCGCGGCCGACGCCTACGAGCTGTACGAGAAGCGGATGCTCGAGGCGAACGCGATGGACTTCGACGACCTCCTGGTCCGGACCGTCAACCTGCTGGAGCTGTTCGCCGACGTCCGGCGCCGCTACCAGCACGCGTTCCGGCACGTGCTCGTCGACGAGTACCAGGACACCAACCGCGCCCAGTACCGGCTGCTACAGCTGCTGTGCGAGGGGCACCGCGACCTGTTCGTCGTCGGCGACGACGCACAGTCGATCTACGGTTTCCGCCACGCCGACATCCGCAACATCCTCGAGTTCGAGCGCGACTTCCCCGACACCGAGGTCGTGAAGCTGGAGCAGAACTACCGCTCCACCCAGACGATTCTCGACGCCACCAACGCGATCATCGCCAACAACCGGGGCCAGAAGCCGAAGCGCTTGTGGACCGACGAGGGCGGCGGCGACGCGATCGAGATCGCAGAGCTCGGCGACGAGCACGAGGAGGCCCGCTACGTCGCCGGCGAGATCGAGCGCCTCGCGAGCGACGAGGACGTGCCGCGCTCCGAGATCGCGGTCTTCTACCGCACCAACGCCCAGAGCCGCGTGCTCGAGGACACGCTGGTCCGGTTCGACGTCCCCTACCAGGTGATCGGGGGGACGAAGTTCTACGAGCGGGCCGAGATCAAGGACGCGATCGCCTACCTGACCCTGCTCGCGAACCCGTCCGACAGCGTCTCGTTCGCCCGCGTCGTCAACTCCCCGCGGCGCGGGATCGGGCAGACCACCCAGGGAAGGCTGCTGTCGCACGCCAACACGACCGGGAACACCGTCTGGGACGTGCTCCAGGCCCCCGAGAGCGTCCCCGGGCTCGGCTCGGCGGCGATCAAGGCCGTGAGCCGGTTCGCGGATGCGATGCTGAGCCTCAGGCAGACGGCCGACGCGGGCCCGCCCGTCGCTGAGCTGCTCGAGGCCACGCTGTCGGAGAGCGGGTACCTCGAGGCGCTCGTGGCCGAGCGCACGATCGAGGCCGAGGGTCGGGTCGACAACCTGCGCGAGCTGATCGGGGTCGCGGGCGAGTTCGACGCCAATCGCGCCGTCGAGGAGGGCTCGTCCGCCGGCGACGAGATCTCGCCGCTCGACGAGTTCCTGCAGCAGATCGCGCTGTACACGGACCAGGACTCGCTGCGCGACAGCGATGAGCTCGTCACCTTGATGACCCTCCACAACGCCAAGGGGCTGGAGTTCGACGCCGTGTTCATGATCGGATGCGAGGAGGGCGTTTTCCCGCACTCGCGCTCGATCGAGGAGGGCAACCTCGAGGAGGAGCGCCGCCTGTGCTACGTCGGCGCGACCCGGGCGCGGCGCTCGCTGTGGCTGACCTTCGCGCGCCAGCGGAGCCTGTACGGCGCGCGCGGATACAACCTCCCGTCGCGGTTCCTCGGCGAGGTCCCCGACGAGCTCGTCAGCCGCCACGCCACCGAGGCCACCGGGTGGGGCGCGGGCGCGGGCATGCCGAGTCTCTCGAGGCGCGAGGCGCACGCACCGGTCGAGCTCGCGGTCGGCGACGACGTCGTCCACGCCAGCTTCGGCGAGGGGGTGGTGACGGGGGTCGAGCCCGGGTCGGTCGTGGTCGTCCGCTTCGCCGGCGACGGCGCCGAGCGCAAGCTGATGGCCGACTATGCGCCGCTGCGCAAGGCGGGCTGAGCTGACGGCCGAGGTGATAGACGGCAAGGCCGTCGCTGCTAGCGTTCGCGCCGAGGTGGCCGCAGGCGCGAGCGACTTCACCCGGCGGCACGGCCGGCCGCCGGGACTGGCGACGGTCCTGGTGGGCGACGATCCGGCGTCACACGTATACGTCGCCTCGAAGCGCAAGCTGTCCGAGGAGGTGGGGATGCGCTCCATCCACCACGAGCTCGACGCCTCGGCCTCGCCGCAGCAGCTGCTGGAGCTGGTCGAGAGGCTCGGCGAGGACGACGCGGTCGACGGCATCCTCGTCCAGCTGCCGCTCCCCGACCACCACGACCAGGACGCGGTGATCGCCCGCCTCGCCCCCGAGAAGGACGTCGACGGGTTGACGGCGACTAGCGCGGGGCGGCTCGCCCAGGGGCGTCCCGGCCTCGTTCCGTGCACCCCGCAGGGTGTGATGCGCGTGGTCGAGGAGGCCGGGGTCGAGATAGCGGGTGCCGAGGCGGTCGTCGTCGGTCGTTCGATCCTGGTCGGCAGGCCGCTCGCCAGCCTGATGCTGAACGCGAACGCGACCGTCACCGTCTGCCACTCCCGCACGCGGGACCTGGGGTCGGTGACCTCGCGCGCCGACGTGCTCGTAGCGGCGGTTGGCTCACCGAGGATGATCGGCGCCGAGATGGTCAAGCCCGGTGCCACGGTGATCGACGTTGGCACGAACCGCACCGAGGACGGCCTGGTCGGGGACGTCGACTTTGAGTCCGTGAAGCAGGTCGCGGGCGCGATCACGCCCGTGCCGGGCGGCGTGGGGCCGATGACGATCGCGATGCTGCTGTCCAACACCCTGCGGGCCGCGACGCTGCGCGCCGGCTAGCGCCCGGCCGCTCGCGCCCGACCGCGGATCGGTATACGCTGCGCCCGCCCACGCCCCGACAAGGAGACACGATGGACTTCAGCAGGGTTCGAACGGGGGAGATGATCGCCGGGATCTCCGGGATTGCGCTCTTCATAGTCATGTTCATCAGCTGGTTCGGCTTCGAGACGCCGGAGATCCAGACCCCGGGCGGGATCGAGTTCGACGTGCCGACCGTCGAGGGTTCGTTCAGCGCCTGGGAGTCGTTCGACTTCATCGACATCGTCCTGCTGCTGGCGGTCATCGCCGCGGTCGGGCTCCTCGTCCTCAGCGCCAGCCAGGCGAGCGTGAACCTGCCGGTGGCCGCGAGCGCGATCACGGCCGGGCTCGGCATTCTCGCCACGCTCCTGGTCCTGTACAGGATCATCGACCCGCCCGACTTCGGCGTCGAAGGCCTCGACGTGTCGCGCAAGATCGGGGTCTACCTCGGGTTGATCGCGGCCGCGGGAATCGCGGTCGGCGGCTGGATGGCGATGCAGGAGGAGGGCACGACGTTCTCCGGCGAGGCCGACCGCCTCGGCGGGAGCGGTCGCGGTGAGGGCCCTCCGCCCCCACCGCCTTCCGCCAACCCTTAGTCGATGGCCGAGACCCGCTCGCCGCGGAAGCTGGCGTTCGCACCGCAGCAGCGGGCCGACTTGCTCGCCGGGATCGCGGGGGTCGTGTTGCTGCTGTCGATGTTCCTGCCGTGGTTCGGTCTCAGCGAGGCCGCCGAGCAGGCACTGCAGGAGGCCGAGGAGGTGACGGAGCAGTTCCAGGGCGAGCCACTCGACCAACCCGACGTGACCGAGAACGCGTGGCAGGCGTTCACGTTCGTGGACCTGATCCTTCTCCTCGCCGCGCTGGGGGGGATCCGGGCGGGGGTCGCGGCGGTCGCCCGGCAGGCGGGACGGTCCCCGATCGGGGCGACCGCGGTCACGACCGGGCTCGGCGCCGTCGCCACGCTCTTGATCCTGTACAGGGTGATCAACCCGATCGGCGAGGCGGGCCGCGAGTACGGGATCTTCATCGGTGTGATCGCGGCGATCGGGATCGCAGCGGGAGGATGGCTGTCGCTGGAGCAGGGTGAGCGGGCGGGTGAGAAGACCGGTCGGGGAACCGGTCGCACACGGAGACCGCAAGCCATAAGATCACGCCGCGATGCCTGACCGTGGCATGACAGTGTCTCCGGCGTCCGGGTGGCTGCTGATCGTCGGCGGCGCGGCGCTGGCGCTGGTCACGTTCCTCACCTGGTACGAGATCCCGGGCGTCGAGCTGAACGCGTGGGAGGGTCTGCGGCGCACGGACGTCGTCATCTTCGGCGCCGGAGTCGTCGCCGCGCTGTGCGGCGCTTGGCTGCTGTTCGGCGACGTCGGCCCGGAGGGCAGGGCCGTGGCCGCGATCGGCGCCGGGGTGGCCGCGATCGGGGCGGTCGTCGTGATCGTCCGCATGGTCAGCCCCCCGGGCGACGCCGATCTTCGGATCGGGATCTTCCTCGCGCTCGTCGCCGCGGCGGTGGGGGTGGTCGGCGGCTTGATGGCGCTTGCGTCGGCTGCTCCGACGTCGCCGGCGCAGCGGGACGAGTAGAGCCGCGCGCGCTCAGCCGGAAAGGCGCTCGGCGAGCCGGGTGGCGACCCGCGAGGCGCACGCGATCACGGTCATCATCGGGTTGACCCCGGGCGAGGTGGGCAGCAGGCTGGCGTCGGCGACGAACAGGCTCCGCGCTCCGCGCACGGCTCCCTCCGGGGTCGTCACCGCGCGCGCGGGGTCGCTCCCAATCGCGGCGGTCCCCATCGGGTGGAACGCCTCGAGGCGCAGTTCGCTGGGTCGGGGCGGGGACGCCTCGAACTCCGCCACGCCGCCCGGCAGGATCACCGGCGCGCCGCTGACCTGCGGATACACCTCGGTCGCGCCGGCGGCGAAGAAGATCTCGGCCGCGCGCGCGATGCCGTACGTAAGCGTCGCCGCCTCGTCGCGGGTCAGCCGGTAGGTCAGTCGCAGCGAGCCGTCGCCGGAGAGGCGGACCCGTCCTGAGGAGCGGTCACTGAGGTGAACGCCGGTCGACGCGATGCGGTCGTACGCAAGCACCCGCTCCTGGTGCTCGCGCCCCACCCCCGGTAGCCACTGGGCTCCGAACGCGAGCGGCGTGAACGTGGCCTCGAGAAGCAACCCGCGGTCGAACCACTCGTCGACGTAGTAGCTCTGCATCACCCCGTCCCATCCACGCACCTCGTCGTCGAATCGCGCCCCGATCCACGCGGCGGGGTGGACGTGGAGGTTGGCCCCGAGCCCGCTCCCCGAATCGTCGAATCCGGAGCGCAGGAGCAGCTCCGGGGTGCCGAATGCGCCGCCCGCGCACACGACGGCCCCGCGGGCCCTGACCTCTCGGGTGATGGCCCGGGCGCCGTCGACGCGGCACTCGACGCCGACCGCGCGCGTACCCCGAAACAGGATGCGCTCGACCTCGGTGTCCGACCTCACCCGCGCGCCCGCCTCGACCGCGCGAGGGAGGTAGGTGACGTGCATCGCCTGCTTCGCGTCGAGCCGGCACCCCTTGGGGCACGAGCTGCATTGCACGCAGCGCCCGGCGTTTCGCTTCAGCGGCCCGCCGCTGAGGCCCAGCTCCTCGGCGCCACCCATGAACAGCTGCCCGTTGCGTCCCATCCGCTCGACGTCGACCGGCATCACGCGCAGGCGCTTCTCCGCGTCGGCGAACTCCGCCTCGATCTCGGTGGCCCAGGGGACACCGTGGTCCCGGCGCCACTTCTCCAGCACCCTCTCGGGCGCCCGCAGCGCGGTCCCCGAGTTGATCACTGTCGTGCCGCCGACCGCGCGCCCGACCGGGACCGGCACCGCGGGACGCCCCTCGGCGATCGTCAGCCCCCCGTCGCGGTACAGCGCCGACAGCGCCTCGACCGGGTCGTCGGGATACGTGTCGCGGTTCATGTACGGGCCGGCCTCGAGCACGATCACCTCCAGCCCGGCTTCGGCGAGGGTCGCGGCGGCGACGGCGCCGCCGGCGCCCGACCCGACCACGACCACGTCGCACTCCTCGTCCTCGGTGGGCGGCTCGAGATCGCGCGGGTCCAGCCCACCGGAACCGGGCTCCTCGGGCCCCCCGTCCCCGGCGAGCTCGCAGCGTTCCTCGTAGCCGACCGCGGTCCGCACGCGCTCGTCGCGCCCGTAGTGAATCCCGGCGAGGACCTTCATCAACAGCAGCAGGTCGCGGTGCAGCGACAGGCGGGAGCGCTCCATGTCGGACAGGAATCTCTCACGCGCCTCTACGGCCGAGCGGCTGAAGCGCCACGGGAACGGCAGCCACTCGAAGGCGCGCAGCGCGAGGCGGATCCGCCGCAAGGTGCGGGGCTCGAGCGTTTTCGCGTAGCGGGCGAACGACTCGGCGACCGGGACCTCGCGCTCGGCGGCCGGCAGCGGGCCGACACCGGGGGCCATCGCCTCCGCGAAGGCGCGCAGGGTGCGCAGCTCAGCGGCGCTCAGCCCCGGCTCGCGCCTTCACGTGGGCGCGGTCGCGCGCCCCACCCGGCCGGCAAGCGACCACAGCAGCAGCGCTGCGCCGACAAGGAAGCCGTCGACGAGGAAGTTCAGCAGGTAGATGAAGACGTCCTCGTCGAAGACGAAGAAGCCGAGCGCGGCAAGCGACGAGGCAGCCTTTCCCGCCGCGAGCACGAGCAGCAGCGGCCGGTAGCGGACCACGTCGAGCTGCACGACGACGCAGATCCCGGTGATAACGACCATGTACGCGAACCCGAGCGCGAGCCACAGCTGCTCGGTCGTTTCGGGCGCCCGCGGGAAGTCGCCGATCGCGTCGCCGAGGTCGGAGATCACGTCGAGGACGCCGTCGGGCACGGAGATGAACAGGATGCCTACGACCGTGAAGCTCGCCGCCAGCAGGCGCAGGTTCAGGACGATGAAGCGCTCCGCTCGTTCCCCGGTCATCGGCCGGCGCATGCTAACCACACCAATGCCGGCGTGGCGCAGCCACCGAGCCGTGCGCTCGTAGAATCGCAGCGATGATCGACCGTGAGCAGGTCCTGCACGTGGCAAAGCTGGCGCGGCTGCGGCTCACCGACGCCGAGGTGGCGCGGATGTCGAGCGAGCTGTCGGGGATCCTCGAGCACGTCGAGCGCATGAACAAGCTCGACATCGACGACGTCGAGCCGACCTCGCACGTGGTCGACCTCGTCGACGTGCTGCGCGCCGACGAGCCCCGACCCAGCTGGGCGAAGGAGAAGGTCCTGGAGGCAGCGCCGGACCCGGTCGAGGGGGCCTTCCGCGTGCCCTCGCCGCAGGCGGAGTCCTGACCGGTGAGCGAGCTCGTGGAGCTGACCGCCGCCGAGGCGGGCCGCAAGATCGCGGACGGGGAGATCTCCGGCGACGAGTGCTTCCAGGCGTGGGCGGGCGCCGCTGCGGGCGACGAGCTGAACGCGTACCTGTGGCGCGCGGACGGCGGCACGTCTGCGTCCGACGCGACGCAGCCGCCCGCGGCCGTCAAGGACATCTTCTGCACGCAGGGGGTGCCGACGACGGCCGGGTCTCGGATCCTCGAGGGCTACGCCCCCCCGTACACGGCGACCGCGGTTCGCAAGCTCGAAGCCGCCGGGGTCCCGGTGGTCGGGAAGACGAATATGGACGAGTTCGCGATGGGCTCCTCGAACGAGAACTCGGGCTACGGCCCGGCGCTCAACCCGTGGGACCGGGGCCGGGTCCCGGGTGGGTCGTCGGGCGGGTCGGCCGCGGCGGTCGCGGGTGGGCTCGCGCCGTGGGCGATCGGCACCGATACCGGCGGCTCGATCCGCCAGCCGGCGTCGCTGTGCGGGATCGTCGGGATGAAGCCCACGTACGGCGCCGTGTCACGGTACGGGATGATCGCGTTCGCCTCGTCGCTGGACCAGTGCGGGCCGCTGACCCGCGACGTGACCGACGCCGCGCTGCTGTTGTCGATGCTCCAGGGCCGCGATCCGTGCGACTCGACGTCGGTCGGGATCGACGGCGGCGTCGAGCTGCCGAGCCGCGAAGACCTGAAGGGGCTGCGGTTCGCGGTGCCCGGCGGGCTGACGATGGACGGCGTCGAGTCGGGGGTCCAGTCGTGCTTCGAGGCGACGTTGGAGCGGATCGAGGAGCTCGGCGGGGAGGTGGGGGAGACCGCGCTGCCAAGCGCCGAGCACGGGATCTCCGCGTATTACGTGATCGCTCCCGCCGAGGCGTCGGCGAACCTGGCGCGGTACGACGGCGTGCGGTTCGGGATCCGCGCCGAAGCGCTGGAGCTCGACGCGATGTACGAGGCCACCCGCTCGGCCGGGTTCGGCGACGAGGTCAAGCGCCGGATCATGCTCGGCACCTACGCGCTGTCGTCGGGGTACTACGAGGCGTACTACGGCCGCGCGCAGCGCGTGCGAACGAAGATCGCCGACGACTTCCGGTCCGCCTTCGAGCGCTTCGACTTCGTCGTTACGCCGACCTCGCCGTCGGTCGCATTCGAGCTCGGCGCCAGGGTCGACGATCCGTGGTCGATGTACATGAGCGACTACTTCACGGTCCCGATGCCGCTCGCGGGGATCCCCGCGATCTCGATCCCGGCTGGGCTCGCCGAGCCGGACGGGGGAGGCCCCGAGCTTCCGGTCGGCTTTCAGATCGCCGGGCCGGCCTTCAGCGAGACAGCGATCCTCGGCGCGGCGTACGCACTCGAGCAGGCGATCGGGTTCGACGCCATGCCCCCGAGCGCATGAACGAGCTACGAGCTACGAGCAACGAGCGACTCGAGCCCGTCATCGGCCTCGAGATCCACGTCCAGCTCTCGACGCGAACGAAGATGTTCTGCGGCTGCGAGCTGTCGTTCGGCGACGAGCCGAACGTCCACACCTGCCCGGTTTGCCTCGGCCATCCCGGGACGCTCCCGGTCACCAACGAGCAGGCCGTCCACTACGCGCTGATGATCGCTGAGGCACTGGAGTGCGAGGTCGCGCCGCGGTCGATCTTCCACCGCAAGAACTACTTCTATCCCGACCTGCCGAAGGGCTACCAGATCAGCCAGTACGACATCCCGCTCGCGAGCGGAGGGCGGCTGGGCGAGGTGCGCATCCACCGCGTCCACCTCGAGGAGGACGCCGCGAAGCTGATTCACCTCGGCGAGTCGGGACGCATTCACGGGTCGGCGCAATCCCTGGTCGATTTCAATCGCGGCGGGACGCCACTGGTCGAGATCGTCACCGAGCCCGACCTGCGCGGCGCCGCGCAGGCGCGCGAGTGGCTGCAGTTGATGCGGACGACGATGCGCCAGCTCGGCGTCTCCGACGTCAACATGGAGGAGGGGAGCCTGCGCTGCGACGCGAACGTGTCTCTGAGGCCCGCCGGGAGCGATGAGCTCGGGGTCAAGACCGAGCTCAAGAACATGAACAGCTTCCGCTTCCTGGAGCGCGGGATCGAGGCCGAGCTCGAGCGCCAGCGAGAGCTGCTCGACTCCGGCTCGGCGATAACCCAGGAGACGCTCCACTTCGACCCCCGCACCGGCTCGCTCACACCGCTGCGGACGAAGGAGTACGCGCACGACTACCGCTACTTCCCGGAGCCCGACCTGGTGCCGCTCGCGCCGACCCAGGAGATGCTCCGCGCGGCTCGCGAGGCCCTGCCGGAGCTTCCCGGGCAGCGACGCGAGCGCTACCGCGACGAGCTCGGGCTGGCGGAGGACGTCGCGACCCAGCTCGCCTTCGACGCAGAGCTGAGCGCCTACTTCGAGCAGGTTGTCGCCGCCGCCGGTGAGGACGGCGGCGCGTCGGCGGCCCCGATCGCGAACTGGGTCACGGGTGAGCTCGCGGCACAGCTGCGCGAGGCGGGGGAGGGGGACCCGGCGTCGTCGAAGGTGGAGCCGGACGCGCTCGCGGCTTTGGTCGGGATGGTGCAGTCGAAGCAGGTCACGCACGGCGCCGCCAAGGAGGTGCTGGCGGCGCTCGTCGCGGAGGGCGGGGATCCCGCCGAGATCGTCGAGGCGAAGGGGCTCGCGCAGATCTCTAACTCGGGCGAGCTCGAGGCGGCCGTGGAGCGCGCGATCGACGCCAACCCTGAGGCGGCCGAGCGCGTCCGCGAGGGCAACGCGAAGGCGATCGGTCCGATCGTCGGCGCGGTGATGAAGGAGACGAAGGGTCGAGCCGACGGCGGCACGGTCACGAAGCTGATCCGTTCCGCCCTCGGCGGCCAAGAACGTGGAGGTGACGATGGCAAGTGAGAGCAGTGCAACCACCGTCTGGGAGGGGAGCCTGGCGAGCGGCAGCGGCACCACGTCGGTGCAGAGCACGGCGCTGCCCGACGTCGCGGTGTCGTGGCCGGCGCGCACCGAGCGCACGCCGGACACGACCAGCCCCGAGGAGCTTCTGGCCGCCGCCCACGCCGCCTGTTACTGCATGGGGCTCTCCCAGGAGCTCGACCAGGTGGGGCATCCGCCGGAGCGCCTCGAGGCCACGGCGACGGTCTCCTTCGTCCCCGGCGAGGGAGTCAAGTCGTCCCGGATCGTTGTCCGGGGGCGTGTTCCGGGAGTCGATGCCAACGGCTTCGAGGAAGCTGCGCGCAAGGCCGGCGAGGGCTGCCCGATCTCGGGCGCGCTGAAGGGCAACGTGGAGATCACGGTCGAGGCGACGCTCGAGTCGTAGCCGCGAGGTCGCCGCCCTCGGCGGCGCGAGCGGGCCCGGTGCCATACTCGGACTCATGGCCTGGAACGTCGTCATCGCGGGCGGTGGGTTCGGCGGCGCCTACGCCGCCGCCGAGCTCGAGCGGGTGATGCCCAAGCGGTCCGCCCGCCTGATCCTCGTCAACGACGTCAACTTCCTCCTCTACACGCCGTTCCTCCCCGAGGCGGCGGCCGGGACGCTCGAGCCGCGCCACGTCGTCACGCCGCTGCGCGACATGCTGCGTCGCACCTACCTGCGCCTGGGCGCGGTCACCGCGCACGACCCCGCCGCGCGCACGGTCGAGCTCACCACCCACGAGGGCGATCGCGAGACCCTCCGCTACGACCAGCTGGTGCTCGCGCTCGGATCGGTGTCGCGGCTGCTGCCGGTCCCCGGCCTCGAGCGCGCGATCGGGTTCAAGAGCCTCGCCGACGCGATCTGGCTGCGAAACCACGTGATCGAGACGCTCGAGGCGGCGAACGCGGCCGAGGACCCCGCGCAGCGCAGCGAGCAGCTCACCTACGTGTTCGTGGGCGGTGGCTACGCCGGCGTCGAGGCGCTGGCCGAGCTCCAGGACTTCGCCGTCGACGCGATGGACCGCTATCCGCGCGCCCGCCTCCACGGGATGAACTGGATCCTGGTCGAGGCCGCGGATCGCATCCTCCCCGAGACCGACGCCGATCTCGCCGACTACGCGATGCGCGAGCTGCGCGGGCGCGGCATCGAGGTTCGCCTCGGGACCCGGATCGAGGAGGTGGGGGAGCACGCGGTGAGGCTGTCGACGGGGGAGACGCTGCCGACGCACACGGTCCTGTGGACCACCGGGGTCGCGCCGCACCCCAGCCTGCGGTCGCTCCAGGTGCCGCTGAACGACCATGGCCGCGTGCTGGTGGACGAGACGATGCACGTGCAGGGTCTCGACGCCGTGTGGGCGGTGGGCGACTGCGCGGCGGTCCCCGACCCGACCGGAGGGGTGTCGCCGATGACCGCCCAGCACGCGATCCGCCAGGGGCGGACCGTGGGGCGCAACGTCGCCGCCGCGTTCGGCGTCGGCCGCGAGCGCCCGTTCACGTACACCAGCCGGGGCGCGTTCGTGAACCTCGGTCGCCACAAGGCGGTCGCCAAGTTCCTGCGTTGGAAGTTCCGCGGCTTCCCCGCGTGGTGGATGGCCCGCACCTACCACGTCAGCCAGATCCCCGGCACCGTGCGTAAGCTGCGCGCGGTCGCCGACTGGACCGTCGGACTGCCGTTCCGGCGCGACACCGCCGAGGTCGGGTCGATCGGCCATCCGCGACCCCTGCGCTCGGAGGAGTACGCGCACGGCGGGACGCACCGCCCGGTGTAGGTCCGAAATGACGGTCTGCCGCAGGCAAGCGCTGATCGATGCCCCGCCGAGCAGGATCTGGGACCTGGTCGGCGACCCTAGTCGGCACTCGGAGTGGTGGCCGCGGGTCATCGAGGTCCGGGGCGAGCGCTTCGACGAGGGCAGCAACTACGCCCAGGTCACCCGGGATCCCACGGGCCGCATCGAGACGATCATGAGGGTCGAGCGCCTCGACGACCTGCGCGAGATCCAGCTGCGATGCACGCAGACCGGGACCTACTCGCGCTGGCTTCTCACCGAGGCGCAGGGCCATACCTTCGTCGACGTCGAGTTCGGCATGGACCCGACGACGCTCAGGTACCGGATCTTCGACCCGATCCTGGGAAGGCTGTACTTCACCCGCTGGCTCGAGCGGTCGCTCGATGCGCTCGAGGAGGCCGCGGCGCGCGGTCACTGACGTCGTGGAGTACGTCGTCATCGCTCTGTCGTTCGGGCTCGCGACCGCGATCATCGGGAAGGCGAAGGACAGCTCGTTCTTCATCTGGCTCGCGGTCGGGACCGTGCTGCCGCTGTTCGGCCTGATCGCGGTGATCCTGTACCGCTCCGAGCGCACCGAGCCCGAGCGCCGCTGCCCGCGCTGCGGGGCCGTCCACAAGCTGTATGTGCAGGTGTGCCGCCGCTGCGGCGAGGACATGTACCTCCCCGACCCGCGCGAAGTCCGCCAACCCTGAAGGTCTCCGCGACCCCGCGAAAGCGGACGCGAAGCGGAGCATTTCGCTGGCATGAAAACCCCTGCTGGCCAGGCACGGCCCGCTGCTACCATCGCTCCCCCATGCGGGCGGCGGATGCTCTATGTGAAGCGCTGAAGGCCGAGGGCGTGAAGCACGTCTTCGGGATCCCGGGCGGCGCCAACCTGCCGACCTACGACGCGCTGTACGACGCCGACATCGAGCACATCCAGGTCCGCCACGAGCAGGGCGGGGGGCATGCCGCCGAGGGCTACGCGAAGGCGTCGGGGAAGGTCGGAGTGGCGCTGGCCACGTCCGGGCCCGGAGCCACGAACATGGTCACCGCGATCGCCGACGCGATCATGGACTCGGTTCCGACGGTGTTCGTCACCGGCCAGGTCCGCACCGAGCTGATCGGCACCGACGGGTTCCAGGAGGCCGACGTGACCGGGATCACGCTGCCGATCGTCAAGCATTCGTTCCTGGTCACCGATCCGCGCCAGATCCCGGAGTACGTCCACAACGCGTTCTACATCGCGTCGACCGGGCGTCCCGGCCCGGTCCTGATCGACGTTCCCCAGGATCTCTCGCGCGCCGACATCGAGTACGAGCCACGCACCGGCACCCCGGAGCTGCCGGGCTATAAGCCGTCGACCGAGGGCAACATCAAGCAGATCAGGCTCGCCGCCAAGGCGCTCGCGAACGCGCGCCGGCCGGTGATCTACGGGGGCGGCGGGATCGTGAACGCGAACGCCGCGGAGGAGTTCCGCGAGTTCAGCCGCTCGGACCGATTCCCGGTCACGCTGACCGTGATGGGGCTGGGGGCCTTCCCGGCCCCCGACGAGCGGTGGCTGGGGATGCTTGGGATGCACGGCACCCGGACCGCCAACTACGCGATGGACGAGGCCGACCTGATCGTCGCCGTAGGCGCCCGGTTCGACGACCGCATCACCGGCAAGCTGTCGGAGTTCGCGCCACGGGCGAAGTTCATCCACATCGACGTCGACCCGGCGGAGATCTCGAAGAACGTCCCCGCCCACATCCCGATCGTCGGCGACGCCAAGGACGTGCTGCCGAAGCTGACCGACGAGTACCGCGCCCTGCAGCCCGACGGCTCCCGGCTCGAGGAGTGGTGGAAGCAGATCGCCGAGTGGCGGGAGCGGTACCCGCTGCGCTACGAGGACTCGGAGGACTCGGAGATCAAGCCGCAGCGGATGATCGAGGCGATGTACAAGGTCACCGGCGGCGACGCGATCATCACCTCAGACGTCGGGCAGCACCAGATGTGGTGCGCCCAGTACTACGATTTCCCCGAGCCGCGGCGGTGGATCAACTCCGGCGGCCTGGGGACGATGGGCTTCGGGCTTCCGGCCGCGATCGGCGCCAAGGTCGCCCGTCCCGACGACGACGTCGTCTGCCTCGCGGGCGACGGGAGCCTGATCATGGTCTGCCAGGAGCTCGCGACCGCGAAGCTGCACGACATCCCGGTCAAGGTGTTCCTGATGAACAACGGCCACTTCGGGATGGTGCGCCAGTGGCAGGAGCTGTTCTGGGACCGCCGCTACTCATCGGTCGAGATCGGCGACAGCCCCGACTGGGTGAAGCTGGCGGAGGCGTTCGGGTGCACCGGGATGCGGTGCACCGACAAGGCCGAGGTCGAGGACGCGATGAAGACGGCGCTCGAGACCGACGGCCCGGTGCTCGTCGACGTCCACGTAACCAAGGAGGAGAACTGCTTCCCGATGATCCCGGCGGGAGCCGCGGCAAGGGACATGGTGGGCTGATGGAAGCGGGAACCCCGGACCTGATCAAGCTCGAGGACCTCGAGGCGACGAGCGGCCTCACCGGTCGCAAGCACATCCTGTCTCTGCTGGTCGAGAACAAGCCGGGGGTTCTGGCACGGATCGCGGGGCTGTTCAGCCGCCGCGGGTTCAACATCGACACGCTTGCCGTCGGCCCGACCGAGGATCCGGACGTGTCCCGGATCACGATGACCGTCGACGGAGCGCTTCACCCGATCGACCAGGTGACCAAGCAGCTCCACAAGCTCGTCAACGTGATCAAGATCCGCGACATGGAGCCCGCGCAGACGATCGCCCGGGAGATGGCGCTCTTCCGGGTCCAGGCGGCGATCGACAACCGCGCCGAGATCATGCAGTTCGCTGAGATCTTCGGCGCCGAGATCGTCGACGTCTCGCGCCGCACGCTGACGATTGAGGTCACCGGCACCCAGGACAAGATCGACGCCTTCGAGCGCATGGTCCGCCCCCACGGGCTGGTCGAGATGGCGCGCACCGGCGAGGTCGCCATCACCCATTCGCGCCCGGACCAATAACCGCCGCCGCGCGCAGATGATCGACGCGGCGACGATCCTCGGCTCGCTCGGGGAGCTGCTCGAGCGGGCCGGACGCAGGCGGCTGGTCAGCGTGACCGCGCCGGTCGACATCGGCGACCCGAGCGCGACGGTCTTCGCCTCGCGACTGGCCGGCGATCGCTGGTTCTGCTGGGAGCAGCCCGACCGCGACGGCTTCGCCCTCGCCGGGGTGGGCTCGGCCTACGAGGCGATGTCCCGCGGCCCGGGACGCTTCGCAGACCTGGCGCGCCAGTGCGCCGAGGTGGTCAGCGGGCGGCTTGCCGACGAGCCGCGCGACCTGCCGCCCGGGGCGGGCCCGGTGTGGGTGGGCGGCTTTGCCTTCGCGCCGGGCGGCGGGCGCTCGCCCCACTGGTCGTCGTTTCCGCCGGCGCTCCTGACGCTGCCCGAGGTGGC
>DATHVJ010000167.1:0-10543 GCA_035461345.1 Solirubrobacterales bacterium | reverse complement strand
GCGATTGCGCTGTTAGCAGGCGCCCTGATACTCAACGTGGTGATTCTGGTGCGCGGCGAGGAGTCTTTCGGCTGGCCGCTCGCCGCAATCGTGTTGTTGGGAGCGGTTGGGGTCATGCTGATGGTCGAGCGGCGGCCACGGGGATGAGTACTTTTCGCCGCCCGCCGGAACGAGTCGCCCATGGCTGGTAATCCGGGCTGCAACTCGCGCGCAGCCGATCCCGCAAACCGCATAGCCAAGCGGTTTAGAAACCCAAAGCGAACTTCGCGTCCTCGGACATCATCTCCGGGGACCACGGGGGGTCGAAGACCATCTTCGGGTGCACCTTCTCCACCCCGTCGAGCTCGCCGACGAACTCCCGCATCTGCTCGGTGACCTGGGGGCCGATCGGGCACGCGGGGGTGGTCAGCGTGAAGGTGATGAACACCTCCCCGCTCTCGATCTCGACGTCGTAGACGAGGCCTAGGGAGACGAAGTCGAGCCCCAGCTCGGGGTCGATGACCTCCTCGAGCGCCTCGTTGACCTCTTCCTCGGTGACCATGTCCCTAATCGTAGAGAGGTGCCGGGGCTAGGCTGTCGCCATGCTGTTCCTGGTCATCGCGTTCATCGTCGTCCCGCTGGCGGAGCTGTACGTGATCATCCGAGTCGGCCAGTGGATCGGGGCCGCGCCGACGATCGCACTGCTGCTGATCGACAGCGTGCTCGGGGCCCTGCTGCTGCGCCACCAGGGGCGCGCGGCATGGCGGCGCTTCAGCCAGGCTCTGTCGGAGCGGCGCGTCCCCCACCGCGAGGTCTTCGACGGGGCGATGGTGATCTTCGGTGGGGCGCTGCTGCTCACGCCGGGGTTCATCACCGACGTCGTCGGTCTGCTGTGCCTGATCCCCCCGACCCGCGACACGATCCGCCGCCTGCTGACCCTGGTCGTGCTGCGCCGGTTCAGCGCCGGTCAGCGGGTGGTGTTCTGGGGCGCGGATCGAGTGGCGAGCCGGCCGCGCCCGCGACGGCCCTCCTACGACGTCGAGGGCACCGCCCACGAGGTGCCCGACGAGCCCGGCGCCGACTCCCGCGACCGGCCCACGCTGCCGCCGTGAGCGCGGCGCTGAGCGTCGACTTCGTCGACCCCGAGCGCGCCGCGGCGGCGCTGCTGCGCGTCGTGGACGGCGAGGGCGGCTCGTGGCTCGTGGTCGACGGCGGAGACGTCACCGGGGGCGACGCGGGGCCGGACGGCGTCCGAATCGCGGACGACGGCGACCGCGCCGTCGCCTCGCTTACCCTCGACGACGGCGGGCTCGAGCTCGAGGCCCGGAGGGTGGTCGGCGTATCGCTCGAGGAGGGGTCCGCGTTCGCGGACGCGACCGGGTCCACCCTCGAGGCGTCCGCGGCCAGGGTCGAGGGGCGTTGGGGCCTCGGCGAACGTCGCCGCGTGGAGGCCACGGGCCGGATCGTCCGGACCTCGGGAGAGCCGGACTGGACGCGGGTCGAGCTGGTGCGGTCGCTGACCGCGGTGCTGGAGGACGGCTCGTTCGTCGTCGTGGCGGCCGCGCGGCCGACCGGAGCGGCAGGGCACGGCGACGAGATCACCGAAGCGGTCGCCGTCGCCTCGGACGGCGCGCTGACCCGGTTCGACGAGGTGCTGCTGTCGACGGAGTACGGCCCGGACGGACGCCACCGCCGCGCCGGGGTGGAGCTGTGGGCGCCGGGCGACGCGGCCCCGCTGCGGGGCGCCGGGACGCTGATCGGCGGCACCGGTGCGGTCGCGTTCCTGGTCTTCTCCGTCAACGGCGCCGCGGGGACGGCAAGATACGAGCTCATGAGGCGGGGCTGATGGCGATCCGCGCGGTGATCTCCGACTTCGGCGGCGTGCTGACGACGCCGCTGCTGCGCTCGTTCGTCGCCTTCCAGGACGAAACCGGGATCTCGTTCGAGGCGCTCGGCAAGGCGATGCAGCGGGCGGCGGAGCGGGACGGCGCCTACCCGCTGTTCGAGCTCGAGAAGGGCAACCTCACCGAGGCCGCGTTCCTCGACCTCCTGCGCGACCACCTCGAGCCGGAGCTCGGCCACCGACCCGAGCTGCACAGGTTCAAGGAGATCTACTTCGACGCCCTCGACCCGAACGAGCCGATGATCGAGCTGATGCGCGACCTGCGGCGGCGCGAGTTCCGGATGGCGCTGCTGACCAACAACGTGCGCGAGTGGGAGCCCCTGTGGCGGTCGATGCTGCCGGTCGACGAGATCTTCGAGCTGATCGTCGACTCCGCCTTCGTCGGGATGCGCAAGCCCGAGCCCGAGATCTACGAGCTGACCGTCGAGCGGATCGGCGGCGTGACCGCGTCGGAGTGCGTGTTCGTCGACGACACCGAGATCAACTGCGAGGTCGCCCGGGAGATGGGCATGAGCGCGGTCCGCTTTCGCGACAACGAGCAGGCGATCACCGAGATCGAGCGGGCGGTGACCGGCTCGGGCTGAGGGCCTCGCCTCAGCGTCGGCGGTCCCGGCTCACTTCGCCCGCTCCCACGATCCGCGCGGCCGGTTGAGATCGAGCGCCGCGGCGAGGATCAGCGTCCCGACCCATCCGTTGACGGGGTCGAGCGACAGCGGCTCGCCGCCGCCGACGTTGTTCGCGATCAGCCAGATCACGAACCACAGCAGCGTCACGGCGCCTCAGTTCTCCGAGCCGCAGCGGTCCCAGACGTAGAGCTCTACGGCCTCTACCGCGAGCTCCATCAGCCGCGGGCCGGACAGCCAGCCGAGCACGGTCTCGAGCGCCCGCTCCTCGGTCACTCCGCGGTCGACGGCCTCCTCCCCGCGGAACCCGGCGGCGAGCTTCAGCGCCTCCCGACGGTGCTCTCCGAGCGTGGGGAAGGCGCCCATGAGGAAATCCCTGTTGGGCACGGGGTGGCCGACCTGAAGCGACGCATGCCACGCCGCGAGCATCGAGATGTCATGCTCGTCGAGCTCGGCGATCGCCTTCGCGTAGTGGGCCTCGAGCTCGTCATCCGGGATCTCGTCGACCCACGCGCGAACCGCCTCCCCGAGCAGCTGGCGGCGGGCCTCGCGGCCGACCGAGTCGGCCACGGCTCGGATCGCATCCGCGGGGTCGATGAAGCACAGGGGCATCGCGGGGCAAAGATAGAGTCGCGACCCGACGGAACAGACGGCGCCGAGGACCGACCTATGCTGGACGCATGTCGCTGTCGCTCATCGTCGGACCCCCGAACTCGGGCCGCGCGGGCGCGATCAGGGAGCGGCTGGTGGAGTCGCTCGCCCGTGACCCGGTGCTGGTCGTGCCGACGCTCGAGGACGCGTCGCGGTTCGAGCGCGAGCTGTGTGCGCCGGGCGAGCCGGTGCTCGGCGCGTCGATCCTCACCTTCGGGCGCCTATTCGACGAGGTCGCGCACGCCACGGGCGCGCCGGTCCCCCCGTCGCTGAGCGCGCCCCAGGCCGACCACGTCGCGGGCCGCGCGATCGCCTCGGCTGAGCTTCGAATCCTGCGCCGCTCGGCGCGGAGGCCGGGATTCGCCGCCGCGCTCGGCGCGATGATCGAGGAGCTCCAGGCCGCCTGCCTCGACCCCCACACGGTCGCCGCGCTGGCCGCGGACAGCGACGACTCGACGTACCTCGGCGAGCTCGCCGCCCTGTACTCGACCTACATCTCGCTGCGCGACGAGCTCGGGTTCGGCGACTCCCACGTCGTGGCGGCCGAGGCGACGGCAGCGCTGCGCACGAATGGCGACGCGTGGGGATCGCGACCGGTCCTCCTGTACGGCTTCGACGACATGACGGTGGAGCAGCTCGAGCTCGTGGGCGCGCTTGCCGACGTCACCGAGGTCACCGCGACGGTGACCTTTGAGGACCGGGACGCGCTCGAGGCGCGCTCGTCGCTGCGCGGCGCGCTCGTCGATCGTGGCGGCGAGGTGGTGCTCGAGACCGCCCCCGACCCCGCCCACACGGAGAGCCCGATCCTCTACCACCTCGAGCGCGGGTTCCTGGTCGGGGCCGAGCGCCGCGCGCCCGATCCCGGCCTCGTGATGATGGAGGCCGCGGGCGAGCGCGGGCAGGCGGAGCAGATCGGAGCCGAGGTCGCCCGCCTGCTGTCCGACGGGGTGCCCGGGGACGAGATCGCCGTCGTCCTGCGCAATCCGCACCGCGACGGCCCGCTGTACGAGTCGGTGTTCGCGACGCTCGAGATACCGGTCGCGGTCGAAGCCCGCGTCCCCCTCGCCCGCACGGCGGTCGGGCGCGGGCTGGTGGCCCTCCTCCACACCGCGCTTGGCTCCCGCGGCGCCGACGACGTGCTCGCGTTCCTGCGCACACCGGGGCGCGCGCATCCGGACCAGGCCGACTGGCTCGAGCGCCGGATCCGCCGCAAGCGCCTGCGCACCGCCGACGAGGCCCTCGAGGCGTGGCGGGGGCGCGAGCTGTTCGAGATCACGGACCTGCGCGAAGCCGGAGACGCGCGAGCGCTGCTGCGTGAGCTCGCGCGGCTCGCGCGCGCGATCGCCGAGTACCCGTACGAACGCGGCGCGCCCCGGCTCGCGCGCGAGCGGGCCGTCGAGCTGCGCGCGGCCGCGGTCGCCGCCGACGCGCTCGAGGATGTGGCCGCGCTCCCCGGGATCGACGACGGTCCCGCCGAGGCGATGAGGTGCCTGGCGGCGCTCGACGTGCCGCTGTGGCGGGGACCAAGCGAGGGACACGTGCGCGTGACCAGCCCGTACCGAATCAGGGCGCGGCGGGTCGCGCACCTGTTCGTGGCCTCACTGCAGGAGGGCGAGTTCCCCCGCTCGGACTCCGGCGAGCCGCTGCTGTCGGACGAGCAGCGTGCGGCGCTGTCGGTGCCGCGGCGAGCCGACACCGCGGACGAGGAGCGCTATCTGTTCTACGTCTGCCTCTCGCGCCCCACCCGTCGCCTCCACCTGTGCTGGCGGAGCTGTGACGACGAGGGCGCGCCCGCGGCGCGCTCACCGCTGCTCGACGACGTCCGCGATCTGCTCGAGCCCGCGCCGCCGGCACCGGACGAGCCCGACCCGCTCGACTCCGAGGTCCGCCGCCGAACCCTGGGCGACGTCACGCTCTCCGCCGACGCCGCCCCGACGCCGGATCAGCTGGCGCGCGCGCTGGCCGCCGCGCCGCGGCGAGACGGCGTCGAGATCCCACCGCGGCTCGCGCTAGACGACTCGGTCGCAGAGTCGCTGCGAGCGCGGCTCGACCGCGCCGCCGACCGAGCGGACCTCGCCCCCGGCCCGCTGCGGGTCCCGGCCGTCGTCGACGAGCTCCGGGCGCGGGAGCTGTTCGGAGCCTCGACCCTCGAGGGGTACGCGCTGTGCTCGTACCGCTGGTTCGTCGACCACGAGCTCGGGCCCCGGGCGCTGGATCCGGACCCCGACCCGTTGCTTCACGGCTCGGCGATCCACCGCGTGCTCGAGGAGCTGTACCGCGACCCACCGGGCCCGGACACGCGACCGCGGCCCGACAGCCTCCCGGCGTGGCGTCGCCGCGCCGCGGATCTGATCGCGACGCTCGCCGACGAGCTGGGGCTCGGGGGCCGCGACGCCCGCAGCGCGGCCTCCCGGGCGCGGGTCGAGGCGCTGCTCGGCGGCTTTCTCGGGCGCGAGGCCCGCGCGGCGTCCCCGCTGCGGCCCGACCCCGAGCTGGTCGAGGCCAGCTTCGGGCGCGGGGACGAGGACGCCAAGCCGCCGCTCGAGCTCGGCGAGTTCGCCCTCCACGGCAAGATCGATCGCGTCGACGTCACCGGTGGCGACGAGCCCGCGGGCCTCGTTCGCGACTACAAGCTCTCGCGCTTCGTCACGCCGGCGGCGAAGCTCGAGGCCGAGGGAAAGCTCCAGCTGGCGCTGTACGCTCACGCGCTCGACCGCCTGTGGCAAATCCGTCCCGTCGGCGGGGTCTACGAACCGCTCGGCGCGACCGACGACCCGCGCCCGCGGGGGTTCCTCCTCGCCGACGAGGTCGACGGCGCGCTCGACGGGCTCGAGCTCGTGTCGACGGACCTGCTCGCGGATGACCGGTTCGCCGGCGTGCTCGACGGCGCCGCCGAACGGGCCCGCGAGATCGTCGCCGCGATGCGCGCGGGGAGGATCGACCGCGACCCGATCGACGACGAGTGCCCCACGTACTGCACCTTCCAGGCGATCTGCCGCCGCGAGCGTGCTCCGCGCCAGGTCACCCCGGCCGACGAGGACGAAGAGATGGAGGAAGCTTGAGCGGCGCCCAGCTCCAGCTCGGAGTCGAGGTCCCGGCCCCGGCCGCGGCTGCCGAGCCGACGCCCGAGCAGCGCCGGGCGATCGACGCACGGGACCGCGACGTGCTGCTCGAGGCGGGAGCCGGAACCGGCAAGACGCTCGTCCTGGTCGAGCGCTTCTGCGCCGCGGCCGAGGACCAGGGCGGAGTCGAGGGTGTGCTCGCGTTCACGTTCACCGAGCGCGCCGCCGCCGAGCTGCGCCATCGCATTCGAGTCGAGCTCGGGGCCCGGTCCGACGCCGCGAAGCAGGGTGGCGACGCCGAGCGCGCCGAGCTCCTCGCGGCGATGAGCCGCGACAGCGAGCGGGCGTGGATCTCGACGATCCACGGGTTCTGTCGCCGGATTTTGAGCTCGCATCCCGTACCGCTCGGTCTCGATCCCAGGTTCCGGGTCCTCGACGAGCCGGAGGCCGACCGGATCGCGGCGCGCGCGTTCGAGGACGCGCTCGACGAGCTGCTCGCCGGCGCCGACCCCGACGCAGCGCGTCTCGTGGCCGCGATCGGGATCCCCGCGCTGCGCGACATGGCCCGCACCGCCCACGACGAGCTCCGCAGCCTCGGGCACCCCGATGCGGAGCTCCCCCAGCCCCGCCCCGCCGATCCGGCGGCGGCGGTCGCCGAGCTGGCCCGCGCCGCCCGTGCCGCGCTCGACGAGGCCTCGGGCTCGGGCGGCCGCCAGGCCAACATCGACCGGCTCGCCGGCGCCGCCACCCTCGATCGGGACCACCCGCCCGGCGAAGCTGAGATCGCCGACCTGGAGCTGAACTCGGCGGCGGCGGCGTTCTCGGGACCCGCCTGCGAGCGATACAAGGAGGCGTGGCGGGCGGCTCGCCGCGCGCTCGTCGAGCACGAGGCAGCCCACCTGTACGGCCACCTGACGGAGCTTGTTCGCGCCTTCGGCCGCCGGTTCGCCGAGCTCAAGGGCGAGCGCTCGGGGCTCGACTTCGAGGACCTCCAGCTCGAGGCGCTGCGCCTCCTCCGCGACCACCCCGGTATCGCGGGCGTCTACCGCGACCGATTCCGGCACGTGATGGTCGACGAGTTCCAGGACACGAACGAGGTCCAGCTCGCGCTCGTCCGCGAGCTGTCCGGGCCCGACACGCGCGTGTTCGCGGTCGGCGATGAGTTCCAGTCGATCTACGGCTTCCGCCACGCCGACCTGAGGGTGTTCAGGCGCGAGCGCGAGCGCATCGGCGCCGAGCCCCCGGAGCGGGCCGAGGTGCTCCCGTTGAGCGGCAACTTCCGCTCCCGGCCGGAGATCGTCGCCGCCGCCAACTTCGTCGGAAGCGCGCTGCTCGATGACTACCGACCGATCACCGTCGCCAAGCCGCCGGAGAAGGACCGCCGGGTCGCGCCCGCCGTCGAGATGCTGCTTACGCCCGGGGGGGCCGGGTGGAAGCAGGAGGAGCTGGGGATCCGGCTGCCCGGGGACTACCCGTCGCCGCCCGATCGGGTCGCGGAGGCCCGCCTCCTCGCCGCCAGGCTGCGGGAGCTGCGCGAGGGCGGCGTCCCCGCCGGGGACATGGTCGTGCTGCTGCGCGCCTTCACCCACCTGGCGCCGTTCGAGGAGGAGCTCGAGCGGGCGGGGCTGGCGCCGTACGTGGTCGGGGGGCGCGGGTACTGGTCGCAGCAGCAGGTCGACGATCTGCGGCGGCTGATCGGCGTGGTGGCGAACCCGCTCGACGACCACTGCCTGCTCGGCGCGCTGTCGTCGCCCGCGTGCGCGGTGCTTCCCGACACGCTGTGGCTCCTGCGCCAGGCGGCCGGCAAGGGCAGGCACCTCTGGCCGACCATCGAACGGCACTTTGGTGTCGGCGCGAACCCGGCCGAACCGGACGCGGGAGCGAGCGAGCAAGGCTCCCAGTCAAGTGAGTGCGAGCGAGCGGGAGCGGAGGATTCGGCCGGAATTGATGCCATTCCGGACCGTGACGCGGAGCGCCTGCGCGAGTTCTGCGACACGCTCGCCGGGCTGCGCGAGGCCGCCCCGCGCATCGGCCTCGAGGAGCTCGCCGATCGGACGATGACGCGGTTCGGGTACGACCTCGCCACCCTGCTGCGCCCCCGCGGAACTCGCCGGCTGGCGAACGCTCGCAAGCTGATGCGGATGGCGCGCGCGTACGAGTCCGCCGAGGGACGCGACCTGCGCGGCTTCCTGGCCTCGCTCGACGAGGCGGCGGGCCGGTCCGATCGCGAGGGCGAGGCCGCGACCGAGGCCGAGCGCCACGACGGCGTGCGCGTGATGACCGTTCACGCCGCGAAGGGGCTCGAGTTCCCGGTCGTCGCGGTCGCCGACCTCGGCCGCCGGCTGCTCGCGCCCCGCCGCCCGAGCGTCCGCATCGACCGCCCCGCCGATGACGGAGACGAGCCCGCGCCGGCGCGGGTCGGCGTGCGCCTCGCGCGCTTCGGCGCCAAGTCGGTGCCGCTGTACGAGTACGAGCAGCTGATCGCGGAGTCGGAGCTCGACGAGGCAGCCGAGAGCTGCCGCCTCGCCTACGTCGCGGCCACGCGGGCCGAGGACCACCTGATCCTCAGCGGCTGCTACTCGCCCCACAAGGTGGCGAACCCGGAGGCCAACGAGGAGCCCGCCGCCGGCACGCCGATCTCAGAACGACTGCTGCGGGCGCTCGAGATCATCGAGCCGGAGGACGAAGTCGTCGAGCTTCCGCCTCCCCTCCCCCGGCCCGGACTCGAGGCGCGGTTCGACCCGGCCCGCGTCGCCGTGCGAGTCAACCACCCGGACCGCGACTCGTTCCGGGCGCTGTCCGGAGCGAACGGGAACGGCACCGCGCCGGCTCCGGAGCCGAAAGGCAAGCCGCCGCTGCTGACGGCTCGGGCGCGGCCGGAGCCCCCGGGCGGGGATCTGTCGTACTCCGCCCTCGCGGCGTACGGCCGCTGCGGCTACCGGTTCTACGCCGAGCGGATTCTCGGCATCTCGAGCCTCGATCGCGCCGATCGCGCCGCCGCCGACGGCGAGGCGACGGGCGCCCGACGGCGGTTCGCGTTCGGCAACGCCGTCCACGCGCTGCTCGAGTGGAGCGCGCGGCACGGGTGGCGCCCGCCCCCGGGCGAGCTGTGCGCCGAGCTGCTGCGCGCCGAGGGGCTGTCCACCGCCCTCGAACGGGAGCGGGCGGGGCAGATGGTCGAGCGCTGGCTCGATTCCGAGCTGTGCACGGAGCTGCGCGACGGGCGCGCGAGCGTGAGGCCGGAGATGCCGTTCCTGCTCCCGGTCGGCGGCTCGGTCGTGCGCGGCGCGATCGACCTGCTCGCCGACACCCCGGATGGGCCGCTGGTCGTCGACTACAAGACGGACTCGCTTGCCGACGCGCGGCCGGCGGAGCTCGTCGACCGCTACGCCGTGCAGCGCAAGATCTACGCGCTCGCCGCGGCGGGCGGCACCCCGCCCGTGAGGACCGCGTTCGCGTTCCTCGACGACGGAGGCTCGCCGGTCGTGGCCGACTTCGACCGCGAGGCGCTCGACGGCGCGCGCGCCGACCTGGAGCGGCTCGTCGCGGGCGTCAGGGGCGGGCGTTTCGAGGTCACCGATTCGCCGCACTGGGCGCTGTGCCGCGACTGCCCGGCCCGCCGGCACCTGTGCTCCCACGACACCGAGGCGACCGCGGGCCGGCTGCCGTGAGCGCGAGGCTCGACAAGGGTGTGGGCGGGTGGGGAAGTTTGATGCGGATGAGATGACCCGATGACGCCGCGCATCGGGCTGTTCGCGTACGGATCGCTCGTCGACCCCGAGAGCGCGTCGAGGACGCTCGGCCGCGAGGTCCCGCCGCCGGTCGTGGCGCGCCTCGAGGGTTGGAGGCGGCGGTGGTCGCAGTACCGCGACAACCTCGCGGTCGAGAAGACGTTCGCCCGCCGCGACGACGGCCATCTGCCACGGCACCTACTGGGTCTCAACCTGGAGCGCTCGGATTCGGACGACGAGGCCCCCAACGGCGTGCTGCTCGAGGTCACCCACTACGAGCTGTTGCGCCTCGACGTGCGCGAGCTGCGCTACGACCGCGTCGAGGTGGCGCCCCTCGGCGGCTTCGAGCGCGTGTTCGCCTACACGGCGAAGCAGACGAACTTCGCGCCGCAGCCGCCGCCCGGCGCCGCGATCGTCCGCGCCTACGCGGAAGCGGTCGAGGCCGCGTTCGCCGCGCTCGGCGACGGCGAGCTGCGTGTGTTCCGGGGGACGACCGGGGCGCCGCCGGTGGAGCTCGTCGACGCGGTGCTGGTGCGCGACCGGATTCCGCTTGGGAACCCCCGGGACTGGTGAGCATGATCCCTCCTAGTCGCT
>DATHVJ010000166.1:0-8168 GCA_035461345.1 Solirubrobacterales bacterium | reverse complement strand
CGGGGTTCGCCTTCGCGAACGCGACCATCCCCACGCCGCCCGTCTTCCCGGCCAGGTCCTTGATCGTCGACAGGTCCGCCCCGCGGGACGAGAGCCGCCGCCGGATCCGATCCTCCTGCGCGTTGGTCTCGGCGAGATGTCGCTCGAAGACCCTTGCCAGGCGCTCGTCCCCGGCGATGTCCGGTGCCCGCCGAAGCTGGGTCAGCGCCTGCTCCTCGATCGCGTGCACGTCGGTCAGGCACTTGTCGAGCTGCTCGTCGATCGTCGCCGAGCTCACGATCGCCTCTTCCTCCTCCTCGGCCGGGTCGGGCGCCGCGTCGCCCTGCGTGGCCGCCTCGACGGGCTCCTCCTGGGAGCGCTCGAAGCCCTCGGCCTCCCCGCCGCCGGCTTCGGCGACCGGCCGCTGCGCCTCGGGAACGTCCTCCTCGGAGCCGGGGCCGCCGATGCTCGCCGCCTCGCAGGCGGCGGTCTCCGCCTCGTCTCGGGCGCGGCGCTCGTGTTGGTCTGGATCGGCCATCTTCGCCCTTGCCTCCTCTCGGGTCGTCGATTGCCCGTTCCCTCGAGGGACGAAACGCAGCTGCCCGCGAAGCCGTTTTCGCCGGCGGCCCCCGGGTAGAAGCCGGATATGAAGGTGGTAGTCACCGGCGCGACCGGAAACGTCGGCACGAGCGTGCTCGGCGCGCTGGCCGAGGACCCGGCCGTCGCCGAGGTCGTCGGGATCGCACGCCGCAGGCCGCCGGCCACGGGCTCGAAGACGAGTTGGGTCGAGCGCGACATCGTCCGCGACGATCTCGTCGACGCCTTCGCCGGCGCCGACGCGGTGATCCATCTGGCGTGGGCGATCCAGCCATCCCGCGACGAGCGGACCCTGCGGGCGATCAACGTCTCGGGAAGCGAGCGGGTGTTCCGGGCAGCCCTCGACGCCGGAGTCGGCGCGCTCGTGCACGCCTCCTCGGTCGGGGCCTACGCGCCGGGCCCGAAGGACTCGCCGGTCGACGAATCGTGGCCCACGACCGGCATCGAGACTTCGTTCTACTCGCGTCACAAGGCGATCGTCGAGGAGCTGCTCGACGAGCTCGAGGCAGACGCCCCCGGGCTGCGGGTGGTGCGGATGCGACCGGCGCTGATCTTCAAGGGCGATGCCGCGAGCGAGATCCGGCGACTGTTCGCGGGGCCGTTCCTGCCCGGGTTCCTGCTGCGTCCGCGGCTCATCCCGTTCGTCCCCCGGATCGCGGGGCTTCGGTTCCAGGCCGTGCACTCGCTCGACGTCGGGGACGCCTACCGGCGCGCGGTGGTCGGGGACGCGCACGGCGCCTTCAACCTCGCCGCCGATCCCGTCATCGGCCCGGACGAGCTGGCAAGCGTCCTCGAGGCGCGGACCGTTCCCGTCCCCGCCCGTGTGGCGCGCGCGCTCACCGACGCAACGTGGCGGCTGCACCTGCAGCCGACGCCGCCGGGATGGCTGGACCTCGCGCTTCGAGTCCCGGTGATGGACTCGGGCCGCGCGAGCCGGGAGCTCGGCTGGCGCCCGACGCGAGCGTCCACGGAGGCGCTCCAGGAGCTGCTCGCCGGCCTACGCCACGGCCAGGGTGCCCCCACCCCTCCCCTCGACCCGGACGCCGGTGGCCCGGCGCGCCTCGGGGAGCTGCGGACCGGGGTCGGCGAGAAGCAGTAGCCGCTACAGTCGCTGCTTCGCTCGCCTTGTACGCGAGCTGGAGGAAGTCGGAGGCGGTGACCGCCGTCAGGACGGAGGCCACGAACCGCGTCGTCCGCGGGGCGACGACGAGCCCCGCGAGAAGCGCCGTCGCCACCGGAGCCGCGCCGTGACCCTGCCCTTCGCCGGCAGCCGGCTGCCCTCGTGGGTGCCGACCCCGATCAGCGCCAGGGTCCCCGACCGAGATCCGCTCCGGGAACCCCCGCATTCGCGCGCGCCAGCACCGTCCTGGCTCAGGCGGCGACGCGCTCGCCGTCCCGAAGCGCCGGGAGAACGTGCTCGCCGTAGGTCTCGATCGCCGCCAGCGGATCGGCGCCGGAGACGTTCATCAGCACCACGGTGGTCGCTCCAAGCTCCTCGATCCGGCGTATCCGCTCGGCGTGCTCGTCGGGATCGGCGGAGACGATGAAGCTCTCGCGGTACTCGTCGTCTCCGACCTTGCTCTGGGCGTGCTCGTGCATCCGCCCCGGCTCGTGCCAGTCGTCGGTGAAGAACTCGTCCACCGCCGCGGCCTTCCACACCCGCGAGCCCTCGAGAGCGGCCTTGTCGTCCTCGGCCCACGAGAAGCCGACGTGGAGCAGCACCTCACCCGGCTCGCGCCCGTGCTCACGGGCGGAGTCGCGGTAGGCCTCGATCACGCCGGGCGCCATCTCCGGGTCGCCCATCGTCCACACTCCGTCTCCGAGCCGGCCGGCAATCCTTGCTGCCTCGGGGCCGAACGCGGACACGTAGATCGGCGGGCGGCGCTCGGGCCGCGTGTGCAGATAGGCGCCCTTGGCGCGGAAGTAGTCGCCGTCGTGGTCGACGCGCTGGCCGTCGAACAGGCGGCCGATCAGCTCCACTGCCTCGGTCATCCGCCGCAGCTGCTCGTCGGTGTCGGGCCAGTCCATGCCGGCGGGGGACTCGTTCAGCGACTCTCCCGATCCCACGCCGAGGAAGGCGCGGCCCGGGAACAGCTCCTCGAGCGTGGCGAACGCCTGGGCGACGACCACCGGGTGGTAGCGGTGCACGGGGGCGGTGACGCCGGTCCCAAGCGGGATCCGGGTCGTGGCGTGGCCGGCCGCGCCGAGCCACACCCAGGCGTGGCCGGACTCACCCGGCTCCCACCAGGGCTGGAGGTGATCGCTGCACGCGAGGCCGTCGAAACCGGCCCCTTCGGCGGCGATCGCCTGCGCCACCAACTCGCTGGGGGCGAACTGCTCGTGTGCCGCGCCGTAGAAGAAGCGTGTCATCGCCCGGCCCACCTACCCGTGCCGCGTGCGCTCAAACGGTTTGTCGGGCATCCGCGCGGGTAGTGGGATCACATGTACGGATACTGGTTCCTGACGACGTTCTTGTGGATCGGGGTCGTGCTGGTCGTGGTCGCGGCGGCGTTCCTGGCCTCGCCCGTTGATCGCGCTCGTGATCGCCGCGATAGCCGGCCTGGGGGCGTTGCTGGCCGCCGGGGTCAAGCGCTCCGGCGAGAGCCCGGCGGGGGCGAAGGGAACGCCGCGGACCCGCGCCCGCTCCCACCATCGTCACGGCGGGGCGCCGGCCTCGGGCGAGGGCGGCTCCTGAGGGGATTCCTCAGCCGGTCCCGGCCGCCCGGCCTCACGCCGCGCGCGGGATGATCTCCGCATGGCCGCGCGCAAGCTTCGCGAGTACCGCGACAAGCGCAAGTTCGATCGCACGCCCGAGCCGAGCGGGGATGGAGACCCCGACGGCGCGGGGGCGCGGTTCGTAGTCCACGAGCACCACGCACGTCGCCTGCATTGGGACCTGCGGCTTGAGCGCGACGGCGTCCTGGTGTCGTGGGCCCTGCCCCGTGGCCTGCCCCCCGACCCGGGCGAGAACCGGCTCGCAGTCCACACCGAGGACCACCCGCTCGACTACATCGACTTCGAGGGCGAGATCCCGACGGGCGAGTACGGCGCCGGCGAGGTCCGGATCTGGGATCGGGGGACCTACGAGGCCGAGAAGTTCGAGCCCGCAAAGGTCGTCGTGCGCCTCGACGGCGAGCGCGCCCGGGGCCGCTACGCGCTGTTCCAGACCCGCGACGACAACTGGATGATCCATCGCATGGACCCGGCCGACCCCGAGCGTGAGCCGATGCCTGAGCACGTCGAGCCGATGAAGGCGACGTTGGGCACCCTCCCGAGCGCCGATCGCGAGTACGGCTACGAGATCAAGTGGGACGGGGTGCGCGCGATCACGTACTGCTCCGGCGGCCGCGTGACGCTGGAGAGCCGCAACCTTCGCGACGTCACATCCCAGTACCCGGAGCTGCGCGCGATCGGACGCCAGCTCGGCTCTCGCGAGGTCGTGCTCGACGGCGAGATCGTCGCCTTCGACGACGACGGCCGTCCCAGCTTCCAGCGCCTCCAGCGCCGCATGCACCTGACTTCCGACAGCGAGATCCGCCGGCGCGCGAAGCGGATCCCCGTCACCTACATGGTCTTCGACCTCCTCTACCTCGAGGGACGCTCGAGGATGGAACTGCCCTACGAACGGCGACGCGAGGAACTCGAGGCCCTGGGGCTCGAGGGGCCGAGCTGGCAGACGCCCGCCTACCACCGCGGCGACGGCAAGGGTCTGCTCGACGCCAGCCGCAGGCAGGGCCTCGAGGGGATCATCGCCAAGCGGCTCGAGAGCGCCTACGTCCCGGGACGGCGGACGAGGGAATGGATCAAGGTCAAGAACGTCCGCGCCCAGGAGATCGTGATCGGCGGCTGGCTGCCGGGCAAGGGTCGGCGCGAGGAGATGATCGGAGCGCTCGTCGTCGGCTACCACGAGCCCGACGACGGAGAGCGCGGCCTGCGCTACGCGGGCAAGGTCGGCACCGGATTCACCGAGGAGGACCTGCGCCGGCTCTCCGAGCTGATGGAGCCGCTGCACCGCGACGACAGCCCGTTCGAGGGGCGCCAGCCGCCGCGCGAGACGGTGTTCGTCGAGCCGCGCTTGGTCGCGGAGATCGAGTTCAACGAGTGGACGTCCGCCGCCACGCTGCGCCACCCCTCGTTCAAGGGCCTGCGCGACGACAAGGACGCGGCCGAGGTGATCCGCGAGGAGCCGCGGCGGGAGTAGGGATCCTCTAGCCGGTCGCCCGGCCGCTTCGCACCGAGAGCCGCGGCGCGATCAGCTCCTCATAGGCGGCGGCGGTGCGCTCGGCGACGTCGAGCCAGTCGAAGCGGCGCACGTGATCGTGCGCCTCGGACACCAACCGCTCGCCGAGCGTGCCGTCCGACAGCACCCGGGCGGTGACCTCGACGAGATCGTCGGCGTCTCCCGCCCGGAAGCGCAGACCGACCTGCTCGTGGGGGACGACCTCACGCAGGCCGCCGGTGTCGGCGACGATGCACGGGCACCCCGACGCCATCGCCTCGAGCGCGACGAGCCCGAACGGCTCGTAGATCGACGGCACCACGCACACGTCTGCGATCCGGTACAGCGAGTGCAGCACGTCGTCGCCGATCCAGCCGAGGAACGTGCCATGGTCGCCGAGCCCCAGCTCCGCGGCCTGGCTGCGCAGCTCCTGCTCGTGGGTGCCGGAGCCGGCTACGAGGAAGCGCGTGTCGGGGAGGCGCTCGATCAGCGTCGGCATCGCCTCGAGCGCGATCTGGAAGCCCTTCTCGTACACGAGCCTGCCGACCAGCAGAACGAGGGACTCGTGCGGCTCGGCGAAGTCGGCCCGCAGCCGCTCCAGGGCCGGGCCGTCGTGCGGCCGCAGCTCGCCGGGGTCGATCCCGTTCGGGATCACGCCGACGCGCTCCTCCTCGACCCCGAAGATGTCGGCGACCTGCTCGCGCATGTAGTACGAGCACGCGATCACGCGATCCGACCGGTTCGTGATCCAGCGCTCGACCCCGTGGATGTAGGACTGCGGATGGACCTCGACCCATCCCTGGTGGCGGCCGTACTCGGTGGCGTGGATCGTCGTCACCAGCGGTGCCCCGAACCGCCGTGCGAGGTGGTCGCACGCGGCGGCGACGAGCCAGTCGTGGCCGTGGACCAGGTCGAACTCGAACCGGTCCCCGAGCTCGACGCCCGCCGCCAGCATGTCGGCGTTCATGTGCTCGACCCAGGCGACGAACTCGCCCAGATCGCGCGGCCGGGTCGGCTCCCGCACGCGGTGGATGGCGACGCCGCCGGCGACCTCCTCCGGCGGAGACTCCTCCCCGCCGCGCGTCAGCACGTGGACCTCGGTCCCCAGCTCGGCGAGGCTCTCCGACAGCTTGCGGACGTGGCGCGCGAGCCCGCCCTCGATCAGCGGCGGGTACTCCCAGGAGAGGATCAGCGCTCGGGTCATCTGGACGCGGCCAAACCGGAGGCGTTCGCGGCTACGGCTCGAGCAGGGACGAGAGGCAGAGGTCGGGGGCCAGGTTGCGCATGCGAGGGTCCGGCGGCTCGCCGGAGTCTATGGCCTCGAGCAGGGATTCCGCGTGGTTCACGGCCCGCCGATAGGGGTAGTCGCCCGCCTGGCGCCTGGAGTCGAGGAAGGCCCAGTCGCTCGCCTGGAGCGCGAGCAGCTCGCGCGCGGCGCGCTCGCCCGCGTCGCGACCCAGCCCGCGGCCGAGCGCGGCCAGCAGCCGCAGCTCGAGGCGCCGCGCCGCCCATGTGATGTCGGCGACCCGGGGCGCGTCCCACGTCCGCAAGTCCTTGCCCTCACCCCAGCTCGAGGGGTGAAGGGGCCGCTCCTCGCCCCGGTGCCGGCGATCCGCCTCGGGGAGCGTGACGAGGCGGATCCCGCGTTCCGGGGCGAGCCTCAGCACGTGGGAGAGCCACTCCGGGCCCTCGCTCCACCAATCCCCGAGCAGCTCGGTGTCGATCGCGAACATGACGACGCCCTCGGCGCCCCGCCGGGCACGGAACTCGCCGAGCCGGGCGGCGATGTGGTCGGCGAACTCCGTCGCGTCGCGTTCGACGGCCGCGGCTGCCGCGCCGGGGTCGTAGGGAGAGCCGGACACCGCCCACAGCCGGATCCCGTTTGGCGATAGGCGGTGATACTCGGTGTACTCCGGCCGCGACGGGTAGCCGCGCGCGGACCAGACGAGCGACACCGCCTCCCAGTCGATCGCGAACGCGAGCGGCCCCGACCGCGTCCTCGCGGGCGCAAACGAGTCGAGCGGCGGCTCGTGGGCGCTGAGGTCGACGCAGAACCGCTCCACCCCCGAACGGGCCAACGCCTCCTCGAGGCCAGGCACGTACGCGCATTCGGGAAGCCACAGACCGGCGGGCGGGCCGAAGCGCCGGCGATGGGACCGCAGGCCGGTGTCGAGCTGCAGCCGCCGTCCCGCCTCCGTGGCGACGAGCGGGAGCACGGCGTGTGTCGCGGCGGAGGCAATCAGCGCGACCCGGCGGTCGCGCCGGGCGACCCGGAACGCCTCGAGCGGGTCGCCGTCGAGCTCGTCGAGGCGCTCGAGCGCGCGGCGGTGGCGGCTGAGTTCCGCGGCGGCCGCCGCCGCCAGCTCTCCCCCGCCGGCGGCGTCGCGCTCGGCTGCGGCGACCCGGTGCTCAGCGAGGAACGCCCGCATCCGATCGACGACACCAGGCGCCTCGAGCTGGTCGGCGAGCACCGGGCTCACCGACAGCGTCACGTCGTGGGCGACGTCGAGGACCGGCACGTGGGAACGCGCGAAGGCGTCGAACAGCCACTCCTCGCCGAACGGATACGTCCCGAACCCCTCGACGTACGGCATGTGGGAGTGCAGGACGACCGCCAAGTCGCCGAGCGGCTCACGCACGGCAGATCGCGATGAAGTCGAGCGCCCAGTCGACGTTCTCCTCGCGCAGGGCGAAGTCCGAGGCCGAGATCGCGGGCACGAAGCGGTCGTAGAACGGCCGCGTGATGCGGGCCGCGCGGTGGACCTGGTCCCAGCCGAGCCGGATCGCGAGCTCATGGACCCGCAGCTTGCGCGCGTGGAACAGGCCCAGGATCTCGACCTCGGAGAAGTGCGGGTCGAGCAGCTCGCGGTACTCGTCCAGCGTGTACTCGCGCAGGTGCCACGGGTTGCCGGACTTCTCGGCGCCGGGCGGGGCGAGCGTGAGCCGGTTGGGCGTCGAGATGTAGGCCACCGGGGCGGCGGCGGCGATCCGATCGAGCAGCGCATCCGGGTCCTCGATGTGCTCGATCGTCTGCAGGAACGTGACCACGTCGCATGGGCCCGCGAACTCCTCGACCAGGCCGCGCTCGAAGCGCAGGTTCGGCCGTCGGTAGCGGAGCCGCGCATGCTCGTGCGCCTCGGGGTTGGCGTCTAGCCCGACGAACTCGGCGGCGGTGCGGGCGAGGACGTCGGCGCCGTAGCCCTCCCCGGTGGCGAGGTCGACGACGCGCAGGTCCCGGCAGCGCTCGGCGATCCACTCGTAGACCGTCAGGTGGCGCTGGAACCAGTAATTCTCCTCGGGCACGTCGGGGAGCGTGCGCTCGCCGGTCAACTCGAGCGGCGGCACGCCCTCGGGCTGATCCCGCTGCAGGTAG
>DATHVJ010000165.1:0-13182 GCA_035461345.1 Solirubrobacterales bacterium | reverse complement strand
GTCGACTATCTCGGCGTCCTGGTGCACGAGCACCAGCGCCTCGAGGCCCTCGCGCGCCGCGGCCTGGTCGAGCAGCAGGTTGTAGTTGCGAAACAGGGACCCGGCGCTTTGGTGCGCCACGACGTCGGAGTCGGGCTCCGCGGCGAGCCGGATGCCGGGCGCCGCGCAGCGGTCGTAGGTCTCGAGGTCGGTTACTGCGGTGCCGAAGAGGAACATCGGGCCTGGATTGTCCAGCATCCCGCCCGGCGAGCGGCGAGCGCCACACCGGCGCGGTGGCGAGGCGATGTAGTCTGAAAACGCAATTGGCGGACGGTGACCTGCAAGCGCGTCGGGTAGAGGCGCTGGCTCGACTGCTGCACCATGACGACCCCTCGCAGCTGATGTTCCAGCTCGCCGAGATCGTCGGAGAGCGGACCTATCTTCGGGACGGCGTCAACGTCCGCGAGGGCGACGTAGTGCTGGACGTCGGTGCCAACATCGGTGTCGCAGCGGCCTTCTTCGCCTCTGCGTGCGGAGCGGGGCTGGTGCACAGCTTCGAGCCGGTCGGCCCTATCTTCAGGCTGCTGTCCCGGAACCTGAGGCACTTCCCAGCCTGCGTTGGGCACAATTACGGCCTCTCCTCCTCCAGTGGCAGATCGCTGATCACCTACTACCCGAACGCCGACGCGATGTCGGGGCTATACGCGGATCCGGACGAGAGCCGCATGCACGTGCTCACCTACATGCGCAACACGGGCAAGTCCGGCCCGGAGGCGGAACGGGAGATCGCGGGTCGTTACGAGTCCGTCACGCTCGAGTGCGAACTCCGTACGCTCTCGTCCGTGTTCCGAGAGGAGTCGCTCGATCATGTCGACCTGCTGAAGGTCGACGTCGAGAAGGCCGAACTCGACGTCCTGCGAGGAATCGCGGAGAGTGATTGGCCGCGGATCCGGCAGGTGGTCGCGGAGGTGCATGATCAGCACGGCCGGGGCGCGAGGGTCGCGAGGATGCTCGGCAAGCGCGGGTTCTCGGTCAGCATCGAGCAGGATCCAGCGTGGCTCGGAACGCCGATAAGGATGCTCTATGCCACTCGCCGCTGACGCGGCCTCGCACCTGACAGGCGAGCTGCGGCCGTCGAAGCCCGGCGCCGGATGAGCGCCGGCGGTTCCGTCAAGCGGAGGATCGGCCGACTCCGCCGCCTGCCACGCCGCGTGGCCGCGGCCGGCGGCGCGCTCGTCTTCCCCGACGGCGGTGCAGATCCGGGGCGCCACTGGCAGCGGATCGTCCTCAACAAGGCGGTAAACGATCACATAGCATCGCTGGACCCGACGCGGTGCACCGCCGCCGAGATCAGCGGCGAAACGCATGTCGGCAAACCCTGGAAGCAGTACTCGTCGCTCGTGTACCCGGAGTTCGACGTCTGCGCCCCGCTCGAAGAGCAACGCCGGTTCGACGTCGTGATCTGCGAGCAGGTGCTCGAGCACGTCGTCGATCCGTGCACCGCGGCGGTCAACCTGCGCGAGCTGTGCAATCCGGGCGGCCACGTGATCGTCTCGACCCCGTTCCTGGTCCGGGTGCACGAGCTGCCGCTGTTCGGGATGGGTGACTACTGGCGGTTCACGCCGCGGGGCCTGCGGGCATTGCTCGAGCGAGCGGGTCTGGAGGTCACGAAGGTTGGCTCCTGGGGCAACCGTCAATGCGTGGTGGGGAACTTCAACCGCTGGTCGGCGCGCCGCCCATGGCTTTCGCTGCGTAACGAACCCGACTTCCCGCTCCAGGTGTGGGCGTTCGCTCGCAACGCGGGATAACCGATCGGGCACAGGTCGAGCGGCGGCCTCGAACCCAGTCAGTCAGAACGTGGCCCTGATCCGTTCCGGGATCGGCTCGCGCTCGGTGCCTTCGAGGTCGTAGCCGCTGAAGAACCAGTCGCGGAACTCCTCCGGGTCGACGATCCGGTAGTGGCGACCCAGGTCGCGCCGCCGATCCCCCTCGTACCACCGCCGCTCGGTGACCGAGCGGTGGCGCGCGAGGCAGTAGTCGTAGTCGACCCGATGGAGATGGATCAGGTACAGGGCCGGGTCAGGATCGATGAACGGTGCATTGAGCTCGTCGTGGAACCCGTAGTGCCACGACAGCGGCGCCCTGGCGAGCACCCGCTTCGAGTACCAGCGCCGGGCAGGGTGCCACCAGCGGCGTTGCCGGAGAATCGGCTCGCCGAAGCGCAGCGGCGGCTCCTCTGGATAGTGGACGACGTTGTAGCCCGTGCAACATGCAGCCGGGGCTTCGAGCGCGTCCATATACGCCGCCAGGCCCCGATACCGGTCCGGATCCGGGACCACGAACTCGTCGGCTTCCGCGAACAGGACCGCATCGTACGAGTGCAGCAGGAAGGCCTGAAAGTCCTCCACCGTGCCCTTCAGCCACGCGTGGTCGAAGCTACGATCGCGATGCACCTCGACCAGGTGACACCCTTTGAGCCCGTCGGTGCTCCCGTCAGTGCTCCCGTGGTCGAGCACGTAGATGTTCGCAGGGTCGAAGTGGCGCGAGTAGTACCGCAGCCACAGGGGCAGGAACGTCGGCTCGTTCTGGACGATCGTGAACACCGCCCCCCGCGCGGCACGGTGCGCGTAGGGCTCGACCGCGACCTGGACGGCATCGAGCTCGATCAGCATCCCGTCCGCCGTCCGTCCTACGAGGGCGAGCTTCGCGGTCGGGCCCTCGACGCCTCGAAGGTCGACGATCGCGTCCCAGCCTCCGTGGCCGGAGCGCGGAACGTCCGCGTACCTCGTCGCCACCTCCAAGGGGCTGAACGCGGGTCTGGTCGGAGTCGCGGCGCGATCGTCGACGACGAGGAGCAGGGAGTCGAGCGGCCCCGCCGAGCCGAGCGCCCAGCCGGAGGCCAGAACCTGGCCCCGCTCGACGGTCGATCCCCCCGCGGGCGCGTCGATGCTTCCCGCAGGCAGGTCCTCGGGAGCCGTCACCTATCCCCTCTGAGCTTCGCCGTCGCTCGACGCACCCAGCGCATCGGCCACCTGCCCCTGCGCAGGGCGGCCACCTGGCGCTCGAGCTCCAGCTCGCGCTCCGTTGGTATACGAGCTCGTCCGTGGCGGCGCACGTCGCCGCGCGCCCCCGCGGTCACCGGGGCGGCCGGCTCGGCGCGGCGGCCGTTGCCGCGGCGGGGTGCCTCCTCGCGCCGCCACCGGACGCTGTTCCAGTCGACCTCCTCGATCTGCTCCGTGATCCGGTGCTCGCGGCGGTAGTCGTCGACCGCCCGGCGGCACTCATCGATCAGCAGGTAGTCGTCGACGATCACGTGACCGCCGGCGGACAGACCCGGGTACAGGGAGTCGAGACCCACCCACGTCGACTCGTACGTGTCCCCGTCGAGCCGCACGACCGACCACCGGTGGTCGCGCAGCGTCGGCAGCGTGTCGCCGAAGAAGCCCTCGAGATAGCGGACCCCGTGCTCGCACCCGAAGCGCGCGAAATACGCCCGCACCTCGTCGACCGGGACCGCGAGGTAATCCAGGCGGCTGAGATCGAGCTCGTGGTCCTCGGGGAACCGCTCGTGATCGGGCGGGGGAAGACCCCGGAACGAGTCAGCCACCCAGACTGTCCGCTCGTCGGCGCCGAGCGAGTCGAGCGTCGCCCGCATCAGGATCGATGCCCCGCCTCGCCATGCGCCGGCCTCGATCAGGTCCCCGTCGACGTCCTCGGCGACGACCGACTCTATGCAGCGCTGGAGGTCGTCGAGCCGCATCAGGCCCACCATCGTCAGCCCGCTCCACGGCCAGTCGACGCCCTTGGCACGCAATCCCAGCTCGGCGCCTGCGAGCTCGCGCGAGAAGATCGGCCCGTCGGTCTCTCGTCCGTGGCCGCTCTTCGTCACGGACAGCGTCGAGGCGCCCGTCAGGTCGCACAGCGACAGCTTCAGCAACTCGAGGTAGGCCGCGCGCATGGACTCGACGTCGGGGCGTGGGCGCGCCGCACGGATCTCCCGATCGGGCCCGCTCTTGAGGTGAGCGGTCCGGAACGATTCCTCGCTTGGGTGCTCCTGATCGCTGCCCCGCTCGCGGGGGTGAGCTGTCGATGCTGGCTCTTCCGCTGCCATTGGTCGCCCGTCCGGAGAACATACCGGGAGGCCTGAATCGCCTAAGGTTCCGCGGTGTTCGCTACCTCGGCAGAGGCGGGGAGAGCGACGGTCAGCCACACGGACCTCCAACTCCGGCTCGACACCCCCCTGCCACCCCTCCTGCCCGTGGGTCGCGCGACGGCGATCTTCTGCCTCGGCAGCTGCTTTCATCGCCACGAGGACATCCGTCAGCTCGAGCTCGTCGTCGACGGCCGGCGCCAGGCGCCGACGGCGTATCGCATGCCGAGGCTCGACCTGTTCAGGGAGCTCCATCCGGCCCTGCAGGTGGGCTCGGGAGGCGCGAGGGCGACGGACCGTGATTCGGACCCGGACCCGGAGGTTCGCTGCTACCGCAGCGGCTTCTGGGCGACGGTCCCGATCGAGGCTCGGACGGAGTCGGGCGCGATCGAGCTCGGGCTCGAGGGGACGCTCGCCGACGGGCGAGTCGCGGCTGCGACGCTGGGGCGGATCGAGGTGGTCGAGCCGGCCGCTGCTCCCGCCCACGGCGGAGCTGCCGGAATGATCGCGATCTGCATGGCCACGTTCGACCCCGAGCCAGATCTGTTCCGCACCCAGATCGACTCGATCCGCGCCCAGACGGAGACCGACTGGGTATGCCTGATCAGCGACGACTGCTCGGCCCCCGAGAGCTACGAGCAGATCGAGGCGACGGTCGGGGGCGATCCCCGGTTCGTGGTCTCTCGATCCGACACGAATCTCGGCTTCTACCGAAACTTCGAGCGCGCGCTGCGGATGGTCCCCGCCGAGGCCGCGTTCGTTGCGCTGTGCGACCAGGACGATCGCTGGTACCCGAGCAAGCTCGAGGTGCTTCGGCGTGCGATCTCCGGCGCCCAGCTCGCCTACAGCGACACCCGGCTCGTCGACGCCAGCGGTCGCGTTCTCGCCGCCAGCCTGTGGGAGCGGCGGCGCAATAACCACACCAACTACGCCTCGATGCTGATCGCCAACACGGTCCCGGGGGCCGCGTCGTTGATGCGCCGCGAGGTCGTCGACCTCGCGCTTCCCTTCCCGCAGGCTCCGGGCGACCTCTTCCACGACCACTGGCTGAGCGTCGTGGCAATGACGATCGGCGAGCTGTCGTACGTCGATCGCCCCCTTTACGACTACGTCCAACACCGCCATGCGGTGCAGGGCAAGATGGTGGGCGAGGCCGAGGCGTCGCCCGACGAGCTTCGCGGGGCGGTGCGCCGCCGGCTTCATGCCGTGCGCGAGGCGTTCACGGGGTGGCGTGCCGCCTACTTCCATGGATACGTGACGCTGGCACTCCAGGCCGAGGTCCTCCGCGTGCGCGGGTCGTCGCGCATCCCCCGGCGCAAGCGGCGAACGCTGTCCCGGATCGTGACCGGCGAACGCTCGCTTCTCGGCTTTGCGTGGCTGGCGGCACGCCCGCTGCGAGCCGCGTTCGGACGCGGCGAAACGCTCGGAGCGGAGGTGCACCTGGCGAAGGGGATCCTGTGGCGCCACCTCGTCGGGCTGCGGACGCGCGGCCGCCGGACGCCCGCGGGGTCGGCTCACGATGCGAGCCTGCCGCCTCCCGGGAGCTTCGACCAGAGGCGACTGCGCCGCTGGCGTGCCCTGCGCTGACCGGCGCCGGCCACGCTGCCGGGTGTCCCTGCGCACCCGCGCAGACGGCTAGCCTACAACCGACTAGGCGGCGACTCGTCTTCCCGAATGGGGCGAACCCCCTCGACCATGGCGATCCCTTCGTCCACCGACACCGCAACCGAGGCGCCCGGGCAGCAGGCCGGCGTTGTCCGACCCGTCGATGCCCCGGTCGTGATCGAGGCCCGCGGGATCGACAAGACGTTCAGGATTCCCAGCCACCGCATCGACTCGTTCAAGGAGCGCATGGTCCATCCGTTCGCCCGCGTCGAGTACCGCGAGCTTCGGGCGCTTCGAGACGTCTCGTTCGAGATCCGGCAGGGTGAGTTCTTCGGCATCGTGGGTCGAAACGGCTCCGGAAAGAGCACGCTGCTGAAGATCCTCGCGAGCATCTATCGCGCCGACGCCGGAACGATCCGCATGGCCGGCCGCCCCGCTCCGTTCATCGAGCTCGGCGTCGGGTTCAATCCCGATGTCAGCGCGCGCGAGAACATCGTCCTCAACGGCGTGATGATGGGGTTGTCGCAGCGCGAGGCCCGCCGCAGGGTCGACGCGGTGCTCGACTTCGCCGAGCTCGAGGAGTTCGCCGACCTCAAGCTGAAGAACTACTCGTCGGGGATGATGGTCCGGCTCGCGTTCTCGGTCATGCTCCAGTCCGATGCCGAGATCCTGCTGATCGACGAGGTCCTGGCCGTTGGGGACGCCGCCTTCCAGCAGAAGTGCAGGGACGTCTTCCACGAGATGCGCAACGCCGGCCGGACGATCGTGCTCGTCACCCACGACATGACCGCGGTCGAGAACTTCTGCCACCGGGCGCTTCTCCTGCACGATGGTGAGCTCGTCCACATCGGCGAGCCGGAGCACGTGCAGCGCCAGTACCTGCGGCTGAACTTCGCCGGAGCGGATGGAGATTCGGGTGCCGCCAAGCGGGTGGCCGTCCCGGATATCCACGTCCGGCTCGTCGAGTCGTGGCTCGAGAACGGCGCCGGCGAGCGCGTCACCAACATCGAGATCGGTGAGCCGATCCGGTTCGGCGCCGCTTTCGAGGCCCTGCGCGACCTCGAGCAGCCCTCGTTCGGCTTCCACTGCTACAGCGCCGACGGCCTCGAGGTCTTTGCCTTTAACAGACGGCTTCGCCTCGAGGAAGGACAACCGGACAGGCTCGTGGAGGGCCAGCGGGTGCGGATCGGAGGCACGATCCAGAACCCGCTGATGCCGGGCCGCTACTTCCTCAAGTCCTGGGTGGCGCGGCTGCGCAACCCGGGCGACCTGGCGCTTCACGCAATCGACGTCCTCGACTTCGTGGTCTTCGGCACGACGCCGAGGCGCGGGCTGGTCTCGGTGGACGCGGATGTCGATGTCGCCCCCGACGCCACTTGAGCCATTGAACGACCCGGGCGGCGAGGTGGCGTTGAGTGACGTCCGCGGCCCCTCGGCCGTCGGGGGCGGCTGGAAGCGATTTTTCGAGCTCCTGTACCTGATCTCGGTGACGGAGTTCAAGAAGACCTATTTCGGGACGGTGCTCGGCTACGTGTGGTCGCTGGTCAGGCCGCTGCTCCTGTTTGCCGTGCTGCTGTTCGTCTTCACGAAGATTTTCCGGCTCGGCTCGACGGTGCCGAACTACCCGGTGATGCTGCTGCTCAACATCGTCCTGATCGGCTTCTTCCAGGAGGCGACAAACAACGCGGTCACCTCGGTCGTCGGCCAGGAGGCGATCGTGCGCAAGACCCAGTTCCCCCGCCTCGTGATCCCGATGGCGACGGTCCTCACCAGCTTCCTCAACCTGGGCATGAACCTGATCGCGGTGGTGATCTTCCTGCTCGTCTACGGTGTCGACCCGACGTGGACGTGGCTATTCCTCCCGCTCCTGATCGCGATCCTGTTCGTGCTCACCTCGGCGACGTCGCTACTGCTGTCGTCGTTGTACGTGCGTTTCCGCGACATAGCGATCATGTGGTCGGTGGTTGCGGCGGCGCTGTTCTACGGCAGCCCGATCCTGTACCCGTTTGACCCCGAGGTCGTGCCGACCCTGGAGCCATACCAGAGCGTGATGGCGATCAACCCGCTGACCCCTTTCTTCGCCCAGGTCCGCCACTGGATCATCGACCCGACCGCGCCGACCGCGGTCCAGGCCGTCGGAGGCTGGATCCACATGATCGCGCCGACGGCGATCTTCGTCGCGATCTGCGTCGCCGGGGTGTGGGTCTTCAGCCGCGCCGCGCCGCGGGTCGCCGAGGAGCTGTAGGCCCCTACTCGCTGCGGTGCCGATCCTCGCGTCGCTGCCGAACCATCGTCACGGCGATCGACGCGAGCACGACGAGCACCGGGACGGCGTACAGGACGTACAGGGCCCAGTGCCCGGCGTGTGCGAGCGGGATCTCCATCTCGGCAAGTATTTCGTAGGGCCCAGGGCGCCCGATCACTCCACGGCCGGGCGCACGACCAGCAGCAGCACGAAGGCGCTCACGGCGACCAGGACGATCGACGCCCCGGCGGCGAGGTCGAGGTGCCACGAGAGCAGCAGCCCGAGCGGCGCGCTGGCGGCGGCGATCGCCGCAGAGAGGGCCATCATCGCCGGGAGCCGTCTCGTCAGCAGCGCCGCCGCGGCGGGCGGGGCCATCAGCAGCCCGAGGACGAGCAGCGCCCCGACCACCTGGAACCCGATCACGACCGCGACCGTGACGACGACCAGCATCAGCAGCTCGAACCGGTCGACCGGGATGCCGGCGGCCGCGGCGCGCTGGCGGTCGAAGGAGACCAGCAGGAACGGCCTGTACAGGAGAGCGACCACCGCGACCACCGCGACGACGGCGACCGCGCTCGCCGCCACCTCCCCCCCTCCGACCCCGAGCACGTCGCCGAACAGGAACGCGGTCAGGTCGACGGAGTAGCCCTCGACGCGGGAGATCAGGACGACGCCGAGCGCGAGCATGAACACGAACACGACCGCGGCCGCGGTATCGGCGCGGACGGGGCTGCGGCGGAGCACGACGTTCGTCGCCGCGGCCGTCAGCAGCCCGGCGACGAGGGCCCCGAGCGCGATCGCCAGCCGGTCGGGCTCGCCGCCCGCGGCGTCCGCCGTGAGCGCGAACGCGACCGCGATCCCCGGAAGCACGCCGTGCGCGAGGCTGTCCGCCATCAGCGCCATCCCGCGCAGGATCACGTAGGACCCGACCACCCCGCACAGCACCCCGACGAGCGCGGCGGCGATCGCCCCGGTGCGGACGAACTCGGCTTCAAAGGGCTCGATCAGGAACTCGATCGGAGCCTCACTCCACGTGGTGGTGCTCGGAGACGTCCACCATCAGCCCGCCGACCCGAACGATGCGGCCGGCGAAGGTCTCGTACAGGACCTCCTCCGTCGTTGCGACGTCGGGGGGGCCGAACGCGACCACGCGCCGGTTGAGGCACAGAACGAGGTCGTAATCGCGGGTCGCGCTGGCCAGGTCGTGGGTGGCGACGACGACCGTGCGCCCGGCTCGGTGCCAGCGCCGCAGCAGCTCCCGGATCGCCTCCTGGGTCGGCACGTCGACTCCGGTCAAAGGCTCGTCCAGCAGCACGATCTCGGCGTCCTGCGCGACCGCCTGTGCCAGCAGCGCGCGCTGGCGCTCGCCGCCCGACAGCGTGCCGTACCGCCGGCGCTCCAGGGACTCGATCCCCAGCACCTCGATTGCGTCCGCGACAAGGCGTCGGTCGCGGGTGCTGAACCGGCGCCACCAGCCGAGGTCGCCGTAGCGCCCCATGCGCACGACGTCAGCGACCGTCACCGGGAACGTCGGGTCGACGTCGAGGTGCTGGGGCACGAAGGCGACGCGGCTGCTGTGAAGCTCGATCGAGCCGCGGTCGGGCGCGACGAGGCCGACCGCGGCCCCGAACAGGGTGCTCTTGCCGGCTCCGTTGGGACCCAGCACGGCGACGCGGGCGCCCGACGGGATCCGAAGGCTGACTTCGACGAGCGCCGGCGTGCCCGCGAAGCTCACGTCGAGCCCGCGGGCCGTCAGGGCGGCGGTGGCCGGGCCGTTCACGACGCGCGCCGCCGCCCCGCCTGCCGATGCTCGCAGCGCGTGCACGTGCCGCGGATCACCACGTCGTGGCCGCTTGCCGCATGTCCCAGCCGGCTGGAGACGCGCTCGATCGCCTGCTCGAGCCGGGGGTCGTCGAACGCGGTCACCTCTCCGCACGAGTCGCACACCGCGTGGTGGTGGTGCTCGCCGCCGGGGACGATCGGCTCGTAGCGCTGCCCTCCCTCACCGACGTCCACGCGCTGAACCAGCCCCAGGCCGTGAAGCAGATCGAGCGTGCGGTACACGCTCGCGATCCCGACACCGCTTCCCTGCGAGCGCAGCCGGTCCGCGATCTGCTGCGCCGACAGGCAGCAGTCCTGGCGCGCCAGAAGCTCGACCACGGCCTCCCTCGCCCCGCCGATCCGATGGCCCTCGCCGCCCATCGCTCGCCGAGCCGTGTCACTCCAGGCGTCCGCGGTCACCGGGCGTATATGATAATGATTCTCATTCTCGTGAGCCTCGCCTCGACCAAGATACGGGTTGCGGCGGCGTCGGCGGCGCTCGCCGCGGCGGCCGCGGCGCTCGCAGCGTGCGGCTCGGACGACGGTGGCGGCTCGACCTCCGTCGCCGCCACGACCGGGGTGACGGCGGACATCGCCGAGAGCGTCGCCGGACCGGATGCCGAGGTGACGCAGATCGTGCCCGACGGGGCAAGCCCTCACGACTTCGAGCTCAGCGCCCAGGATCGCCAGGCGCTCGAGGAGGCCGACCTCGTGGTGGCGAACGGGTCGGGGCTCGAGGCGGGGATCCCGCTCGACGAGCTCGACACGCCGACGTGGGAGCTGACCGAGCACACCGCCGGACGCGGGGACGATCCGCACGTGTGGATGGATCCGACGCGGGTCGCCGCCGCGATCGCGTCGCTCGCGGACGCGCTCGGCGAGGCCGATCCGGAGCACGCGGACGCCTACCGGCGGCGTGCGCGGGGTTACGTCCGCGAGCTGAGGGCGCTGGACCGTGAGATCGCCGACGCCGTCGCCGCGGTGCCGCCGGTTGATCGCGAGCTCGTCACCTCGCACGACTCACTGGGGTACTTCGCCGACCGCTACGGCCTCGGCGTCGCCGCGACCGCCTTTCCCGCGACCGGCGCCGAGGCGGAGGCAAGCGCCGCGCGGCTTCGCGACGTCGAGCGCACGGTGCGGGCGACCGGCGTTCCCGCTGTCTTCGCGCAGGAGGGAGACGATCCCGAGGCGCTGCGGGTCGTCGCGGAGGAAGCCGGGGTCGAGGTGGAGTACGGGCTGCTCGTCGAGTCCCCTGGCAGCGCCGGAAGCTACGAGGAGATGCTGCGTCGCGACGCGGAGCTGATCGCCGACTCCCTCCGGCCGCGGCGCTAGCCTGGCGCCGCGATGGCCGCCAGGGCGTTCTCCGTCGTCATAGCGCTGCTCGCGGCGGGGACGCTGATCGCGATCGTCGTCATGTGGCCGGGGGGCGTCGACGCGCCGGTGAGCGAGGGGCTCGCCGCGGAGACCGAGCGCGCCGAGGTCACGTCCGTGACGTACGAGGATTGCCCGCCGCCCCAAGCCGGGCAGTGCGGCACGGCCGAGGTGCGGATCGCGAGCGGACCGGACGCCGGTGAGCCCACCACCCTGCCGCTGGGCGGCACGGGCCTGGAGCCCGAGCTGGGGCCCGGCGATGAGATCCGGGTGGCGAAGGCCGAGGGCGGCCCGACCGCGACGTCCACCTACACGCTCGTCGACTTCGAGCGCCGGGGCCCGCTGGTGTGGCTGGCGGTCGTCTTCGCGGCGCTCGTCGTCCTGTTCGGCCGCCTGCGCGGCGCGCTGTCGCTGGTCGGGCTCGCGATCAGCCTCGCGGTGGTCGTCGCCTTCGTCGTCCCCGCGATCCTCGACGGCTCCGCTCCGCTTGCGGTCGCGATCGTGGGCTCGCTCGCGATCATGCTGGCCACGGTCTCGCTGGCGCACGGGCTTGGGGCGAAGAGCCTTGCGGCGATGCTCGGCACGGCGGTCAGCCTCGCCCTCGTCGCCGTGCTGGCGCTCGCGTTCACGAACCTCGCCCACATCACGGGCCTGTCCTCGGAGGAGGCCGCGATTCTGCTCCAGGGCGGAGCCGACGTGTCGCTCGAGGGCCTGCTGCTCGCCGGGATCGTGATCGCGGCGCTGGGCGTGCTCGACGACGTCACCGTGAGCCAGGCGTCGACCGTGCTCGCCCTCCGCTCCGCGAACCCCCAACTCGGATTCCGCGAGCTGTACTCTCGCGCGCTTCGGGTCGGCAGGGATCACGTGTCCGCGACCGTCAACACGCTCGTGCTCGCCTACGTGGGCGCCTCGCTCCCGCTGCTGCTGATCTTCAGCTCCGGCGAGATCGGGCTTGTCGACGCGGTCAGCACCGAGCTGATCGCGAAGGAGGTGGTCGGAACCCTCGTCGGCTCGATCGGCCTGATCGCCGCCGTCCCGATCACCACCGCCCTCGCGGCGGTGCTGGCGACCGACCGGTGATCACCGTCGCGGCGGCCACGCGTATCGCGCTCGCCGCCCTCGTCGTCGCTGCGGCGGGCGGCTGCGGCGGGGACGAGCGCACGTTCACGGCGCCGGAGTTCGTCGCCGAGGCGAACCGGAACGGCGCCCCGCTCGAGCTCGGCGCGCCGCTGACCGTCGCCGGGGACGACGAGGTGTACGGGGTCGCGGTGATGGAGCGAGGCGCGGGCGACCGCGAGACAGCCGAGGAGGCAGGCGAGCACGGTGGCGGGTCGCTGAGGATCACCGAGGACGCTGCGTCGGCGCAGGACGAGCACGCGCGCTGCGAGAGCGCGGCGTCGCTGATCTGCTACCGGGCCGCCAACGTCGTGCTGATCCTCGAGCCGGGCGTGCCCGCCCGCGATCTCGCCCGCGTCGCCGCCGCGATCCGTGCCATGGAGGCGAAGTGACCGCCCCCGCGCCTCAGCGGCCACCCTGGCCGCGTTCCTGGCGCTCGATCGCGGGGCGATCGTCATTGTCGATCGAGGGAGCGTCGATCGTGTCCTCGCTGCCGTAGAAAACGAACACGATCACGACAGCGACCCCGAGCACGATCCCGAGCACGATCCCGATCGCCCGGTCGATGCGCCTTCGACGCCACTCCTGATACTCGGTGGGCGCCATCCCGGCGCCGCGCCGGCGGAGCTAGCCGTCGACGCCGTCCAGCAGCCTCCAGTTGGCGCGGAATGCGGCCTCCGCCGCCGCCACGACGGCGTCCTCGTCCTCGGGCGAGACTCGCTGGGCGATCAGCTCGCGGACCTCGGCGGCGTGGTCGGCGTCGCGCCCCGAGTGGACGCGGAAGTACTCGGTCCCGGGACCGTCGGCGACGCCGTAGAGCTCGACCAGGCCGTCGCGCTTCACGGTCGAGATCTCGGGCTGGCCGCTCTCGACCGCATACAGCCGGGCGAGCGTC
>DATHVJ010000164.1:0-6672 GCA_035461345.1 Solirubrobacterales bacterium | reverse complement strand
CCGTCGATCCAGGAGGACCTCGGCTTCGCGATCGAGGACCTGCAGTGGGTCGTGACCGCGTACACGCTCGCCTTCGGGGGGCTGCTGCTGCTCGGCGGTCGCGCGGCCGACATGCTTGGGCGCCGCCGGATCTTCCTCGCCGGGCTGGCGGTGTTCGTCGCGGCCTCGCTTGCCGCGGCGCTCGCGACGTCCGTTGCGACGCTCCTGGCTGCGAGGGCTGCGCAGGGGAGCGGCGCGGCGATGCTGTCGCCCGCCGCGCTGTCGCTGATCACCGCGATCTTCCCCGATGGCCGGGAGCGCCAGCGCGCCCTCGCGGCGTGGGCCGCCGTTGCGGCCAGCGGTGGGGCGTTCGGCGTCCTCGCCGGAGGCGCGCTCACCGAGACGCTCGGGTGGAAGGCGATCTTCCTCGTCAACGTGCCGGTCGGGGTCGCCGTGGCGCTCGCGGCGCTGCGGGTGCTGCCCGACGCGGTGCCCGAGCGGCGCGGCAGGGTGGACGTCGGCGGCGCGCTGCTCGCCGCGGGAAGCCTTGTCGCCCTGATCTACGGGCTGGTGGAGGCGCCCTCAGCAGGATGGGGATCGACCCAGACGCTCGGCCTGTTCGGGGTGGCCGCCTCCGGCCTCGGCGCGTTCGCCGTGGTCGAGGCGCGAACTCGAGAGCCGCTCGTGACGCTGAGCGTGTTCAGGCGACGCCCCACCGTCACCGCGCTCATCCTGATGATCGCCGGCATGGGAACGGTGCTGTCGGCGTTCTTCTTCCTGTCCCTGTACCTGCAGGGGATCCTCGGCCACAGCGCGCTTCGCACCGGGCTCGAGTTCCTGCCCGGAGCGATCCTGCTGGTGGTCGCCGCGCACGCCGGCGGTGCGCTGGTCGCGCGCTTCGGGCCGAAGGCAGTGCTCGCCAGCGGGATGACGCTCGGCGCCCTCGGAGCGTTTCTGCTCTCCGCGGCGCCGGCGGACGGGAGCTTCGTCGCCGACGTGTTGCCCGGCATGCTGGTGCTCGATGCCGGCATCGGGCTGTCGGCGGCGGGCATCTTCATCACTGCGATGTCCGGCGTGAGCGAGAGGGAGGCGGGACTCGTGTCCGGCCTGACGACGACCTCGCACGAGCTCGGCATCGCGCTCGTGCTGCCCGTGCTGTCGACGATCGCGGCGAGTCGGATCGGCTCTGGCACGCTGGAGGCCGCGGCCGGCCTCGATCCGGCTGTCGTCACGTCGGCCTTCGGCGACGCCTTTCGGGCGGCGGCCGCGATCTCGCTCGGAGCCGCGCTCCTGGCGATCGTCGCGCTCCGCCGCGGCGACGTCGCACGCGGCGCCCAGCCCGCGTTGGCGCATTAGCGCGGATCTGGGGCGGTCGCTACTTTGACTCTGATGTCATCGGCGCGACCGCCCCAGCGCGCCCGCGAGCACCGCCGCGCCGACGCCGAGCGCAGCATCGCCGCGATCCTCGACGCGGCGGTCGAAGTGCTGAGCGAGCGACCGGACGCCAGCGTCGAGGACATCGCCCGTGCGGCCGGCGTCTCGCGCCAGACGGTCTACGCCCACTATCCCTCGCGCCGAGCTCTGCTCGAGGCGGTGCAGGAGCGCGCGCTTGCGGACGCAGTCGCCGCGATCGACGCGGCGCGACCGGAGTCCGGGCCGCCCGCCGAGGCGCTCGACCGCCTCGTAAGCGCGGGCTGGGAGACGCTGGGGAGGCACGCGCGGCTGATTGACGCCTTCCTCGTCCTGCGGACCGCGGACGACCTCCACGCGCTCCACCGGCCGATCTTCGAGCGCGACGAGGAGCTGATCGCGCGCGGACAGCGGGAGGGGAAATTCGACCGCGAGCTATCGACCGGGTGGCTGGCGGCCGCGGCGATGGCGTTGTTCCATGCCGCCGCGCAGGAGGTCGGCGCGGGACGGATGAGCCGCGACGAGGCCGATGCGGCGCTGAAGCGCACTCTCCGCCGCGTGTACGGTGCTCCCGGATGACGTCCGAGGAGGACGCCGGCAACGACCGCGAGGACCTCGCCGAGGCGCTCGAGCGTCGCGCCCTGACCCGCGACGACTCGCGCCCCGACGCCGTCGAGCGTCGCCACGCCGCCGGGCGGCGCACGGCGCGCGAGGACGTCGACGACCTCGTCGACCCCGGCACCTTCGTCGAGTACGGGGCGCTGGCGATCGCCGCTCAGCGGGCGCGGCGCGACCTGCGTGAGCTGCTCGAGCGCACCCCGGCGGACGGGCTCATCGCCGGGACCGCGCGCGTCAACGGGGAGCTGTTCGGCGACCGCGCCGCGTGCGCCGTGCTGTCCTACGACTACACGGTCCTAGCCGGCACTCAGGGCGCGATCGGGCACCGCAAGAAGGACCGCCTGTTCGAGCTGATCGAGCGCATGCGGCTGCCGACCGTGTTCTTCGCCGAGGGCGGCGGCGGCCGCCCCGGCGACACCGACATCGCCGTCGTCTCGGCCCTCGAGACGCGTGCGTTCGCGCTCTGGGCGCGGCTCTCCGGCCTCGTTCCGCGGATCGCGGTCGTTGCAGGGCGCTGCTTCGCGGGCAACGCGGTGATCGCCGGCGCCTCCGACCTGATCGTCGCCACCGAGGGCTCCTCCCTGGGAATGGGAGGGCCGGCGATGATCGAGGGCGGCGGTCTGGGCAGCGTCGACCCGGACGAGGTCGGCCCGATCTCGATGCAGGCGCCCAACGGGGTCGTCGACGTCCGCGTCGCCGACGAGCAGGAGGCGGTTGCGGCGACGAAGCGATTGCTGTCGTACTTCCAGGGCGACGTCGAGGGAGGCGAGGAGCACGATCAGCTCAGGCTGCGCGGACTCGTCCCCGAGCGGCGGCGGCGCGCCTACGACGTGCAGCCGGTGATCGAGACGCTCGCCGACTCCGACTCCGTCACGTTGCTGCGCGAGGAGTTCGGCCGCGGGATGGTGACCGCGCTGGGGCGGATCGAGGGCCGCCCGCTCGGCTTCATCGCCAACAACCCGGTCCACCTCGCGGGCGCGATCACGAGCGACGGAGCGGACAAGGCGGCGCGGTTCATGCAGCTGTGCGACGCCTTCGGCCTGCCGGTGGTGTCGCTGATCGACACGCCGGGGATGATGGTCGGCCCCGACGCCGAGGCGACCGGGCTCGTACGCCACTGCTCGCGACTGTTCGTAACCGGCGCCGCCCTGCGGGTCCCGTTCGTCGCGGTGATCCTCCGCAAGGCATACGGGCTCGGCGCCCAGGCGATGGCGGGGGGCAGCCTGCACGAGCCGCTTCTCACGGTCGGGTGGCCGACCGCCGAGCTCGGTCCGATGGGCCTCGAGGGCGCGGTGCGGCTCGGCTTCCGGCGCGAGCTCGAGGAGATCTCCGACGAGGAGCAGCGTGAGCAGCGGGTTCGGGAGCTGACCGCCGCGGCGCACGACCGCGCCAAGGCGCTCAACGCCGCGACGCTGTTCGAGCTCGACGACGTGGTCGACCCGGCGGAGACCCGGCACCTGATCGCATCGACGCTCGTGGCGGCGGACGGATCCGCCGGCCCGCCGGACGGACGCCGCCTCGTCGACGCCTGGTAGGCCCTACTCCGGCTCGGGGGCCTCCTCACCCGGCCACGACCCGGTGAGCCGCCTGAAGCCGAGGCGCGCCCCGTGGTCGAACGCGCCTCGCACGAGGCGGAAGATCGCCCCCTCGAGCATCAGCGCGCTCGCGAGCTTGACCGGCGAGATCTCACGGTGCCTGGCATCGGGAGGCTCTTGGTCGTCGATCAGGCCCCAGATCCGCTCGAAGACCTTCGCCGCGACCAATCCGGCGAGCAGCCCGCCGACGATGCTGAATGGCGCGAAGACGAACCTCATCGCTCAGACCGGGGCCTTCTCGGGCGGGGCGGCCGCCGCCGCGCCGTCGCTCTGCTGTGTCTCGCCCTCCTCGCCACCGAGGACGGCGTTGCGAAGCTCCTCGCTGATCGCGAGCGCCGCCGCGGCGCCTGCCGCGCCCACGCCGACGACCACCAGCACCCGCCGGCCCCAGCGCGGCTTCGGCTTGCTCCGGCCGGTCTTGATCGCCCTCGCCGCTTCGGTGATCGAAAGCGCTGCCTGGCGAACCTGCTCGCGGACCTTCTCGTCCCTCGTCGGCTCAACGCGTCGCTTCGAGGCGCGCCGGTATGCGGCCCGCAGCGATTCGAGCCCATCGCTGAGATTCTCCTGCGCGTAGCGGTTGTCGATCATTCGCTGCATGTAAGGCGCCGCGTGAGCGGCGGTCTTGGTGCCGAGCATCTCGGCCTCCTCTCGGTCATGTTGTCGATCACGTCGTGCGTTGCTCCTTGGGCTCCGATCGCGGCTCCAGCTGGATCTCTTTCTCGGCGCGGGTCTTCCCCTCGGCGAGCTCGCGGCTGCGCTCGCGCTCCGCGTTCAGCTCGTGGCCGAACAGCAGCGCGAGGTTGGTGATCCACAGCCACACCAGCATCGCCACGACGCCGCCGAGCGCGCCGTACGTCTTGTCGTAGGAGCCGAAGTTCGCGACGTAGAAGGCGAACGCGGCCGAGGCGATCAGCCACACGACCACCGCCACGATGCTGCCCGGCGTGACCCACTTGAACCCGCGCAGCTTCACGTTCGGAGAGGCGTAGTGCAGGACCGCGATCATCACGACCACCACCGCGAGCATCACGGGCCATTTGGCGATGTCCCAGACCGTCACCGCGGCGTCGCCGATCCCCAGCGGCTCCGCGACCGCTTCCGCGAGGGGTCCCGTCAAGACCAACGCGAGCGCAAGCAGCGCAAGCAGGATCACCATGATCAGCGTCACCAGCATCTGGAGCGGACGCAGCTTCCAGAACGGCCGCCCCTCGGGCGTCTCGTAGATCACGTTGGATGCCCGCATGAAGGCGCCGACGTAGCCGGACGCCGACCACAGCGCGACAACCAGGCCGACCACGAACAGGATGCCGGCCGCGCTGCGGTTGGAGGTGATCGACTCGATCGGGCCCGAGAAGGTCTGCGCGGCGGACTCCGGCCCGATCTGGGTGACGATGTCGGTCACCTTCTGGGTCGTCGACTGGGGATCGCCGAACAGGCCGACGATCGAGACGAGGGCGATCAGCGCCGGGAACAGCGACAACAGGCCATAGTAGGTGAGCGCCGCGGCCCAATCCGTGAGGTTGTCCTCGCTGAACTCCGTCGCGGTCCGCTTCAGGGTCGCGAACATCGACGAGCTGTCATCCGACCCCCTTGGCCGGTAGTCCCGCCGGGCTCGGTTCTCCGTGCGATTGCGCCTGTTGGTTGTCGTCACCGTCTTCTTCTCCTGGTCGTATTTCGTTTCTTCTCCTGGTCGTATTCCCTCAGCGCCTGCCCATCAACCAGCCGAGGACGAATGCGCCGGCCGCTGCGACGCCGACGATCACCGGCAGCGGGTTCTCGCGTGCGAGCTGCTGGGCCTGCTCCATGCCGGCGCCCGCGGACTCCGGCGTCACCTCCTTGGCCTTGATCGCCGCCTGTTGCTTGGTCTCCGCGGCTTTCCGCTTCGCGGCGTCCTTCTTCGTGGTCGCCGTCTGCTTCGCCCCCGCCACCTTCTCCTTCGCCTGCTTCTTGACGTCGGCCTTCTCGGCCGCTGCGGCGACCGTCTCGCCGAGCTCCTCGCGCGTGCCCGCGATCTCCTCCTTGATCTGCTCCGGGTCTCGGTTCTCTACTCGCGTGCTTGCTTTGGTGCTTGCTTTGCTCTTGCCTTGGCCCATTCCACGTCCTCCTTCACGCTGTCGACAGTTTCCTCGGGCACGGGGGGAGTCCCGGCCTGGACTCGACTCCTTCCGATCAGGGCCAGGACCCCCGCGATCACGCCGTACACGCCCGCGACCATCAACGCCGCAAGCCATGCGTCAACGGTCTCGGCCAACCCGAGGATCGCAGCGGCGGTCAGGGCACCGAGCGCAAGCACGGCGAGCAGCGCCGCTCCACCGAATGCGCCTGCCCCGAGGCCGAGGCGCTTGGCCTTGAGCGACATCTCGGCCTTAGCGAGCTCGACCTCCTTGCGCGCCAGCGTGGTGGCCTGATCGGAGAGCTGCTTCGTGAGCTCGGCGAGCGAGCGCTCGTCGGCTCCGGAGTTGCGCCTGACCTGCCTCTGTCCGCTGTCCGCTTCGTCCATGCTCAGATCCTCCGCCGGTGTCAGCTTCTGTTCCAGTTAGGTATCCGCTTTGCGGCTGTCTGAACCACCGGCCCGGTTTGGCGGTCGAAAATGAGACACTCATGCGGGACACGCTGTGCCGGTTGACCGAGAAGACCTACGCCGACGCTCCGACGCGCGTCGAAACCGTAAGCGAATACTCGAGGCGGCGCGCCGGCTCGTTGCCCAGTCGCCGGCGGCGACTCTCGCCGACGTGGCGGTCGCCGCCGGCGTGTCGCGCTCGACCCTCTACCGTCACTTCCCGGGGCGCGCCGAACTCATGGGCGCCCTCGCCGAACCTGCACGGCAGGACGAAGCCCGTGGCCGGGAGGAGGCCGGTCCGGCTGGGCGACTCGGACGCGAGCAACCCGTCGCGCTGGAAGCGATCCATGTCTTCGACGCCGTCGCGCCTCCCGTCCTTCCCGAGCAGCTCGTCGCCGAGGCTCAGCGCGTCGCCAAGGTGGCGCTCGCCCTGTACGTGGTGGACATAGACGGCTCCCATCTGCTCCGAGTCGCGGGATCCAAGCGGTTGCCGGAGCGCCTGGAGGCGCC
>DATHVJ010000163.1:0-13726 GCA_035461345.1 Solirubrobacterales bacterium | reverse complement strand
CGCCAGCGCGATCAGCTCCGGCGTCGTCGCGTTCCCGTACGCGTGCTGGGAGAACCACTTGCGGAGGATCGAGTAGAAGGCGCCGTCACCGATCTCTTGACGCAGCGCCTCGAGCGTCATCGCGCCGCGCAGGTAGATCGTGAGGTCGAACAGGTTCTCGGGCCCGCCTGGCCTGCCGGGCGGCGGGTTCCAGTAGCGACGATCCCGGGCCGGCACCTCGTACAGGTCGCGGAACGATCGCCGCAGGCTGCGCCCCCCGGCGTGCTGCTCCCACAACAGCTCGGACCATGTCGCGAACCCCTCGTTGAGCCAGATGTCGGTCCACCGCTCGGGCGTCACGGCGTCGCCGTACCACTGATGGGCGAGCTCGTGCGCCACGGTCGCCTCGTCGGGCCCCCTGTCGTACACCGGTCGCGTCTGCGCCTCGAGCGCGTAGCCCACGAACGGCGCGTGGTCGACGATCGCGCCGGTGGCGTCGAACGGGTAGTCGCCGAACCGCTCGCTGAACAGGGTCAGCATCCGGCCGATCTTGCCCAGCGGCCGCCGCGAGCGACGTGCCTCCCGGGGATCGACCGCGACCACCGAAGGGATCCCGGCGACGGAAGAGCGGTCGAGGTCGAACTTGCCGTTGGTCGCGGTGGCGAGATAGGTGGCCATCGGCTCGTCTTCGCGCCACACGAACGTCGTCCACCGCGGCCGCCGGACCCGGTCCACGAGCAAGCCGTTGGCGAGCGCCTTGCGGCCCTTCCGGACCGTGAGCCGGAACCCGTAGGTGGCCTTGTCCGTCGGGTAGTCGTTGCACGGGAACCACGTCGGCGAGCCCCGCGGCTCGCCGACGACGAAGGCGCCATCCCGCGTCGGTATCCACCCCTCGGGCGAGCCGTCCGAATCCCTGAGCTCGCGCAGCCTGCCGTCGTAGGCGACCTCGACGACGAACTCGTCGTCGTCGTCGATCGGGGACGCCGGCGTGATGATCAGCTCCTGGCCCCGGCGCGTGAAGTCCGCGGGCCGGCCGTCGACGGTCAGGGCGACGATCTCGGGGCCGCGGTAGTCGAGGTCGAACCTGCTCAGTCCGTGGGTCGCAGTCGCCCTGATCTCGGTCGACGCGATCCCCCTCCGCGACCGGGCGCGGTAGCGCAGCTCGATCTCGTAGTGGGCGACGTCGTAGCCGCCGTTGCCGGACTTCGGGAAGTAGGGGTCGCCGAGCCCGGCCGAGCCCGGCGAGTACGTCTGCGCGCGCGCGTCGGGCGCACCCGCCACGGCCGCGACGAGCCCGAGTGCCGCTACGGCCCCCGCGACCGCACGCGATCCACCTGCCATCCGCGCGAGGATCGCACGTTTGACGCGACGGGGCGCAACCCGCCCGCTTGGGCCCGTGCTCTCTCGGGTAGAGTCGCGTCCGATGGCCGACTCCTACGACGTGATCGTCATCGGCTCAGGACCGGGGGGCTACGTGGCGGCGATCCGCGCCGCGCAGCTGGGCCAGCGGACGGCGGTGGTCGAGAAGGACGACCGCCCGGGTGGCCGCTGCCTCAACTACGCCTGCATCCCGGCGAAGACGATCCTCCACACCGCCGCCGTCTACGACGAGGCGCGCAACGGCGCGGCGGAGCTCGGGGTCAAGGTCGACGGCGTCAGCCTCGACTGGGACGGCGTCGGCAAGCGGCGCGACAAGGTCCGCAAGACCCTCACCGACGGGGTGTCGATGCTGTTCGACAAGAACAAGGTCGACTACATCGAGGGCACCGGCTCGCTGACAGGCGACGCCAACGTGAAGGTGGGCCGCAAGACCTACGAGGCCAAGGGCGCCATCCTCGCCACCGGCTCAGTGGCGCTGCCGATCCCGGGCGTCGAGTTCGGCGGCCGGGTGATCGATACGTGGGGCGCGTACTCACTGCCCGAGGTGCCGAAGCGGATGGGCGTCGTCGGCGCGGGGGCATCGGGCGCCGAGATCGCGTCGGCGTTCGGGCGCTTCGGGACCGAGGTGGTGCTGATCGAGATGCTCGACCAGCTCCTGCCGGCCGAGGAAAAGGACATCGCCCGGGTCGTCGAGCGGGAGTTCAAGAAGCAGAACATCGAGGTCGTGCTCGGGACGAAGGTCGAGGGGGTCGACGCCGGCAAGAGCTCCGTCAAGGTCTCCTATGGCGGCAACGAGACCGAGGTCGACTACCTGTGCATCGCCGGCGGCCGGGCGCCCGACACCGAGGCGCTGAAGCTGGCCGACGCCGGCGTCGAGACCGAGGAGAGCGGCCGGATCAAGGTCGACGAGCACATGCGCACCACTCGCGACGGCGTGTTCGCGATCGGGGACCTGGTCCCGGGTGCCGACCTCGCGCACAAGGCGTCGGAGGAGGGCGTCGTCGCGGTCGAGACGATCGCCGGGCATCCCACCCACCCGATCGACCCCGACGGGATCCCCGCCGCGACGTTCTGTCACCCCCAGGTCGCGAGCTTCGGTCTCACCGAGGCGCAGGCCAAGGAGACCGGGAGGGAGATCAAGGTAGGCAGGTTCAAGCTCGGTGCGATCGGCGCCGGCACGGTGTACGACGACCGCGTCGGGTTCGTGAAGATCGTCGCCGACGCCGAGTACGGGGAGCTGCTCGGCGCCCACATCGTCGGCAACGTCGCCTGCGACATGATCTCGGAGCTCGTCGACACCCGCGAGCTCGAGGGCGGCCACCAGGAGCTGGCGCGGATCATCCACCCGCACCCGACGATCTCCGAGGCGGTGCTGGACGCCGCGCGGGCCGTGGATGGCTGGGCCATCCATCAATAGGCCGACCTTCTTCTTCGACCTAGGGTCGCCGTACGCGTACCTCGCCGCCGAGCGGGTGAACGCGCTGTTCGCGTCCGAGACAGGCGAGCCGCCGGAATGGCAGCCCGTGCTGCTCGGCGCCCTCTTCAAGCGCTTCGACCGCGACTCGTGGGCCAACGGGCCCGGCAGGGACGAAGGCGTCGCCGAGGTGGAGCACCGGGCGGCCGAGCGCGGCCTCCCGCCGCTGCGGTGGCCGGACCCGTTTCCGGGTAACACCCTGTATGCGATGCGGGTCGCCACCTACGCGAAGCAGATCGGGAGAGTGGTGGCGTTCTCGCTCGCCGCGTTCCGCCAGGCGTTCGCCGCGGGGCGCGACCTCGGCGACCCCGACAACGTGCTGATCGCCGCCGCGGCCGCCGAGATCCATCCTCGCGCCGTCCGCGCCGCCGTCGAGCGGGACTCGATCAAGGGAGAGCTGCGACGGGCGACGGACGCCGCCGGAGACCTCGGAGTCCGCGGTGTGCCGACCGTCGTCGTCGGAGCCGAGGCGTACTGGGGCGACGACGAGCTCGAGCGTGCGGCGGAGAACGCGCGCTCCTAGACTGCGAGGAGCGGTGGCAGACAACCCCGACAGCGCCCAGCAGGCCGCGGTCGACCAGCCGCCCGGAGCCGACGGTCGCGGCGCCCCGGTGCGCGAGCTTCCCGACGCGGCGACGGCCCGCGAGCTGCTGGAGCAAATGCTGCTGATCCGGCGCTTCGAGGAGGAGGCCGGGCGCCAGTATCAGCGCGCGAAGATCGGGGGCTTTTTGCACCTCGGCATCGGCGAGGAGGCGACGATCGTCGGCACCGCATCGGTGATGGAGGAGCGCGACTACCTGATCGGCACCTATCGCACCCACGGGCACGCGATCGCGCGCGGCACCTCCCCGAACGCGGTGATGGCGGAGCTGTTCGGGCGCGAGGACGGCTGTTGCCGGGGGCGCGGCGGCTCGATGCACATGTTCGACATCGAGCGCCGGTTCATGGGCGGGTACGGAATCGTCGGCGGTAACCTGCCCCTGTCCGCCGGGCTCGGTCTGGCGTGCGACTACAAGGGCGAGGACTCGGTCGTCGTGTGCTCGTTCGGCGACGGCGCCGTCAACACCGGCAACTTCGGCGAGACCATGAACCTGTCGGCGCTGTGGAAGCTCCCGATCGTGTTCCTGGTCGAGAACAACCTCTACGGGATGGGAACCTCGGTCGAGCGCCACTCGGCGGTCACCGATATGTCGAAGAAGGCACTCGGCTACGGGATCCCGGGCGAGCGCGTCGACGGCATGGACATCCTCGCGATCCGCGAGGCGATCGCCGAGCACATCCGCCTCGCGCGCGAGGAACGCAAGCCGACCCTGCTCGAGGCGTTCACGTATCGCTTCCGGGGCCACTCGGCCGCCGACCCGGAGGTCTACCGGACCAAGGAGGAAGTGGAGGAGTGGCGCGAGAAGGACCCGGTCCTGGTCTTCGCGCAGCGGCTCGAGGACGAGGGGGTGCTGGGCGAGGATGAGCTGGAGGAGATGCGCGGGCGTGCCGAGGAACGGGTCCTCGCCGCGGTCGAGTTCGCGGACGCCTCCCCCGAGCCGCCGCTGGAGTCGCTGTACGACAACCTCTACGTCGTCGGAGAGGGCGGGTGGTACGCGGTCGACGAGCGGACACCGGAGCCGCACCCCGGCGAGCGCGAGCGCGAGATCGGCGCCGAGGGCGAGGCGCGCAAGCTCGCCGAAGCGGGGGCCGCGTACGCCGGCCAGGCCGAGCGCGGGCGGCGCAGGAGGTCGGAGTGACGGTCGTCCGCATGCGGGAGGCGCTGAACCAGGCGCTGGCGGAGGAGATGCGCCGGGACGAGCGCGTGTTCGTGATGGGGGAGGACGTGGGGGTCTTCCAGGGCGCGTTCAAGGTCACCGAGGGCCTGCTCGACGAGTTCGGCGAGCGCAGGGTCCGCGACACGCCGATCTCGGAGAACACGATCGTCGGCACCGGCGTCGGCTCGGCGATGGTCGGCTTGCGGCCGGTGGTCGAGATCATGACCGTCAACTTCTCGCTGCTGGCGATGGACCAGATCGTCAACCACGCCGCCGCGATCCCGTACATGTTCAACGGCCAGGTTCGGGTGCCGCTCGTGATCCGGATGCCCGGCGGCGGCGGGCACCAGCTCGGCCCCACCCACTCGCACAGCTTCGAGGCCATGTACCTGCAGATACCGGGGCTGCTCGTCGCCTGCCCCTCGACCCCCCACGACGGCAAACGGCTGCTGAAGGCGGCGATTCGCGACGACAACCCGGTCATCTTCATCGAGCACGAGACCCTGTACGGCGTCAGGGGGGAGGTCCCCGAGGACGGCGGCGACGACCTGCTCCCCTTCGGCCGCGCCGCGGTCCGGCGCGAGGGCGGCGACGTGACGATCGTGGGACTGCTCCGCATGGCCGAGACCGCGCAGCAGGCGGCGAAGACGCTTGCGGGCGAGCACCAGGTCGAGGCCGAGGTGATCGACCCGCGCACACTGCGCCCGCTCGACCTCGAAACCATCCTCGAGTCGGTCGCGAAGACCAACCGCGCCGTGATCGTCGAGGAGGGTTGGCCGCACGGCGGCGTCGGCGCCAACCTCGCGGCGCTGATCCAGGAGCAGGCGTTCGACTACCTCGACGCCCCGATTCAGCGGGTCACCGGCGCCGACGTGCCGATGCCGTACTCGAAGCGGATGGAGCAGGCCGCGATCCCCCACGCCGAGCACGTCGTCAGCGCGGCGCTGGCGACGCTCGAGGGAAGCCTGTGACTGTGCACGGCAGTGCGCGAACCCCGCCGCCCCCGGACGCGAAGCGGAGGAGGCGGCGGGAATGAGCGTGGACATCGTCATGCCGCGGCTGTCGGACTCGATGGAGGAGGGCACGATCCTGCGCTGGATCAAGTCGCAGGGCGACGAGGTCGCCGTCGGCGACGAGCTCGTCGAGATCGAGACCGACAAGGCGAACATGGTCTACGAGGCCGACGCCGCCGGGACGCTGATCGAGATCGTCGCCCAGGAGGGCGACACGCTGCCGATCGGGGAGACGATCGCGCGCGTTGGCGAGGCGGGAGAGGCACCGAGCGGGGACGGCGCCGGGCGCAAGGAGAAGCCCGAGGAGGCGGGGCCGGAAGAGGAGCCGGAGGCCGAGGCTGCTCCCGAGCCCGAGAAGCCGGAGGCGCCCACCGCGACCGCCGAGCCGCCCGCCGAAGCCTCCGCACCACCGGCGCCGTCTGGGGACGGGCGCGTGAAGGCGTCGCCGATCGCGCGCCGGATCGCGCGCGATCGCGGGCTCGACCTGACCGCGATCAGCGGCTCCGGACCCGGAGGCCGAATCGTCAAGGCAGACGTCGAGCAGGCGGAGCCCAAACCCGCCGAGGCTCCACCGGCGCCCGCCGCTCCGGCCGCCCCGACACCGGGGGTCCAGGAGCGTCCCGAGACCGCCAAGGGCCAGACCGAGGTCGTCGAGCTGACGAAGCTGCAGCAGACGATCGCGCGGCGGATGGCGGAGTCAAAGGCGACCGCGCCGCACTTCTACCTCGAGGCCGAGGTCGACATGTCGCGCGCCGTCGAGGGCCGCGCGCGGCTCAAGGCGGCGGCGAAGGAGGGCGACGTCGTCCCGTCGTTCAACGACATGGTCGTCAAGGCGTGCGCACTGGCGCTGCGCGAGTTCCCGCGCGCCAACGGCGCCTACCGCGACGGCCGCGTCGAGACCTACTCCCGGGTCAATGTCGGCGTCGCGGTGGCCGCGCAGGAGGCGCTCGTGGTTCCGACCGTGTTCGACGCCGACGTCAAGGGCCTGCGCCAGATCGCCGCCGAGTCGCGAGCTCTGGCCCAGCGCGTCCGCGACGGCTCGATCACGCCGCCCGAGCTGTCGGGCGGCACGTTCACGGTCTCGAACCTGGGGATGTACGCAATCACGAACTTCGCCGCCGTCATCAACCCGCCCCAGGCGGCGATCCTCGCCGTCGGCTCGATCACCCAGCGCCCTGTCGTTCGCGACGGCGAGATCGCGACCGCGCACCTGATGCCGGTCAACCTGGCCTGCGACCACCGCATCCTCTACGGCGCCGACGGCGCCGAGTTCCTCGTCCGCGTCCGGGAGCTGCTGGAAGAACCCCTCTCCCTCGCGCTCTAGACCGCCGCCAAGCTCGCTTGCGAACTTTGGCGCTTCATGAGTCGCGAACTTGGGCGCTTGCTGTGAGCGCCATCACATCCCGGACGTAGCCCATCGGGCACATTCGGGGATCCCTCAGGGTCATTCCCCATAGACGTTCCCTCGGAGCCATGGAAGCCTCCCCCGCCATGAACCGTTCACGCAACCTCGCCGCCCGCGCCGGTCGCTGGAGCGCCCGCCACCCGTGGCGGGCGATCGGAACGTGGCTCGTGTTCGTGATCGCCGCCGTGATGATCGGCGGCGCGGTCGGGACCCAGACCCTGTCGGACGAGGAGTACGGCGTCGGCGAGTCCGGAGCTGCGGACAAGGCCGCGGCGGAGGCGTTCCCGGACGTCGCCGAGGAGACCGTGCTCGTTCAGACCGACGACGGCATCACCGCCGGGGACCCCCGCTTCCGGGCCACGGTCGAGGCGGTCGAGCGCGAGCTCGCCAGGACCGACAACGTGTCCAAGGTCGCGAGCCCCTACAGCGATGCCAACTCCGGCAGCATCTCCGAGGACGGCCGCTCGGCGCTGATCCGGTTCGAGATCCGAGAGCGCTCGGGCGAGGAAGCGGACGAGCTCGTCGAGGCGCCGCTCGCGACCGTTTCGAGCCTCGACGAGGAGATCCCCGGGTTCCGGGTCGAGGAGTTCGGCGACGCCAGCGCCGACAAGGAGCTCTCGGAGTCGTTCGAGAGCGACTTCCGCCAGGCCGAGGTCACCTCGCTGCCGATCACCTTGATCATCCTCATCGTCGCGTTCGGCGCGCTGGTCGCCGCGCTCGTCCCACTGCTGCTCGCGGCAACCGCCGTCGCCGCCGCGATCGGGCTGCTCGGGCCGCTGAGCCAGGTGTGGCCGGTCGACGAGGCCGCGTCGTCGGTGATCCTGCTGATCGGGCTCGCGGTCGGCGTCGACTACTCGATGTTCTACCTCCGCCGCGAGCGCGAGGAGCGGTCCCGCGGGCTCGGCGAGCGCGCGGCGCTTGAGACGGCGGCCGCGACCTCGGGGCGCGCGGTGCTCGTGTCCGGCGTCACGGTGGCGGTGGCGATGTCGGGCATGTACCTCGCTGGCGCGTCGACGTTCGAGTCTTTCGCCTCCGGGACGATCCTGGTGGTCGCGATCGCCGTGGTCGGCTCGCTCACCGTGCTGCCGGCGGTGCTGGCGAAGCTCGGCGACCGCGTCAACCGAGGCCGGATCCCGTTCCTGACCCCGCCGCAGGAGCGCGTCAAGCGCGAGTCGCGGCTGTGGAACGCGGTCCTCAACCCGGTCCTGCGGCGTCCCGGGATCGCCGGGGCGCTGGGGGCCGCGCTGCTGCTGGCGATGGCGATCCCGGTCCTCAACCTGAAGATGGCGGTGCCGGGCATCGACTCGCTGCCCCGGGACCTGGGAGTGATCAAGACCTACGACCGGATCCAGGAGGCGTTCCCCGGCAACCAGATCCCCGCCGAGGTCGTCGTCGAGCACGGCGACGCGCCGCCCGCCGAGGTGAAGGCGGCCGTCGGCGAGCTGCGCGCCGAGACCGCGCGCAGCGACCTCTTCGAGCAGCCGGTCACCGTCGAGGTCAGCCCCGATCGCACCGTGACCGTGGTCGAGGTGCCGATCGCCGGCGACGGGACCAACGACACCTCCTACGACGCGCTCGCCGAGCTGCGTGACGAGGTCATCCCCGCCACGATCGGCCAGGTCGAGGGCACCGAGTCCAACGTGACCGGGTTCACCGCGGGCTCCAACGACTTCAACCGGCTGATGGAGGACCGGGTCCCGATCGTGTTCGCGTTCGTGTTCGCGCTCGCGTTCGCGCTGCTGCTGGTCACGTTCCGTTCGATCGTGATCCCGATCAAGGCGATCCTGCTCAACCTGCTGTCGGTCGGCGCCGCGTACGGCGTCGTGATCTGGGTCTTCCAGGAAGGCAACCTCGAGTCCCTGCTCGGCTTCGAGTCGACCGGAGCGGTGACGTCGTGGCTGCCCCTGTTCCTGTTCGTCGTCCTGTTCGGACTCTCGATGGACTACCACGTGTTCATCCTCAGCCGCGTCCGCGAGGCGTACGACGGCGGGATGCCGACGCGCGAGGCCGTTGCCCACGGCATCAAGACCACGGCCTCCGTGGTCACCGCGGCCGCGGTGGTGATGGTGGCGGTGTTCTCGATCTTCGCCACCCTGTCCGCAGTCGAGTTCAAGCAGTTCGGGGTCGGGCTCGGCGTCGCGATCCTGATCGACGCGACGATCGTCCGCGGCGTGCTGCTGCCCGCGTTCATGAAGCTGCTCGGCGACTGGAACTGGTACCTGCCGCGCTCGCTCGAGTGGCTGCCGCGGCTGGGGCCGGGGCGGACGCCCCGGACCGAGCCGGCGGGGTAGGCCGCCCAGCGGTAGCGTCGCCGCGTGATCCCTGCCGAGCTCCCGTTCGTCGACGAGCACTCGATCGGGATAGACGCCTCCCCCGAGGTCACCTGGCCGGCGCTCGTCCACGTCACGACGGGCGCCTTCGCCGGCCGGCGCGGCGAGGGCGTCGCGGCGTTGCTCGGGTGCGAGCAGCGCGCGTCGACCGGAGCTGCGGGAAGGGTCGGCTCGACGATCCCCGGCTTCCGGGTCGCGGACGCCAGGGAGCCGGTGCTGCTGGCGCTCGAGGGTCGCCACCGGTACTCCAGGTACGCGCTCGCCTTCCGCGTCGAGTCCGACGGCGACGGTTCTGTGCTGGGCGCGGAGACCCGAGCCGAATTCCCGGGCTGGGCCGGCCGCGCGTACCGCGCCGCCGTGATCGGCACCCGCGGGCACGTCGTCATCGTCCGCCGACTGCTGCGCCGTGTGAAGGCGCGAGCGGAAGCGGCGCCGGCGGGACCGTGAGTAGCGTCCCCGCGCGTGAATTGCGGCGAGCTCGAGCGGTGGCTGTCGGCGTACGAGCGCGCGTGGCGGATGCCGGGCAAGGCGGATAGTCCGTTTGACGCGCCCGGTGCGCGGGGTAGAATCGCTGTGACGTAGATCACATAGGGAGGAGAGGCGGAACCCTCGCCTCCTGCCCGTCCGTAGGTGCCGCTCCGGGGATCCCGTGGCGGCGAAGAGCCGAGCCGGGTGGATGGAGATCCCATTCGCCGGCGAGACCAGAAAGGCGGACGCGATATGGCGCGAACGCAGCTGCGCGCGACCGATGGCGTGCGCGATTCCAGCCGCGGAGACCACCTCACCCACGAGGATCGGGCGAGCCTGCTCCGCCACATGATGCTGATGCGGGTTTCCGAGGAGCGCGCCCTGACGCTGTACAAGCAGGGCAAGGTCCCGGGCTCGTTCTACGACGGTTGCGGCCAGGAGGCGATCTCGGTGGGCGCGGCCTTCGTGCTCGGCCCGCGCGACCGCATGTGCATCCTGCACCGCGATCTCGGGGCCCACTTCGTCCGCGGGGTGACCCCCGACCGCTATCTCGCCAACTACATGGGCCGAGCCGGCGGGGTGACCGGAGGCAAGGACGGCAACATGCACTTCGGGGACCGCAAGCTGGGATGCGTCGGCATGGTGTCGATGCTGCCCGACATGGCGCAGGTGACGACCGGGCTCGCGCTCGCGTTCAGGATGCGCCGCGAGCCGCGCGTCGCGATGACCTTCTTCGGCGAGGGCTCGACCGCCAACGGACAGTGGCACGAGGCGATGAACTTCGCCGGCATCCACCGGCTCCCCGCGGTGTTCGTGCTCGAGAACAACCAGTTCGCCTACTCGACGCCGCAGCGCCTCGAGTACGCGGTCGATCCGGTGGAGCGCGCCCACTGCTACGGCTTCCCGGGAGTCGCGGTGGACGGAAACGACGTCGAGGCCGTCTTCGAGGCCGCTCGGGTCGCGGCCGAGCGGGCGCGGAGCGGGGACGGGCCGACGCTGATCGAGTGCCACACGATGCGGATGCACGGGCACGGCGCCCACGACGACATGAGCTACGTGCCGAAGGAGATGTTCGAGGAGTGGGGCAAGCGCGACCCGATCGACCACTACGTCGAGCGGCTGACCGACGAGCACGGGTTCACGAGCGACGAGATCGGCGAGGTCCGCCGGGGGGTGGAGGAGGAGGTCGAGGCGGCCGCGCGCAAGGCTCTCGAGTCGCCGATGCCGGAGCCGGAGCTCGCGACGAGCGGCGTCTACGCCGACGTCTGGGAGGAGCTGGGCGACGGCGAGGCGCCGTGGTCGTTCTGGCGTCGGGCCGGAGCCGACGGCTCGGGTAACGGCGCGGTGCGCGAGGTGGCCGCATGACCGCCACATACCTCGAGGCGATCTCGGACGCGTTGCGGACCGAGATGCGCCGCGACGAGTCGGTGTTCTGCCTCGGCGAGGACGTGGGGCCGTTCGGGGGCGCGTTCAAGGTCACGAACGGCTTCGTCGAGGAGTTCGGGCCGGACCGCTGCCTCGACACGCCGCTGGCCGAGAACTCGATCGTCGGCGTGTCTGTCGGGGCCGCGATCGAGGGCCTGAAGCCGGTCGCCGAGATGCAGTTCGCCGACTTCATTTCGTGCGGGTACGACCAGCTCGTCAACGTCGCGGCGAAGATGCACTATCGCCAGGGGGTCGCCGTGCCGATGGTGGTACGGCTGCCGTCGGGCGGAGGGTTCTCGGGGGGGCCGTTCCACTCGCAGAACCCGGAGGCGTGGTTCGTGCACACCCCGGGGCTGAAGGTGGTCGCGCCGGCCAGCGCCGCGGACGCCAAGGGGCTGCTGATCAGCGCTATCCGCGACCCCAATCCCGTCTGCTACATGGAGCACAAGGGGCTCTACCGCCACGTCAAAGGCGAGCTGCCCGAGGGCGAGCACACGGTCCCGATCGGCGAGGCGCGGACCGCCCGCGAGGGCGACGAGATGAGCGTGATCGCGTACGGCTCTGCGGTGCTGCTGGCGGAGCAGGCGGCGGAGGAGCTCGGGGAGGAGATCGAGGTCCTCGACCTGCGCACGCTCGCACCGCTCGACCGCGACGCGATCCTCGCCGCTGCGCGGAAGACCGGCAAGGTCCTGGTCGCGCACGAGGCGACGCAGTCGTGCGGGGTGGGCGCCGAGGTCGCGGCGCTGATCACCGAGCAGGCGTTCGAGGACCTGGACGCGCCGGTGCGCCGGCTGACCACCCCGGACGTCCCGATCCCCTTCAGCCCCACGCTGGAACCCGCCGTCCTGCCCCAGCTCGACGACATGAAGGAGGCGTGCCGTGAGCTCATCGCCTACTGATCAGCTCGTCGAGGTCCAGATGCCCCAGATGGGGGTCTCGGTCGCCGAGGGCACGATCGTCGAGTGGCGCAAGCGCCCCGGCGACTGGGTGGAGTCGGACGAGCCGATCTGCGACATCACCACGGACAAGATCGACGTCGAGGTTCCGTCGCCGTCGAGCGGGCGGGTCGAGAGGATCCTGGTCGAGCCCGGGAAGACCGTGTCGGTTGGGACGCCGCTGGCGGAGATCAATCCGGGCGCCAAGGCGGGCGAGGCGCATCCGGAGGAGTCAGCAGTCAGCAGTCAGCAGTCAGCAGAGGCGGAGCCCGGACCTGACGTTCCAGACACGAGCAACGGCGAAGCCGATCGGTCCAGGTTCTACTCGCCCGTCGTGCGGCGGATCGCAGACAAGCACGGCGTCGACCTCTCCCGGGTCGAGGGCACCGGGGTCGGGGGCCGGGTGAGAAAGCGCGACGTGCTCGCGTTCATCGAGTCCGGCGACGCCGAGCGAGCCGAGCCCAAGCCCGAGCCGACGTTGCACATGGAGTCGCCGTACAGGCCGGAGGAAGCCGAGCTGGCGCCGGCCGCCCCGAAACCCGAGACGGAGGTGTTCTCGCCGCAGCGCCGCGAGCCGATGTCGCCGATGCGCCACCAGATCGCGCGGCACATGGTCGAGAGCCGGCGCACCTCGGCCCACTGCACGACGATCGTCGAGACCGACATGTCGGCGGTGGCACGGCGCCGCGCCGAGCTCAAGCCCGACTTCGAGCGCCGCGGCATCCCGCTCACCTACCTCGCGTTCGTGGCGCGGGCGACCGTGACCGAGCTCCAGCGGTACCCGATCCTCAACGCCTCGATCGACGGCGAGGAGATCGTCCACCACGACGACGTCAACCTGGGGATCGCGGTTGCGCTCGAGGACGGGCTGATCGTCCCGGTGATCCGCCAGGCGCAGCAGCTGAGCCTCGAGGGCACGGCTGCCGCGATCGCGGACGTGGCGCGGCGCGCCCGCGCCAAGCAACTGCAGCCGGACGAGGTCCACGGCGGGACCTTCACGATCACCAACCCGGGCCAGTTCGGAGCCGTGCTCGCGACGCCGATCATCAACCAGCCGCAGGTGGCGATCCTCGACCTCGAGGCGATCGTCAAGCGGCCGGTGGTCGTCGAGAGCGAGGACGGCGACTCGATCGCGATCAGGCCGATGACCTACCTGTGCATGTCCTGGGACCACCGCGCCCTCGACGGGGCGGTGGCGGCGCGCTTCCTCGCCACCGTCAAGGGTCGCCTCGAGTCGTGCGAGGTGACGTGATGGGCGTGGCGACCAAGGCGAGCGGAGGACCGGCGAGCGGGAACGGCGCCGCGGCCGTGCCTCCCGTGCGATTCGAGCACGAGGACCTGGTCGTCCACCGGGGCGAGCGAAGCGGGGGCTGCGTGGTCGTCGCCGTGCACTCCACCGTCCTGGGGCCCGCGCTCGGAGGCGTGCGCATGTGGCACTACAGGACGACCGAGGACGCCGTTCGCGACGCCCTGCGGCTCGCCGCCGGGATGACGTACAAGGCCGCCGCGGCCGGCCTCGACCTCGGCGGCGGCAAGGGCGTGATCTGCGCGCCCGACGGG
>DATHVJ010000162.1:0-32576 GCA_035461345.1 Solirubrobacterales bacterium | reverse complement strand
CGGTCCGTAGGCCGAACGCGGCTGGAGGCCGAACCTGGCTGGCCGGCCAAATCGGTCGGCGACTCTGGAACAATCTCGGCACGGGGGGCGACCCAGCGACCGAGGAGGCTGCGATGACGCGCGACCGCACATCAAACGGCGACCGGACGGCGGCACTGCGGCGCATGGCGGAGTCCGATCCCGAGCTCGCCGTCCGCCTCGTCGCGCAGACGCTTCCCGCCGTCGCGGCCGAGCTGCGCCCGCCGCTGAGCTTCAAGCTCGATATCGAGGGCGTCGACTCGTGGGTCGTCGAGGCGACCGAAGAGGGCCCCGCTCGAGTGAGCTCCGCGAGTCCCGGCGGTGACCGCGCGACGCCCGCACGCGGGCCTTCGGCCCGCGTTACCGCTCGCCATCCGGGCTCGCTCGCCGAGGACGTCGCGCGTGTTGATTTCACCGTCCACGCCGACGCGGCGGCATTCGCTCGCCTCGCGGCGGGCGCGAACCCGCTCGGGCTGCTACTCGGCCGGAGGCTGCGGATCAGCGGCAGGCGGCGCAAGGCGCTCGCGCTCCGACGGCTGTCGGACGACGCCGGTCCCCGCGACCTCGCTCGGCTCGGGCTGCCCGTCGATCCCGACCTCGCGTACCGCGCGCTCGCGCACGCGATCGATCCCGAGTGGACGCGCGGACACAGCTTCAGCGTCGCCTACGAGCTCGGCGGCCCGGCCGGGGGCCGCTGGGTCGTAACCGTCGACGACGGCTCGGTGCGCGTCGACGGCGGCGGGAACGGCGCCGGGCCGCAACGCGTCGACGCCACGGTCCGCCTGTCGACCGAGTCGTGGCAGCGCCTCCTCCGGGGAGAGATAACGCCGTCGCGCGCGATGCAGCTTCAGCTCACGCGGGTCGACGGGTCGATGACCCCCGTGACGCTGCTCGGGCGCTGGATCGACCGCGCCGAGGGGGTCGACGGCCCCGAGCTCGAGCGCGAGCGTCGCCAGCGCGAGCTCCAGCGGGCCCGGGCGGGGTCATGGGGCTCGACGGCGGACGGCGCGAGCGCAAACCGGTCCGGCGCCCGGGCCGCGCCCGGGATGGGCGACCCGGCTCACAGCGGCGAGCGTCGGCGCCAGGGTGGCGACCTGCTCTCGTACGAGGAGCTGTACGCGCTGTGGGAGCGCAGCAACTGGCGCGCCCACGAGCTCGACTTCTCGGTCGACCGCGAGCAGTGGCTGATCACGCCGAGCGAAGGCCAGCGGCACACCGCGTGGACGCTGAGCAGCTTCTACGTCGGCGAGGAGCGGGTGACGGCCGACCTGGCGCCGTTCCTGCTCGCGGCGCCGAACGGCGAGGTCGAGGCCTTCCTCGCGACGCAGCTCGTCGACGAGGCTCGCCACGCGGTGTTCTTCGACCGCTTCGCGTCGGAGGTGATGACGATGCCCGCGGACGATCTGCGCGGGCGCCTGCACGATGCGGAGGAGGGGATGCTCGACGCGTGGCACTTCCTCTTCGACGAGGCGCTGCGGGGGGTGGCCAACCGGCTTGCCCGAAACACGCACGACCTCGAGCTCTTCGTCGAGGGGATCGTCACCTACCACATGGTGACCGAAGGCGTGCTGGCGATGACCGGGCAGCGCTCGATTCTCGACTACCTCTCCGCGCATGACCTCTATCCCGGGTTCCGGGAGGGGTTCTCGAAGGTGGAGCAGGACGAGCACCGCCACATCGCCTTCGGCGTGCGGTTGCTGCGCGACGTGTGCGAGGAGCGACCCGAGATGCGGGACGTCGTCCTGCGCACGCTCACCTACCTGCTGCCGCGCGCGGCGGAGGTGTTCAAGCCGCCCGAGGCCGAGAGCAGCCGCGAGTTCGTCTCCTACGCGTACCACTCCTCGCACGTCTACGGCTATGCCTACATGGCGCTGAAGCGGCGCATGAAGGCGATCGGGATCGAGATCCCTCCGCCCGAGGAGCTGATGCCGGGGCCCATCGACCCGCGCGGGTTCGAGGCTGGGGTGACTCGAGTGGCCGCTTGATCGGCGGGCGTGGCAGCCGTACCCTGGAGTGGGCCGCGGGCTCCAGCAGCTTTCACACGAGTCACAGACTCGCGTTCCTGCTCGGGGTCAAACGACCAACCTCGCGGAGGAGAGGCGCCCGCGGCCGTTGTCTTTGGGCGGGCACTCAGTCGCCGACCGAGAAGCGAAGCCGCGCCCGCTCGAAGCGCTCGATGCTCTGCGTGCCGATCGCCGTCGCCGGCGTCAGGCATCCCGCGCGCTCGGGCGTCGTCCCGACCTCCGACAGCAGCAACCCGGCTTCTCCCAGCAGTCGTGCCGTGGCCAGGTAGCCGGGCTGGCCCTCGGCGTCGACCCGTGTGCGCACCTCGTGCCCGCCCGCCGTGCGGGCGCGCACCGACATGCTCCAGGTCCACCCCTCGAGACGGCCAGCCGCGGGGCCGAAGCCGGACGAGGGAAGGAGGGTGGTGAGGGCGCGCGCGATCCGGCCCCGCAACGGCGGCTTCGCGCGAGTGGCGGTGGCGAACGCCGCCTGCGGACCAGCCATCGCGCCGGCCGCCGCGTAGCGCAGCGGCGCCGAGGCATCGGAACCCGTTAGCGCCAGTCCCTCCCGGTAGCGGAACGGCTCGAAGCCCTCTCCGGACTCCGCCGCGATCAGCGCCGCGGTGCGCTGGATCACGGCGGGATTGATGAACCCCGACGGCTGCATCGGCGCGATCACGGCGCCGCCAGGGCCGCGCCGCGGCGCGACCGAGATCGGGCTCGCGGCGCGGACCCGGGCCGCGGCGTCCTCGTCGGCTATCAGCGCGGCGGGGTCGCGTGCCCGTGCCGCCTCGGGGTCGCTCACCATCGCCGCGAGGCTCTGCAGGGTCCCGCCGGACAGGTCCGAGGGGCGGACGAGGCCCCCCGGCGGCCTCCCCGTCAGCTCGAGGTCGGCCTCGGAGAGGCGCTCGTCCCAGCGCTTGCGCGCCGCCTCCGTCGCCAGAAGCACGCAGAGGTCGGGCGGCAGCGACTCGAACCCGCACACCTGGACGATCTTCACCCCCGCTGCCGCCGCGGACTCGTGGAACTCGTCGACCATCCGGCGCGCGAACGGGATCTCGCCGGTGAGGTCTGCGTAGTGGGCGCCGCTCTTCACGCACGCTTCGATCACCGGGCGGGCGGTGGGCGTGTAGGGGCCGACGAGGTTGAGCACCACCCGGGCGCGGGAGGCAAGCGCGGACAGCGACTGCGGGTCCGCCACGTCGGCGACTATCGTCTCCGGGGCGCCCACGCCCTCTTCCGCGAGCACGGCTTCGACCCGGGCCGCGTCGCGCCCAGCGGCGGCCCAGCCGCCGTCCGGCCTCTGTTCCATGAGGTAGCCGGCGACGCGACGGCCCGTCACGCCGGTGGCGCCCAGCACGACGACGTCGAGCTCGCGCTCACTCATGCGCGGACGATACTTCGGGATGGCGGAGGCGGTAGCGGCGCTCGCCGTACCCCGACGTCTCGTAGGCGATCATCAGCCACAGCAGCCCCGCGACTCCGGCGAGCGTGGCGAGCGCCGATATCTCCCGAGCCACTGGGATCAGCGCGAGCAGCAGCACGGCCAGCACCAGGCGCTGGACGTTGATCGAGTGCGCGTTTCGCAACCGCAGCGCCACGTGGGCGAGGAGATAGATCGCGGTCCCGCCGAGGAGCGCGAACGCGGGCACGGTCTCGAGGTGCTCGTCGACGTGGGCGAGGGTCTGCTCGAGCCCGAAAGCGACGAGGATGATCCCGGCGACCATCGGGAAGTGGAGGTAGGAGTAGGAGTCGCGCGCCAGCGCGTTGCGGTGCCGCCCCTCGCTCGACTGCTGCAGGCGCCGCTCGGTGACCAGGGCCACGACGTCGAAGTAGATCCACCACAGAGCCGAGACCAGCGCGATGCCGAGCGCGGCCGCCTCGATCACCCCGACGGTTATCCCGACGTCCGCCGCGACCCCGAGCGCGACGATCGACTCGCCGAGCGCGAGGATGATCACCAGGCCGTGCCGCTCGGCGAAGTGGGCGGGCTCGAGCCGCCACCCTTCGACTCCGTACAGCGCCGGGCCGCCGTAGTCGAGCACGATCGCTAGCACCCAGATGCCGCCCTGCAGGGCGCCGTCGAAGAAAGACGCGGCCGCGATCAGCCCGACGCCGATCGCCGTGCTGATCGTGAGGGTGAAGACCGAGTGGCGCAGCTCCGGGTCGCCGCGCGAGGCGAGCACGAACAGCGCGAGGTGGCCGCCGCGGACAACGCCGTAGGAGATCGCGAACGCGAGCGCGCGGTCACCGAACGCCTGCGGGACGCACAGGGCGACGACGAGCAGCCCGGCCATCGCGGCGAACATCGCGATCCGCACCGCCCCCTCCTCGGGATCCACGACGCTCGTCAGCCACGCGTATCCGCCCCACGACCACCACAGCAGCGCGAGCACGAGCAGGCCCTGCCCGACCCCTTCCCACGTCGGATGCTCGACCATCAGCGCCGTGCACTGGGTGAAACCCAGCACGAAGACGAGGTCGAAGAACAGCTCCAGCGGCTTGACCCTCGCCTCCCGCCGGCGCGTCGCGGTCAGCCGCGGCCGGCGCCTGCCGGCGGCTGCCTCCTCGGCCGCCACTACCCGATCCGCTCCTCGCGGATCCACCGCTCCACCCGGCGCAGGCCCTCGTCGAGGTCGACCTGCGGCGCCCAGCCGAGCTCGTCGCGGATGCGGCGCGTCGACACCGTCCCGTGACGGTCGATGAACGTGAGCGCGTTGCGGGTGAAGGCGGGAGGCTCTCCGCGCAAGCCGGCCACGCGCTCCACGATCGCGGCCGCGCCGGAGAGCAGCGGACGCGGGGCGCGACGGGCGTGGCGGGCCCCGATCAGATCGGCGAGACGGTTGAAGTAGTGCTCGAAGGTGACCGCGTGACCGTCCCACGCCGTGCACGCGCGGCCCTCCCTGCCCTCCGAGATCCCCAGCGCCGCGGCGTGGACGAGGTCGTCGACGTACAGAGGCAGCATGATCCCGTCGCCGTTGCCGGGGACCGAGAGCCGGCCCGCCTTGGCCAGCTCGAGCGGTCGCACCACCCACGGGATCGAGTGCGGCCCGTAGACGTCGCCGGGACGGATCACGACCGCGCCGCGGCGCAGCGCGAGCGCGTCGGAGGCGCTCTTCGTGTCGATGTACGGGATCCCGTAGGTGCGATGGAAGACGTCGTCGTCCTGCTCGCCGGGGTGGTCGTAGCCGTACACGACGACGGAGCTGATGTGGACGACGCGACCGACCCCCGCCCGCCTCGCGGCGTCGAGGACGTTGCGGGTCCCGCGGACGTTGACGCGCACGAAGTCGTCCATGTCGCCCCACTCGCGGACGTGGGCCGCGGTGTGGACGAGGTGGTCGGGCCCGACTTCGGCGAGCGCGCGCTCCGCGGACCACCACTCGTCGGGGTCGGCGGCGACGTCGCACGCGGCGAACGCGGCGCCGGTCGCCGCGACGCGATCCGCGCGCGACTCGTCGATCTCCAGCCCGACCACCTCCGCTCCCCGCTCGACCAGCCCGCGGCAGATCGCCTCGCCGATGAAGCCCCCGGCGCCGGTGACCGCCACCTTGCGCCCCTCGAACCTCGGGCCAGTCGCCATCACGGGCCGACTTATACTCGCCGCGCCTTGAGGTGGCCTGCTCGACACCGCCGACGCCGGTCGACGTTGGGCACCGCGGTCCGCTCGGCCGCGCTCGGGTCGCTCGTCGCGGCGGCGGTCATCCCGCTGGTTCGCAAGCGGCTCCGCGTCCCCCCGGCGGTCACCACCGCGGCGGTCGCCTCGGCGCCGTTCGCGCTCGCAGTCCTGCGGCCTCGGACCCGCGCCCGCGACGTCGGCATCTTCGCGCTCCAGATGTGGGCCTTCACCGTCATCCACGAGCTCCCCTACGACGATCCCGAGCGATTGCGGGCGCGGCTCAAGGTGCGGTATCCGATCCGCGCCGATCGCGCTTTGGGCGCCGGACGACTTCCGACCCACCGCCTCCAACAGGCGTTGGCGAGCGCGGACGGCGTGCGGCCACGGGACGCCTTCCTTTCGATCGTGCACTGGGCCTGGTTCCTGCAGCCCCACGCGGCGCTCGTGTGGATCATCCTCCGCGACGAGGAGCGCTTTCCGCGCGCCGCGCGCCAGATGGCGGCCGCGTTCGACATCGGCTGCGCCGTGTACATGGCGGTGCCGACAGCCCCTCCGTGGTGGGCGGGGGAGAACGGGTACACCGGCGGTCCCGTTCGCCGGATCATGGTCGAGGTCGGGAAGCCGATGTGGGGGAGGGCGTGGGAGCCGCTGTACAAGTCCCTGGGCGGCAACCCGTGGGCGGCGATGCCCTCGCTCCACTTCGCGACCTCGGCGCTGGCGGCGATCCTGCTCGCAGAGACGGGCCCCGACGCCAGCGCCGCCGGATGGGCATACGCGATCACGCTCGGCTTCGCGCTCGTCTACCTCGGCGAGCACTACGTGGTCGATCTGCTCGCTGGGGCGGCGATCGTGGCGCTGATCCGCCGCGGGGAGCCCGTCGTCGGCCCGCTCGCGGAGCGGGTCAGCGGCGCCGTGCAGCGGCTCGAGAGGCTGGCGGCGGCGTAGCCGCCCGGTCGCGACCCTCGCCGGGGGCGAACACCGCGGCACTAACTGCGACGATAAGCGCCCATGCCCGGCTCGAGAGATCTCGAACCGAAGTCGGCTGGGGAGGAACGGGCCCGGAGCCGTCCCGAGCTCGAGGAGGAGGCCGCGGCATCGTTCTTCACCCAGCCGCGCCGCATCGCGCAAACGCTGCTGATAGTGCTGATCCTGGTCGCGGCGATCTACGTCCTGTTGCCGAAGATCGTCGGGCTCGAGGACGCGCTCGCGACGCTGGACCAGGGGGACCCGGTGTGGATCGCGCTCGCGGTCGCCTTCAACATCCTCGCGTTCGCCTCCTACGTCGCGCTGTTCCGCGGCGTCGTCGGCGAGCGGGTGCTGCACCTCGAGTGGCGCGAGTCGTACCAGATCACGATGGCGGGGCTCGCGGCCACGCGCCTTTTCTCCGCCGGAGGGGCGGGGGGGATCATCCTCACCTACTGGGCGCTGCGCAAGGCGGGGATGGAGCGGCGACAGTCCGCGTGCCGGATGGTCGCCTTCCTCGTGCTGCTGTACGCCGTCTACCTCGCGGCGCTCGTCCTGTTCGGGGTCCTGCTCCGTGCCGGGGTGCTGCCCGGCCGCGCGCCGATCGGCCTGACGATCGTGCCCGCGGCGCTCGCCGGGGCCGTGATCCTGGTCTTCCTGCTGATCGCCCTCATCCCTGAGGACTTCGAGCGCCGGCTCGCCCGGTTCACGCAGGGCTACCGCTTCCAGCGCGTGGCGCGGCGCATCGCAACCGCCCCCGCCACGCTGGCGAGCGGGACCCGAACCGCGATCGCGTTCGTCCGCAGCCCACGGCGCGGCGGGCTCGCGGTGATCGGCGCCGTCGGCTTCTGGGCGGCCAACATCGCGATCCTTTGGGCGAGCTTCGAGGCATTCGGGGTCGAGCCGAGTCTCGGCGTGCTGGTGCAGGGGTTCTTCGTCGGCATGGTGGCGAACCTGCTCCCGTTCGCCCCCGGCGGTGTCGGCGCCGTCGACGCCGGGATGATCGGCGCCTTCGTCCTCTTCGGCCTGCCTAGCGCCGAGGTGTTCGCCGCCGTGCTCGTCTATCGGCTGATCGCCTTCTGGCTCCCGATCCCGCCGGGGATCGTTGCCTTCCTGCAGCTGCGGCGCACGGCCGCCCGCTGGGACGAGGCGCGCGAGCAGGGAGCGCTTCCCGCCGGGGCGCCGGCCGCGGCTGCCGCGAATCCCGGGACGGGGCGCCGAGACCGTACTTCAAAAAGTAAAGTAATATAGGACAGGGTAGAAGAGCGAGGGGCGAATGAACGAGACCAAGCTGGAGAGCGTGATCATCGTCGGCGGCGCGTGCGCAGGGTACGCGGCGGCTCTGTATACGTCGCGCGCGAACCTCGAGCCGCTGGTGATCGAGGGCTTCCAGTGGGGCGGCCAGCTCCAGAACACCACCGACGTCGAGAACTATCCCGGCTTCCCCGAGGGGATCATGGGACCCGAGCTGATGGCCAAGTTCCGCGAGCAGGCGGAGCGCTTCGGGACCCGGTTCGTGACCGACGACGCGAGCAGGATCGAGCTCTCGGACGGCGGCATCCAGCGCGTGTGGGTGAACGACGAGGAGCACCGCGCCAAGGCCGTGGTCCTCGCCATGGGGGCTGAGCCGAAGCGGCTGGGAGTCCCGGGCGAGATGGAGCTCGGGGGGCGCGGCGTGTCGACCTGCGGCGTCTGCGACGGGGCCTTCTTCAAGGGCGAGCGCGTGGTCGTCATCGGCGGCGGCGACTCGGCGATGGAGGACTCGATCTTCATCTCCAAGTTCGCCGAGCGGCTGACGATCGTTCACAGGCGCGACGAGTTCCGCGCCTCGAAAATCATGCTCGACCGCGCCCGGGAGGCGGACAACATCGAGTTCAAGACGCCGTTCCTCGTCGAGGAGTTCGTCTCCGGCGACGACGGCAAGCTCGCCTCGGTGCGGCTGAAGAATGCCGACACGGGCGCGACGGAGCAGATGGACGTCGGCGGCGCGTTCGTGGCGATCGGGCACACCCCGCGCTCCGAGCTCGTCGTCGGGCAGGTGGACACCGACGACAACGGCTACGTGTTGACTCGGGACGGATCGACGAAGACGAACGTCGCCGGGGTGTTCGCCGCGGGGGACCTCGTCGACCACACCTACCGCCAGGCGGCGACGGCATCCGGGACCGGCGTGATGTCGGCCCTCGACGCCGAGTGGTACCTGCGCGACACACCGCCCTCGCCCGAAGCGCACTGGGCCGGCAAGGCGGGCGTGGCCCAGGAGGGCGAGCCGGCGGAGACGGTCGAGGCGTAACCACTAGGCTTCGACGCGATGGCCGTCATCGAGAAGCCCGAGAAGCTCGGCCTGAAGCCGGTCACCGAGTTCGACGAGGCGAACGCGACGTGGCCGCGCGGCGATCGGCCGGCGGCGATCCGCGAGGCGGCGACCGAGTTTCGGGCCAGGTTCGCGACCGAGGACAATCGCGTGCGCGCGGTTCGCACGGTCGACATCGCGTCGGCCGGCTATCCGCTGAAGTTCGCATTCGGCGGCGCCGCGCGCGGCCCGAATCCCTACATCAACATCATCAACCGGCTCCAGGTCGTGCAGTTCGAGGACTTCGAGGGCCGGCTGCGGACGCTCGCGTACGAGCCGACCGTGCCCGAGGGTCCAGCGGAGGCGCCGTTCTACGCGCAGCAGATCGAGCGGCTCGGCGAGTTCCTGTCCTACAAGGTGCTGGCGAACATCTACAACTCGGTCCCGGAGGCGCTCGCCAAGGCGGGGCTGCGGCCCGAGGAGGTCGACTACATCAGCTTCGACCACCTCCACGTCCAGGACGTGCGCTTCACGCTCGGCTCGAGCGAGCCGCTCGACGGCGAGACGGGGCCGCTGCCAGCGCTGTTCCCGAACGCGAAGCTGCTGACCCAGCGCAAGGAGTGGGACACGTTCCGCTCCCTCCACCCGATGCAATGGGCGTGGTACGTCGAGGACGGGATCAAGGGCGTGCCGGAGGAGAACGTCGTCCTGCTCGAGGGAGACATCGAGCTCGGCAAGGGCATGGCGCTGATCTGGACCCCCGGGCACACCGACGGCAACCACTCGCTGTGCATCAACACCCCCGAGGGAGTCTGGGTCTCCTCCGAGAACGGAGTCTCCGCCGACTCGTGGCATCCGCACCTGTCGAAGATCCCCGGTGTGCGCAAGTTCGCCGAGTTCTTCAACCGCGAGGTAGTCCTGAATTCGAACACGCTCGAGGACTCGATCGACCAGTACGACTCGATGCTGAAGGAGAAGGCGCTCGCCGACCCCAACCGCCGTGACCCGCGCTACCTGAACGTGTTCCCGTCGTCGGAGATGGCCGACTGGAAGCGCCAGTGGCCGGTGGTCCCGACGTTCTGGTACGGCGGGATCAACTACGGGACGATCGAACGGCCGCCGTCCGGCAACGGCCGGCGGGCGTAGCGCGGCCGGCCAGAGCTTGGAAGAAGCCGCGCAGCATCGGGGCACATTCCGCGCGCTCCACCAGAGCGGCTGCTTCGTGATCCCCAACCCGTGGGACGTGGGAACGGTCCGGGCGCTCGAGGAGCTGGGCTTCCAGGCCCTGGCCACCACGAGCGCGGGGTTCGCCTTCTCCCGTGGCCTACCCGACGCGCCCGACGCCGTCGGGGTCGACGAGGTGCTCGGGCACATCGCCGAGATCGTCGACGCCGCTCACGTCCCGGTGACCGCGGACTTCCAGTCCGGATACGGGCCTGACCCCGAGTCCGTGGCCGCGAACGTGCGCCGGTGCGTCGAGGTCGGCGTCGCGGGCCTGTCGATCGAGGACGCGGCCGGCGGCGGTGATCTGTTCGAGCTTCCGGAGGCCGTCGAGCGCGTCCGCGCCGCCCGCGACGCGATCGACTCGGCCGCGGAGGACGTGCTGCTCACGGCGCGCGCCGAGTGCTTCCTCGTCGGCCACTCCGAGCCGCTCGCCGAGTCGATTCGCCGACTCGAGTCTTACGCGGACGCCGGCGCCGACGTGCTGTACGCGCCCGGGGTGGGGGAGCGTGACGACATCCGCGCGATCGTCGAGTCGGCTCGTCCCAAGCCGGTCAACGTCTTGATGAGCGCCAACACCGGCCTGAGCGTCGCGGACCTCGCCCACCTCGGAGTCCGGCGCGTCAGCGTCGGCTCGGCACTGGCTCGGGCCGCGTGGGGGGCCTTCCTGCGGGCGGCCCGTGAGATCTCGCGCGACGGCGAGTTCCGGGGGCTGGAGGGAGCCGTGACGTTCGCGGAGCTGAACGCGTTGTTCGAGGCCCCGCACTCGCATTAGCTGCGCCGATAGCGGCATCCTCGAAGCGGAATAGGGGATCCCGGCCGTTGCCTCTAACCTCGGGCGGATGGACCGTCGCTCGTGGCTGATGCTGCTCGTGCTGGGGGCGATCTGGGGCGCGAGCTACATGTTCATCAAGATCGGCGTCCGCGAGCTGTCGCCGGCGATGGTCGCGTGGTCGCGAATCGCGCTCGCGGCGCTCGTCCTCGGCGGGCTGGCTGCGGCGCGCGGGGCACTCACCGGCCTCGGCGGTCGGGCAGGGGTGCTGACCCTCGTCGGCGCGGTCCAGGTCGCCGGGCCCTTCCTGCTGATCTCGGCTGGTGAGGAGGAGATCTCTTCGTCGCTCGCCGGGATCCTCGTCACCTCGGCACCGCTGTTCACCGCTCTGCTCGCGATCTGGGTCGACCACGAGGAGCGCTCCCAGGGTCTGCGCCTCGCCGGGATCCTGCTCGGGGTCGTCGGCGTCGCCGTGCTGCTCGGCGTCGACCTCGGCGGGTCGGGAAACGAGCTGCTCGGGGGGCTCGCCGTCGTGCTTGCCGGATTCGGGTACGCGGTCGGGGGGCTGGTCGTCAAGCACAGGCTGTCGGACGTCCCGCCGCTCGGAGTCGCGACATGGGTGATGGTGGCCAGCACCGTGCTGCTCGCCCCGGTCGCCGCCGCCACGTTGCCCGGCTCGGCGCCAGGGCTCGGGCCGGTGGCCGCCGTCGCCGTGCTCGGGGTGCTGGGGACCGGGATCGCGTTCGCAATCTTCTACGACCTGATCGGGCGCGTCGGCCCGGCGAAGGCGTTCGTCGTCACCTATCTCGCGCCGGGGTTCGCCGTCGTCTACGGAGCGACGCTGCTCGACGAGACGATCACCGTTGCGACGCTCGCCGGCCTGGCGCTGATCCTCGCGGGCTCGTGGCTCGCGGCCGAGGGGCGGCTCCCCGGCCGCGAGCGCCCGGCCGAGGCCGAGCGCGCGGCTCCCCCGCCCACCGAGGCGGCGGCGACCGACGTGTACGGCTGACGGCTACTCGTCGGTGCGAACGATCACGACGGCGTGGCTCCGGGGAACCTCCTCCGAGCCGGCGAGGAACATGCGGCCGGCGCCGAGCCGGCGCGCCTCCTCGCGCGCGATGCCCGCGGCCGAATCGCGGCTGAGCCCCGTCGCCACCACGCGGCGACGGCTCTTGCGGTCCACGTAGACGACGTCGTACATCAGGTGACACTGGCGCCGAGCATCGGGCGCGAAGCGCCCGACTGCGAGGCGAGTAGCAGGTCGGTGTTCTTATTCATCGGCACCGTGGCGGCTCGAATTGAGTCGCTCGCTACTTCTTGCCCTTTCTTCTTCGCCCGCAGGTCGTGGATTGCGGTCCCCACGCCGCCGCCGCCCGGAGCGGGAAGCTGCCGTTGTCGTCCTCGAGACAAGCGCCTCACCCTCCCCGGTCGTCCGCTGTCGAGGCCGGGGAGCGTAGTCGCGTGCGGCCCGTGGCGACGGCTCCCCGAAGCAGCGGAGCGGCCCTGTAGCGCTCCTCGCGTCGCTCCGACCACAAACCGTCGAGGACCGCGAGCACGTGGTCGAGGCCGATCGACTCGGCCCACTCGATCGGGCCGCGCGGGTAGTTGAAACCCAGCCGCATCGCGGTGTCGATGTCCTCGGCCGTGGCCACGCCGGCCTGGAGGGTGAACGCCGACTCGTTGACGATCTGGCACACGATCCGCCCCAGCACGAGCCCGGGCGAGTCGCCCACCCACTCGACGTGCTTTCCGAGCCCACGGAAGAACTCCTCGGCCCCCGTCGCGGCGTCGTCGCTCGTCGCCGGGCCGCGCGTGAGCTCCACGAGCGGCGCGTCTGCGAGCGGAGGCAGCGCGTAGTAGCCGACCGCGCCGCCGTCGCCGTCGACCGCGGCGATGCTCGCGGTCGCCACCGGGATCGCGCGGAACACGGGGCCCTCGACGGGATCGCCGTCCGCGGGCGGCGTCGCCCCCTCCACGGGCGCGGGAAGCTCGGGGTCGGACGGCCGGTGAGGGTCGCGGCCGTAGTCGTAGTACCCGCGCCCGGCCTTGCGCCCGTGGCGCCCGGCCTGGACCATCTTGGCCTGGATCGGATGCGGCTGCCACCGCGGCTCGTTGAAGCTCTGCGAGTAGAACGACTTAGAGACCTCGAACCCGACGTCGATGCCGACCAGGTCCATGAGCTCGAACGGTCCCATCCGGAACCCGCCGCCCAGCCGAACGACGCGGTCGATCTGCTCGACGGTCGCCGAGCCCTCGCCGAGCAGTCGCAGGGCCTCGAGCGCGAACGGGCGCGCGACGCGGTTGGCGATGAACCCGGGGCCGTCGGCGGCGCGAACCGGCTCGCGCCCCATGCGCCTCGCCACCTCGGTGGCGAGCTCGAGCGCCGGCTCCGAGCTTCGCTCGCCGGCGACCACCTCGACCGCCTTCATCAGCGGCGGAGGGTTGAAGAAGTGCATGCCCACGACCCGCTCGGGGTGAGGGACGGGGGAGGCGATCGCGGTGACCGGCAGTGACGAGGTGTTCGTGGCCAGGACCGCCTCGTCGCCGCACACCTCGGCGAGCCGGGTGAACAGCTCGTGCTTGAGGTCGAGCCGCTCCGGCGCCGCTTCGATCACGAGCTCGCAGCGGCGCATGTCCTCGAGCAGGCGGCTGGGGCGCAGCCGCGCGGACGCCAGCGCCGCGTCGGCCGCGCTCCACCGGCCGCGCTCCGCTCCCTCCGCGAGCGCTCCCCGAAGCCGCTCGACCCCGGCGCCCAGCGCCTCGGGGTCGGGATCGTGGAGGTGCGTCTCGAGCCCCCCCAGGCACGCGATCTGGGCGATTCCGGCGCCCATCGTCCCGGCGCCCGCGACGCCGATCCGCTCGACGGAGCTCACTCCGTGTCGGGGGGCGGGGACTCGCCCTCGAAGTAGTCGACGGCGTCGGCGTCGCGAAAGACTCGGTACAGCCCTTCCTGCGCGCCGCCGGGCGGCTGCTCCCGGGCCGCCGTCTTTCCCGAGTCGGGATAAACGATCATTTCGGGTCCGACCATCTCGCTGATCAGCAGCAGCCGGACCGCGTCGTCGGTCCGGTTGATGAGCTGGTGCGCTCCGCGCTCCCCGACGACGAAGGCGACCACCTCGCCCTCGGCGAGCTCGCGCTCGGCTTCTGTCGTCCGCAGCGTCGGCCGCCCGCTCACCACGATCAGCATCTCCTCGTTGGCGTGGTGGTAGTGGAGCGGGAACGAGGTCTCGCCGGGCGGGAGCTCGAACAGGCTCGCCCCGAGCCGCTCGGCGCCGGCCTGGCGGCCGAGCCGGGCGCGCCGCCAGCTGAACCCGGGCCGGTCCTGCTCGGCGTCGAACTCAGGCTCGAACAGGTTCGCCACGTCAGCGCCCTCTGAACTCGGGCCGGCGCTTGTCGAGGAACGCGTCCATCCCCTCGACGCGGTCCTCGGTCGCCATCGAGAGCTCGTACAGCCGGCGCTCGGTCTCGAGCCCGGAGGCGAGCCCCGCCTCCTCGGCGGCCAGCACCGCTTGCTTGCCGAGCCTGACAGCTATCGGCGGCCGCTCCGCGACGACCACGGCGAGCTCCAGCGCGCGATCGAGCCAGTCGCGCTTGCCCGACACCTGGTTCACGATCCCGATCCTGTGCGCCTCCTCGGCGTCGAACCGCCGTCCGGTCAGCACGAGCTCCATCGCCTTCTGCTTACCGGCCACCCGGGCGAGTCGCTGCGTGCCGCCGCCACCCGGGATGATCCCCAGGGTGACCTCGGGCTGGCCGAAGACCGCGGCCTGCGACGCCACGATCATGTCGCACACCAGCGCCAGCTCGCACCCGCCGCCGAGCGCGTAGCCGGACACCGCGGCGACGAGCGGCGTGCGGGCCGCGGCGAGGCGGCGCCAGAAGCCCGCCGAGGGGTGGGCGAGCGACTCCTGGAAGCTTCGCTCGCGCATGGCGCGGATGTCGGCGCCGGAGGCGAACACCTCGTCGCTGCCGGCGATCACGATGCAGCGGATCTCGGGGTCGGCGTCGAATCCCTCCACCGCGCCCGCGAGCTCCTCCATCAGCTCCGGCGACAGGGCGTTGCGCACATCGGGCCGGTTCAGGCGGCAAAGGGCGACGTGCCCTTCGACCGACGTCTCGACGAGCTCACCCATCCGTCACGGGCGCATCGCGTCGACCCCGGTCACCCCGCGACCGATGATCAGCTTCTGGATCTGCGAGGTGCCCTCGTACAGCGTCGTCACGCGAGCGTCGCGCAGGTAGCGCTCGACGGGGTAGTCGTCGACGTATCCCGACCCGCCGTGGACCTGGATCGCGGCGTTGGCGCACTCGACCGCGGACTCGGTCGCGTACAGCTTCGCGATCGACGTCTCGACTGTGTTCGGCTTGCCCTCGTCCTTGAGGATGCCGGCACGGCGGACCAGCAACCGGGCGGCGTCGCGCTTCACCACCATGTCGGCGATCAGCTCCTGGACGAGCTGGAAGCGGGCCAGCGGGACATCGAACTGCTTGCGCTCGGTTGCGTACGCGACCGACGCGTCGATGCACCCGTCGCAGATCCCGACGCAGCCGGCGGCGACGCTGTAGCGACCGCCGTCGAGCGCGCTCATCGCGACCTTGAAGCCCTCGCCGACCTCGCCCAGCATCGCGTCGTCGCCGACCTCGACCTCGTCGAGCGAGATCTCGGCCGTGTCCGAGGCGCGCAGCCCGAGCTTGCCGTGGATCTCCTGGGCGTGGTAGCCGTCGCTCGAGGTCGGGACGAGGAAGCACGCGAGGCCGCGGTGCGCTTTATCTGGGCGCCGAGCACCGGGGGCAGCCCGACTGCGAGGCGACTGGCTGGTGGCCTGTGATGGTGGGTCCGTCTGGGCGAAGACGAGCGCCACGTCGGCGACGTTGCCGAACGAGATCCACATCTTCTGACCCGAGATCCTCCACCCGCCGTCGGTGCGGGTTGCCCGCGTGCGAAGCGAGGCGGCGTCCGAGCCCGTGTCCGGCTCGGTGAGCGCGAAGCAGCCGAGCGCCTCGCCCGCGCACAGCCGCGGAAGCCATGCGCGCTTCTGCTCCTCGCTCCCCCAGCGCTCGATCGACTCGCACACGAGCGATGTCTGGACCGAGACCACGGTGCGCATCGCGGAGTCCCCGCGACCCACCTGCTCGGCGATGAGGCCGTAGGTGACGTAGTCGAGCTCGCGGCCGCCGTACTCCTCCGCGACCGGGGCGCCGAGGTAGCCCATTTCGCCGAGCCGTCGGGCCAGCTCGGCGTCGAAGCGCCCCTCGCGGTCGCTGTCGCGTGCCCGCGGGACGATCTCGCGGTCCACGAACTCGCGCACCGTCTCCTCGATCAGGCGCTGCTCGTCGGTGAGGTCGAGGTCCATCCCGCGGAAGCCTAGTCAGGCGAGCTCGCGGCCGATCACGCGCCCGAACGCGTCCGCCGCCTCGCGAGTGCGCGGTCCCGGCGCCTCGGCGAGCGCGCGCCCGTCGATCGCGAGGATTGCCTGGACCTCGCGGGTGGTCGATGCGAGGAACGCCTCGTGAGCCCCGCGCAGGTCCTCGACCGGCCACGCCCCCTCCTCGACGTGCAGCTCGCGCCCGATCCGGGCGCGCGTGATCGACTCCAGGATCCCCGTCTCCAGCGACGGCGTGCGCAGGCCGCCCTCGGCGGAGACCCAGAACACGGTCGAGGTCGGCGCCTCGAGCACGATCCCGTCCGGCCGCACCAGCACCGCCTCATCGGCCCCCCTCGAGGCGGCGATCCTGGTCGCCTGCATGTTGGCGGCGTACGAGATCGACTTGACGGCGGTCAGGATCACGCTCGGCGCGTAGGTGACGGCGGCGACGCGGATCGACTCCGGGTGAGGGGGGAGAGGCTCGGTCAGCAGGATGCGGCGGCCGCCGCGCGTGAGCACGATTCGCAGCGCGGCGTCCCCGTCGCCGAAGTCGGCGAGCAGCGCCTCGATCTCGCGCTCGACGGTGGCGCGGTCGAGCGGCAGCTCGATCGCCGCGGCGGAGCGCTCGAGGCGGTCGAGGTGGTCGTCGAGCGTGAACGGGCGACCGCCGTACAGCCGCACGATCTCGAACACCCCGTCGCCGCGCAGAAGCCCGTCGTCGGCGACGGGGATCCGCGCCTCGGCGGTGGGCGAGATCCAGCCGTCGATGCTCGCCACCTCGCGTGCCGCCATGTCGGCGAGGCTATCCGAAGCGGCCCCGCGCTAGGCGGCGGGGTTCTCGACCACGGTCGCGACGCCCTGGCCGACGCCCACGCACAGGGCGGCGATCCCGTAGCGGGCGCCGCGCCGGCGCATCTCCCACACGAGCGTCGTCATCAGCCTCGCCCCCGAGCACCCGAGGGGGTGGCCGAGCGCGATCGCGCCGCCGTTCACGTTCAGCCGCTGCTCGTCGATGCCGAGCTCCGCGGCGCACGCGAGAACCTGGGACGCGAACGCCTCGTTGATCTCGACCAGGTCGATGTCGTCGAGCGATAGCCCCGCCGCCTCGAGCGCCCACGGGATCGCCATCGCCGGCCCCATCCCCATGTACGCGGGGTCGACGCCGGCGACCCCGATCGAGACGACGCGGCCGAGGGGCTCGGCGCCGAGCTCGGCGGCGCGCTTTTCCGACGCCAGCACCAGGCACGCCGCACCGTCGTTGAGCGTCGACGCGGTCCCGGCGGTGACGGTGCCGTCCTCGCGGAACGCGGGCCGCAACCGCGCGAGGCGCTCGAGCGAGGTGTCGGCGCGCGGCCCCTCGTCGACCTCGACCGCCACCGGGTCGCCGCCGTTCGAGGGCGCCTCGACGGCGACGATCTCGTCGGCGAACCGTCCCGACTCGCTCGCCTCGACGGCGCGCTGGTGGCTGCGCAGCGCGAACCGGTCCTGCTCTTCGCGCGAGATCCCGTATCGCTCGGCGACGTTCTCGCCCGTCTCGCCCATCGACTCGGTCGAGTAGCGCTCCGCCATCCGCGGGTTGATCAGCCGCCAGCCGAGCGCGGTGTCGTGCATCGTCTGCGGCCCTCGCGGCAGCCCCGCCTCGGGCTTCGGCACCACCCACGGGGCACGGCTCATCGATTCCACCCCTCCGGCCAGGTACAGATCTCCCTCGCCGAGCCGCAGGGCGCGCGAGGCCTGGTTGACCGCCTCGAGCCCGGACGCGCAGAGGCGGTTCACGGCCACCCCGGGCACGTCGACCGGGAGCCCCGCGAGCAGCGCGGCCATCCGCGCCACGTCGCGGTTGTCCTCGCCCGCCTGGTTGGCGGCGCCGAAGAACACGTCGCGGATGGCGGCCGGGTCGATCCCGGTGCGCTCGACCGCGGTCGCGATCACGTGCGCGGCGAGGTCGTCGGGGCGCACTCCCGACAGAGCGCCGCGGAAGCGTCCCATCGGCGTGCGGACGGCGTCGATGATCAGGGCTTCGGGCAACTCAGGTCCACCTCGGTCTCACATCACTGGGTGTTCGCGCTCGGGCTCTCATCAAATTCCCCACCCGCCCCCACCTTTGTAGACCGTCGCGCTCACAGGGGCGTATCCTCGCAGGCACCCCCATGGAGTTCGCACTCGCAACCCTGGGTGTCCTGGGGCTGATCGTCCTGGTGCTCGTCCTCGTCGCCCGCGCCTATCCCGGCAGCGGGGCGGACCTGCTCGACTGGAAGCCGACCCGCTCACCGGAGCTCGAGGCGCAGCTCGAGGTCGACGACGTGCAGCAGATGATCGACGCCCAGAACGAGTACCGTCGCAAGCGGGGCGCGGAGGAGCTCACCGGGGAGCAGGTGAGCGAGTGGGCGCGCGAGGACGAGGAGCTGCGGGAGCGCGCCCGCCAGGGCCACGAGCGGCGCCTGCGCGAGCTCGAGGACGAGCTGGGCGTGTAGACACGGGCGTGGCGCGGGCGCTGCTGGTCGGCTGCGGGTGCCGCGGGCGCGAGCTGGGGCGGGCGCTGCGCGACGACGGGTGGGAGGTTCGTGGGACGACGCGCGATCCCGACGGGGCCGCGGAGATCGAGGCCGCCGGGATCGAGGCCGCGGTCGCCGACCCGCACCGCGTCGGGACCGTGCTCGAGCACGTGGCCGACGTCACCCTCGTCGCGTGGTTGCTCGGCTCGGCCACCGGGGGCGCGGACGCGGTCGAGGCGATCCACGGCGCTCGCCTGGAGCGCTTGCTCGAGGAGCTCGTCGACACCCCGGTGCGCGGCGTCCTCTACGAGGCGGCGGGGAGCGTCGACGGCGCCACGCTTCGGGAGGGCGCGCGGGTCGCGGTCGCCGCGTCGGAGCGCTGGCGGATACCGGTCGCTCTGCTCGAGCACGACTCCGCCGACTGGGGCGGCTGGATCGAGGCCGCCCGAACCGAGATCCACGCGCTGCTCGGAGCGTGACTACTGCAGCGGCCTGGGCTCGCGCTGCGGCGCGTCGGGCTGCGCCCACGGCGCCTCGGCGGGGTTCGACTTCGGCGGCTGGTCGAGCTCGTCGACGGCGATCTTGGCCGCCACGGCGAGCGCGAGCACGACTGCGATTGAGATCGCGAATCGAGCCGCGATCCGCGTGCGGGTCGGTCCGTAGGTGCCGTCCCCCACCTGGCGGCGCTTGTCGAGCCCCATCGCGTCGACGTCCGACGGTGCGGCCCTCTGGGTGCGGTAGCCCTCCTCCATCGCGCCTACCTTAGCCGCGGCCGACCCGCGTCGCCACCGGCAACCCGAGGACGGAGTCCCCCCGGATGTTGCCGCCGAGGCCATACGACTAAAATCGGATCGGGTTTGTGCAAATAACTGGAGGTGGCTGCCGTGGCCGACTATGCGAAGGACGTCCTGGTCGAGACAGACTGGGTTGCCGAGCACCTGGACGACGAGTCGATCCGGATCGTCGAGGTGGACGAGAACCCCGCCCTGTACGCCGAAGCTCACATCCCGGGGGCGATCGGGTTCGACTGGCGCAAGGACCTCCAGGACCAGGTCGCGCGCGACTTCCTCAGCCCCGAGGCGTTCGGGAAGCTGATGGGGAGCCGGGGGATCTCCAACGATCACACCGTGGTCCTGTACGGCGACCGCAACAACTGGTTCGCCGCCTACACGTACTGGTACTTCCTCTACTACGGCCACGACAGGGTGAAGCTGATCAACGGCCCGCGCGAGAAGTGGATCTCGGAGGGTCGCGACACGGAGACCGATCCACCCGGCTATCCCGAGGCCACTTTCGACGCCAAGCAGCCGGACGAGGCGATCCGCGCCCGCCGCGATGAGGTGATGGCCGCGCTCGAGGCGGAGACGCGGCTCGTCGACGTGCGCAGCCCGCAGGAGTTCTCGGGCGAGCTGATCGCGATGGCCGGATACGAGCAGGAGGGCGCCCAGCGCTCCGGTCACATCCCGGGGGCGATCTCGGTCCCGTGGGCGCAGGCAGTGAACGAGGACGGGACCTTCAAGTCCGCCGACGAGCTTCGCGAGCTGTACAGCTCCAAGGGCGTGCTCGAGGACGGCAAGCCGGTGATCGCGTACTGCCGCATCGGCGAGCGCTCCGCGCACACGTGGTTCGTCCTCCACGAGCTGCTCGGCGCCGGCGACGTCGAGAACTACGACGGCTCGTGGACGGAGTGGGGGAACCTCGTCGACGTTCCGATCGAGAAGGACGTATGACGATGCGCGCCTGCAAGCGCGCGCTCACGTGACATAAGCCGGCGCCCCGCCGGCAGGAGGCCGCCGTCGGGCCATCGAAGCCCGACGGCATGGGGATTCGATTGGCGGTCGCCGGCGGGCTGACAGTCGCGCTGGTCGCTACGACGTCCGCGAGCGCCGCGGTGCCGCACACGGTGGCGCCGGGGGAGACGCTGTGGTCGATCGCTGCGGCGAACAACCTCACGACGCGGACGGTCGCGGCCTACAACGGTGTGTCCGAGGACGCCCACGTGGTCGCCGGGCAGACGATTGAGGTCCCCACCGTGGACGAGGGCGTGGCGCCCCTGGCGGCCGAGCCGGCGACCGCGCAGCCGGCCGGAGGCTCCCAACCCGGATCGACTGAGGCTTCCGTGCCGCCGGCCGGGATCCCCTCCGCGCCTGGCATGGGCCACATCCCGTCGCCATGGGGCGAGCTGCACCTGGCTCCAGCGGCCGCCGAGGCGTGGAACGCCATGCACCAGGAGTCGCTGCGCGCCTACGGGATCGACCTCGTCCCAGAGGGACCGATGTCCGCGTACCGGACCTACGACCAGCAGGCGGAGCTGCACGAGCTCTACCTGAGCGGCGCCGGCGCGCCCGCCAACTCGCCCGGCAGCTCCTCGCACGAGCTCGGAACAGCCGTCGACGTCGGCACCCCGCAGATGCGGTGGGTGATCGACCAGATCGGAGCGAGCTACGGATGGGGGAAGGTCCACGCCCCCGGCGAGTGGTGGCACGTGGACTACGTCGGCGGCTGAGTGGCCATCCGAAAACGGATGACCATTAAGGTTCGAGGCGCTCGAACAGCGATCGCAGGATCCGGGCGGTGGCGCCCCACACCATGTGCTCGCCGACGAGGTAGGTCGGGGTCCTGATCGGCACTCCGCGGCGCACGAGACGGCGCATCCCGAACCCCGTCCTGAGCTCGTCGAGATGGAGCAGTAGCACGGCCGCGACCTCGTCCGGGTTCGGCTCGAACGCCAGCCCGCTCGGGATCAGCCCGACGAAGGTGTGGATCATGTAGCCGGTGACTACGGTCGACACGGGGGGGAGGGCGCCAAGCACCTCGACCTCGCCCGGGTCGAGCCCGATCTCCTCCTCGGCCTCGCGCAGCGCGGCCGCCAGCAAGCCCTCGTCTCCCTCCGGCCGGCCACCGGGGAACGAGATCTCGCCGGCGTGGCGGCGCATGTCCTCGCGACGCTCGGTGAACACGAGTCCGGGGCGCTTGCCGGTCCCGAAGATCGGCGCCACGACCGCCGCGTCGATGCTGCGAGAGTCGGTGGGGCGCGCCTCCTCGGACGGCAGCAGCACGCTCCTCAGCTTCGCGGGACTCAGATCCACGGGAGTAACATCGATCATGACCGGCGGGCGAAGAAGGTGCGAGAAGGATGGCCGAGGCGCTTCTGATCATCGACTTCCAGAACGACTTCACCTCGGGCGGCGCGCTCGAGGTGCCGGAAGGAGACGAGATCGCCGAGCCGGTGCGCAAGCTGGCGGAGCGCTTCGACGTCGTGATGGCCACGCGCGACTGGCATCCGCCCGACCACGCCTCGTTCGAGACCGAGGGCGGACCGTGGCCGGTCCATTGCGTCCGGGGCACGCACGGCGCCGAGTTCCATCCCGCGATGGAGGAGATTGAGATCGACGAGGTGGTCGACGTCGGGCGCGCGCGCGAGGACGAGGGCTACTCGGGGTTCGAGAATTCCGAGCTCGCGAACCTGCTGCGCGAGCGCAGCGTCGACAAGGTCTACGTGACCGGGCTGGCGACGGACTACTGCGTGCGGGCGTCGGCGATCGACGCCGCGAACCAGGGATTCGACGTCACGGTCGTCGAGGACGCGATCAGGGCCGTGAACGTGAACCCCGACGACGGTGAGCGCGCGCTCGCGGACATGCGGGAGGCAGGCGCGAAGGTGGCGACGTCCGACGACGTGCTGGCGGGAGCTCGCAGCTAGGCCGGGGTCGACCCGAGCCCCGCGAAAGCGGACATGGGGGCTACGCCCCCTCGCCGCTGTCCAGGGCGGCTCCCCCGCGGAGCATTTCGCGGGTCAGATGATCACCTGGACGCTGCCCCCGTCGACGCTCCACGCGGCGCCGGCGACGTACGAGGCGCGCTCCGAGCACAGGAAGACGATCGCGCCGGCGATCTCGGGCACCTCGGCGAAGCGACCGATCGGGCGCGACGCGGCGAGCGAGTCGAGGACCTCGTCGCGTGGGCGCCCCGACCGCTCCCGGGCCTGGTCTGCGAGCCCCCCGGCGTCCATCCACAGCCCGGAGCTGGTCGGCCCCGGGCAGATCGCGTTGACGAGCACGCCGCGGTCCGCGTAGCGGTCCGCGAACACGCGCGACAGCGATAGCTCGGCCGCCTTGGCGACCGAGTACTCGGCGGTCTCCGTGGACGGGCGCTTGCCGGCGCTGCTCGAGACGTTGACGATCCGGCCCCATCCGCGCTCGGCCATCCCCGGGACCGCGGCGCGCATCGCGCGCAGCGGCGCCATCACGTTGAGCTCCCACGCGGCCTGCCAGTCCGAGTCGGGAACCTCCTCGAGGTCGCGGCGCTGAGCGGTCCCGGCGTTGTTCACCAGCACGTCGAGCTTCCCGAATCGGTCGCCGGCCTCGGCGACGATCCGCTCGCCGGCGTCCGGGTCGGTCATGTCGAGGACGAGGGGGGCCGCGTTCCCGTGCGCCGCCGCCCCGGCGCGCCCGCACTCCTCGGCCGCGTCCGCGAGCGCGTCCCCGGACCGGGCGACGAGCAGCACGCTCGCGCCCTCGGCGCACAGCTGGCGGGCGGTCTCGCGGCCGATCCCGCGGCTGGCGCCGGTCACCGCGCAGGCCCGGCCCGTGAGACCGAGGTCCATGGTCAGGCGCCGACCGGGGTCACGACGCGGCGCTCGAGCTCACGCGGTCCTCGATCTCGACGTCCTGGGTGAGCGCGCGGTGGACGGGGCACTTCCCGGCGATCGTCCGGATGCGCTCGAGCTGCTCGTCGGACAACGGCATCGGAATGCTGATGTCGACCTCGAACCGGCTCGTCTCTCCGCGGGGAGCGGGGTGGAACTCGACGTCGACCTCGACCGCGCCGAGCTCCCACCCCTTGCGGTCGGCATACATCTCGACGGTGGTGGCGGTGCAGGCGGCGAGGCTGGCGGTCAGCAGGCGGGTGGGGGAGGGCCCCTCGTCGGCGCCGCCCGCCTCCGCCGGCTCGTCGGTGACGACGGTGTGTCCGTCGACCTCGACCTCGTGCGTGTAGCCCTGGACGCGCCGGGCGACGGCCTTCACGAATCACCCCCATCCCGGCCCTCGAAGATCGCGGGCTCGTCGGTGTCGGCGAAGCGGGCCATCGCATAGACGAGGTCGGAGGCGCGGTTGAGGTAGCGAAGGACCGCCTCGGAGGCGAGGCCGTCGGCGTCGCGCAACGCGACCACCCGTCGCTCGGCGCGGCGGATGATCGCCCGGGCGAGGTCGAGCTGGGCCGACAGGGCCGTGCCGCCGGGGATCACGAACTTCGGCGGCAGGTCGACGCGGTCCATGTAGTGGTCGATCTCGGAGTCGAGCGCGTCGACCATCTCGTCGGTGACCCGGCTGACCCCGTCCTCGAGCCTGTCGGCAGCGTCGGGCGCGGTGGCGAGCTCGGCCCAGGCGACGAACAGGTCGCTCTGGACGCGCAGGACGTCGCGGGCGATCTCCTCGGTGCGAGAGGTGCACAGGGCGCGCGCCACCCCGAGCGCCGAGCCGGCCTCGTCTACGGCTCCGTAGGCCTCGGTGCGGACGTCCGACTTCGCGACCCGGCCGCCGTACCACAACGACGTGGTGCCGTCGTCACCCTTCTTCGTGTAGATCTTGACCACGAATCCATCCTAGTCCCGCTCGGCCGGGATGTCCTCGGCGGCGCGCCCCTCCTTGACGCTGGAGTGGCCGGCGACTTCGACGACAGCGTGTTCCTCGAGGAGCTACACCTAGCTCAGCGGGTTGAAGACGATCCCGGTCGGGACCTTGGGGAAGAAGTAGGTCGACTTCGGCGGCATCGTCTCGCCCGCCGCGGCGACCTCGCGGACCTGGCCGACCGGGGTGGGGCGCAGCAGGAATCCGGCGTCGGCCTCTCCCGACGCGACCGCGTCGCGCGCCTCGTCGGCGCCCCTCGCGTACGCGACCCCTCGCTTCGCAGCGATGTCGTCCTCGGTCATTCCCAGCACGCGCTCGAGGACGAGCGTCTCGAGGATCACCGCGTCGAGGTGGCGGTAGACGTCGGGGCGCCCGTCGAGGGCGCGGTCGAGTGCGGCGACGTCGCGCAGCCGGAGCAGCGCGCCTCGCTCCGAGCCCGGCTCGACATATCCGAAGACCCCGATTCCCTCGGCGCCGATGGGGTCGACCTGGTCGAGCGGCACGTCGTCGGCGTCGAAGTGCTCGCCGAGCCCGCGTTCGAGGGCCTCGCGCGCGGCCGGGTCGAGGTCCGTCAGCAGCCTGTGGGTGGGAAAGACGGTCAGGCCGGGGTCCTCGAGCGATGCCAGGCACATCAGCGTGTAGTTGTGCGCCCCCGAGCCGCCGATCGCCTCGGCGTAGGTCCGGGCGGTCTCGTAGCGGTGGTGGCCGTCGGCGATCAACAGCTCGGCGTCGGCAAGGGTGGAGGTGACGGCTTCGTGAACGGCGGAATCGCCCACCCGCCACGCGCGGTTCACGGTCCCGTCGTCGTCCGTCGCCTCGCCCCACGGATCGCCGGCGACGGCCGACTCGACGTGGGACCACGCGTCGCCGGGATAGAGCGAGAAGATGGGGGAGAGGTTGTGCCGTGTGGCCTCGGTGAGCCGCAGCCGGTCCTGCTTCGGGCCGGGCTGGGTGCGCTCGTGGGGGCGGACGCGGCCGGCCCCGTACTCGGTCACGCGGACGGCCGCGAGCAGGCCGTGGCGCGTGCAGCGGGTGCAGTCGGGGGCGGTGTACTCCTGGGTCAGGGCCCAGATCGCGGGCTCGCGGTCGGCGGTCAAGACCCCCTCGAGCGTCCACGCCTCGAGCGTCTCCGCCGCGTGCTCGTACGGGTCGCCGCCGCCCGGCGCCTCCGGGAGGTCTATCTCGACGGCGTTGAAGGGCGAGCGCGCGACAAGATCGCTTCGCATCCCGGCGTCGATCACGTCGTACGGCGGCGCCACGACCGCCCCCAGCGACCCGACCGCGCCGAGGTTGTAATGCAGCGCCCGCAGCGGGCGGACCTCGGCCATCGCGCGAACCCTAGCGGGGCGCGGCAGCTAGGCGGGAGAGTCACGGTGGGCGAGTTTCGATGCGATCGAGGACGGAACTCGCCCACCGTCCCGTCGAACGGGCCGGCACCCAGGCGACGGTCTAGACTCGAACCGCGTCGGGGCGTGGCGCAGCCTGGTAGCGCGCACCGTTTGGGTCGGTGAGGACGGCGGTTCGAATCCGCCCGCCCCGATCTCCGGTTCGAAGGCCTGCTCGGTAGGCTCCGGGCGTGCGAGACGCGGTGATCGTCGGCGGCGGCCACAACGGCCTCGTCTGCGCCGCGTACCTCGCCCGCGCCGGGCTCGACGTCGAGGTCGTCGAGCGCTGCGACTTGCTCGGCGGCGCCGCCGTCACCGAGGAGCCGTGGCCCGGCTATCGCGTGTCAAGCGCCTCCTACGTCGTCAGCCTGATGCCGCCCGAGATCGAGCGCGAGCTCGACCTCGGCAGCCACGGCTACCGGGTCTCGATCATTAGCCCCGACTACTTCGTCCCGTTCCCCGACGGCAACGCACTGACGCTGTGGGGCGACACCGGGCGCGACGCTCGCGAGATCGCACGCCTGTCGCCCGCCGACGCCGAGGCCTACGCCGAGTTCGACGCCCACTTCGACCGCGTCACGGCGCTGCTCAAGGAGCTGATGTTCGTCGTCCCCCCGAACCTGACCGCCGGCGACCTGCCCCGGTGGCTCTCGCTCGCCGCCCGCGTGCGCCGCTGGTCCGGCCGCGACGTCGCCGAGATCGTGCGCCTGTTCACCCTCTCGGCCGCCGACTTCCTCGATGAGTGGTTCACCGACGAGCGCGTCAAGGGAGCGCTCGCCACCCAGGCCCTGGTCGGCAACTGGGGCGGGCCGATGACCCCGGGCTCGGCGTACGTGCTCATGCACCACTGGGTCGGCGAAGTCGACGGACATCCTGGCGCGTGGGGATGGGTCCACGGCGGGATGGGCGGCGTCACCGGGGCGCTCGCCTCCGCCGCGCGCGCGGCGGGGGCGTCGATCCGCACGGACAGCCCCGTGCGGCGGGTGACGATCCGGGACGGCGCGGCCACCGGAGTCGAGCTCGAGGACGGCGAGACGATCGCGGCGCGGCGAGTGATCTCGAACGCGCACCCCGTCACCACCTACCTCGAGCTGATCGGCGAGCAGCACCTCCCCGACGACGTCGTGCGCGACGTCCGCCGATTCCGCACCCGCTCGGGATCGGTGAAGGTCAACGTCGCGCTGTCGGCGATCCCGGACGCGCCGGCGTGGCCGCGCGCCGCCGCTGCCGACTTCCGCCGCGGGCTGGTCGCGGTCGCGCCGTCGATCGAGTACCTCGAGCGCGCCTGGGACGACGCCAAGTACGGCCGCCCCGCGGAGCGCCCCTACGTCGAGGCCGTGTTCCCGACCGTCCACGAGCCCGAGCTGGCGCCCGACGGCAGGCAGCTCATGCTCGCTTTCGTCCAGTACGCCCCGTACCGGCTCGCCCAGGGAACCTGGGACGAGGCCCGCGAGCCGTTCGGCTCCCGCGTCATCGACGTCGTCGGCGAGCACCTGCCGGGACTGGCCGATGCGGCCGAGCACGTCGAGGTGCTCGCGCCCCCAGACCTCGAGCGCCGCTTCGGGCTCGTCGGCGGCAACATCATGCAGGGCGAGATGACGCCCGACCAGAGCTTCTCGCTGCGGCCGATCTTCGGCTACGCGGACTACACGACGCCGGTTCGAGGCCTCCACCTGTGCGGCGCCGGGACCCATCCCGGTGGCGGGGTGATGGGCGTCCCCGGTCGCAACTGCGCCCGCGTCGTGGCCCGGGCCGCGCGCCGCGAGCGCCGCGCCGCCCCGCTCGGGCGACTGCGCCGCCGCGGTTGACGCCGAGCCGCCGGACGTGCGAGCGCTCAGGGGACGGTCGCCGTCTCCCACCCGACCCGCATCCGGTTGCGGTCGACCCGGCCCTTGATCCCGCGGACCGTCCCGGAGCTCGTGTACTGCCACACGGACCACCCCTGTCCGTCCCAGTTGTCGGCCGGAACGGCGGGCCTGTCGACTCCCCAGTTGGCGACCCACAGGAGGTGTCCCCGGCGGGCGAACCTCTTCGTGTCGCCGGTCGCGTGCCAGCTCGAGACGTTGGTGTAGATGACCGGCTTCGCGCCGAGCTTGCGAACCACGCGGTCGAGCCACGTCCTGATCCACAGGCGCAACCGCTTCTTGCTCAGCCCGCCGAAAGGACTCTCCACGTCGAGCGCCGGAAGCAGGTCGCCACTGCGCAGCGAGCCCACCTGGTCGATGAATACCTTCGCCTCCCTGCGCGCGTCGCGCCTCGTCGACTTCCGCCCTCCGCCGCCGGCGAAAGCCCGGTGGTAGGCGCCGACCCGGATCCCCGCCGCGCGTGCGCCGTCGTAGTTGTCGGCGTAGAACTCGTCCGGGCCGCATCGGTCCCGCACCACGGCGCAGTCGTTGCCCTTGCCGCGGCTCGCCTGGACCCACGCGAACTCGACGTTGGTCCCGCCGACCCGCTTCCAATCGATCTCACCCTGAAAGCGCGACACGTCGATGCCAGGCGTCGGCTTCGCCATTGCGGCGACGGAGCCGAGCGCGAGCAGCGCCAGGCAGATGCCCACCGTGAGTGTCGATCGTGCGACGAAGGTCCCCGCCGTTCGCACGACCGGGAGCCTAGCGCGGCGCTGTCCTTGGCGAGGCACGACCGGTTGCACGCCGGTTTATCCCCTTCCCCGCCGGGTAGCGGAGAGGCCATCAAGGCGCTCGTGCTCAACTGCACCCTGAAGGCTTCGCCGCAGACCTCGAACACCGAGGCGCTGGCGCGCGTCCTGGCCGACGCGTTCCGGAGCGAGGAGGTGGAGTGCGAGGTGGTGAGGGTCGTCGACCGCGCGATCCCGGCCGGCGTGGAGTCGGACCAGGGCGAGGGCGACGAGTGGCCGGCAATCCGGGAGAAGATCCTGGACTCCGAGATCGTCGTGGTCGCCAGCCCCACCTGGCTCGGGCAACCGTCCAGTGTCGCCAAGCGGGTTCTGGAGCGCATGGACGCGATGCTGTCGGAGACCGACGACGCCGGGAGACCGGTCGCGTACAACCGCGTCGCCGGGGTCGTGGTGACCGGGAACGAGGACGGCGCCCACCACGTGATCAGCGAGATCGCGGGCGCCCTGATCGACATCGGATTCACCGTTCCCGGCCAGGCGTGGACCTACTGGAACCGCGGCCCGGGTCCCGGCGACGACTACCTCGACAGCGACGAGGGCCACGACTGGTCTGAGTCGACCGGTCGTGCCGCGGCGTCGAACCTGCTTCACGCGGCGCGCGCGCTCGAGGCGCGACCGATCCCCCCACCGCCGAGCTGAGCGTCGCAGAGCCAGCGACAGACCGATGCCGAGCCGGGCTCGATCACGTACGCGACGGTCTCGGTCACGCGGTCGCGGACGCGAACAGCTGCTCGACGCTCGGGGCGGCGCAGATCACACGGATCGTCCCGATACTGGGACGCGGACCTGGGTGGCGTGTCGGGGCGAGGTCGTGGGAGACGGTCCCGCGCATGCGGCGACGCCCCCGGATCTGCCGGGCCGCGGCCACGGCGAGTTCGCCGAGGCGGGCACCGCGGCGCTTCAGGTTCGCCTAAGCAGGTGCACCGCGCGGAGGCTGAAGCGGGGCGGCCGCGGGCGCCTGATCCTGGCTGTCGCGCTCGCGGGTGACCGCGGCCATGCGTCCGCGACGTCGGCGACGATCCGGCTCAGGCGAGCCCTAGACTGACCGCCGGGCCCCCGTAGCTCAGTGGACAGAGCGGCTGCCTTCTAAGCAGCGGGCCGCAGGTTCGAATCCTGCCGGGGGCGTCACATTGCAATGCGGGATTCGGGCAGACGGAGATCAGTCCCCCTGGCCCAATAGTGGCCCAGACGCCTCGGCCGCTCGGTCGTGTGCCGCCTCGAACTCGCCCAGGCGCCGGGCGATGTCTGCCCCTGCGCCCTCGATCAAGGTGCCGTAGTTGCGCTCGATCATGGCGACGCTCGCGCCCATGATCCGCGCTAGCTCGAACACCGACACCCCCGCCGCCAGCGCGTTCGACGCGAACGTCGGGCCGAGATCGTAGATGCGGGCCCGGCGGGCCACCCCGGATGCTTCGATGGCCGGCGCCCACTCTCGGACGCGGAAGCGGTCGAGGCGCATCAGCTTGCCGCGCTTGGAGGGGAAGATCAACGCCGTGTCGAGCCGCGGCGGGAGCGCGTCGAGCGCGTCCAGGGCACGGTGCGATAGCGGCACCTGCCGGCGGCTGCGGGCCGTCTTGGCAAGCTCCACCACCTCGCAGCAGTAGTTGAACATCGCCGGATTCGCCTCGTCCACCGGCGGCGCTCCTAGCCAGCCACGTGTCCATGAAGCCGACCATCTTCTTGGGGGAGGCAGCTTCGCACGCCTCGGGGTTGTAGCTGATGAACACGCGGGCAGCCTCTAGCTGAAACGGTCGCGAGTAGCTGCGGTAGCTGCGCCACTTCGACTTCGACACGAAGTTCGCCGGCACCCCGACAGGCCCCTCTCGGGCCGCAGCCTCGGCCCGAATCGCGACGGCTAGCTCCGACGCTCCGCCACGCGGGCGATGTTGCGGGCGATCAAGCCGACTATCGGCGCGTACGCGAGCGCCGCTACCGACCAGATGCCGGCCGCGCCGCCGACCGTATGCTCGATCAGCGAGCCGCCGTCCGCAGTGCGGACGGCGTGCCGGACGCGCAGGCCGCCGACCTCCCAGGACCACGATCTCCCGGGCTCGACCTCGGTTATCTGGGCCGGGAGCCGTATGCCTCCTCGGAGCACGACATGTCCACTCGCGCCCGCGACGACCTCCGGCGATCCGAGCCCCTCGGCGCCGCGCACGTGAGGCGACCACTCGGTCCAACGATCAGGTCGGGCGAGAAGGCCCCACACCACCTCCACGGGCGCGCGGCACTGGACTGCACGGACGCGCATGTGTCCACGCTAGCCTGCGGAGCGTCCGGCGGCGATTGGACCAGCCCGCCAGCGCCCCCACGTGGACGGGCCACGCGAGCGCGACGCTACTGGTCGAAGGCGCCGCGAGCGGCCAAGGTGGTGCCGTCTCGAGATGCGCCTGAAGTAGTCACGGGCGTCGAGCCCGTGCAAGTAGCGCGAGAAGTCGAGCGCTTCCCCTTGGCCCAGATCAGAGCATTGGGTTGCCACGGCCACCGTCGCCTCAACCCTGGTCGCGACGGGCAAGAAAATGACGACGACCGCAAAGGAACTCGTCGCGAACCAGGAGACCAAGGTCAAGGCGAAGCTGAAGCGCAAGGCACGAAACCGGCTGGAGGAGAAGCTTGAGGAGAAGGGCAAGGCCAAGGTCAAGGTCAAGGGCACGGCGACGACTCAGAGCGGCGCCGAGGCCACCGACAAAGTCAAGGTGAAGCTGAAGGACTGAACCGTCCGGGTCCGCTCGCTCAACCACGGACGAAGCGCGCGAGAACGTCGAGATCGTCCACCGCTGGTTCGGCGGATTCGGTCTCGCGGTCTGCTGTCGCCGGCGTAGATTGTGGGTCTCAGCATTCCGTATTCCCGCTCATTTTTCCCGCGGTTTTTTTCGGCTTTTTCTCGCTCAGAGCCACATCGCGGTCCTTCGCTCGACAGCGCCGACCGCTCGACCCTCCCCCTCTCGACGCGAGATACTGCGGGTGATGTCATCGCCACCGAGAGGAGGGCCTGGATGGTCCGCATATTCGTCCGCCACAAGGTCGAGGACTACCAAGCGTGGAGGAAGGTATACGACGAGTTCGATCAGCAGCGCCGGTCGATGGGGGTCACAGGCGATGCCCCGGTGTTCCAGTTGGTCGACGACCCGAACGACGTCACCGTATGGCATGACTTCGATACGGCTGAAGCCGCGCGAGCCTTCGGCGTGTCGGACGAGCTGAGGGATGCAATGCAGCACGGGGGTGTTCAGGGAGAACCCCAGGTCTGGTTCGTCACCCCGAGCTAACTGCGGTCGCACCACCCGCGCACGGTGGCCCTCGAAGCCGCCGGGCTGTCGGAGTAAGTAAGCGATGTCGCAGGAGAACGTGGAGGTCATCCGGCGGGGCCTGCAAGCGTTCAATCAAGGAGACCTCGATCGAGCGCTCAGCATGTACGACCCACGGGTCGAAGTGCGGACGCTTCTCAGCGGGACCGCACACGGCCGCGACCAGGTTCGTGCCGCGATCTTGGAACGCGAAAAGGAGGTGGGGGGCGTCCAGTACATCCCCGAAGACCTCATCGATGCAGGCGACATGGTCGTAGGGGTGGTCAATGCATCCGGAAGGGGTCGGCTCAGCGGGATCAGCGAGAAGGAGTTCCCCGCCGCACAGCAGTTCGCCTTCGTTTGGACCCTTCGAGGCGGGCTCGTCATACGGCAGGAGATGTTCAGCAGCAGAGCCGAGGCCCTCGAAGCCGCCGGGCTTGAGGAGTAGGCGATGTCGCAGGAGAACGTCGAGATCGTCCAGGAGGCAATAGAGGCGTTCAATCGCGGTGACTTCGAGACAGCCCTCAAGCGGATGCACCCCGACATCGAGTGGCAGACCCTCGACACGTTTCCCGATGCCGAGACCTATCACGGCCATGAAGAAGTCCGGGAGTTCTGGCAGACGTGGCGGGACACGTTTCGAGGCTTTCGGTTGCACCTGGAGGAATGTGTGGCGGTCGGCGAGCGCCACGTCCTCGCCACCTTCCGGGTTAGCGGGGAGGGAACGGGGAGCGGGGTTGCGGTGGAGTCCCCCGCCGTCTTTCAGCTCGGTGAGATGCGCGACGGGCAGGTGATTCGGGTCGGGATGTTTTCGCACGAGGGTGAGGCCCTCGAAGCCGCCGGGCTGTCGGAGTAAGCGATGTCGCAG
>DATHVJ010000161.1:0-1713 GCA_035461345.1 Solirubrobacterales bacterium | reverse complement strand
GCTTCCCGCCGTCGCCGCGGCGGTCGGAGCGAGCCCGGTCGTCCCGGAGACGATCGAGTTCCACGACATCGCCGGGCTGGTCCGCGGCGCGGCTCAGGGCGAGGGGCTCGGCAACCGCTTCCTCGCCGCGATCCGGGAGACGGACGCGATCTGCCACGTCGTGCGCGCGCACTCGGATCAGGGGATCCCGCATCCCCATGGGGGCGTCGACCCCGAGGCGGACATCGAGGCCGTGGAGGCGGAGCTGATCCTCGCCGACCTCGAACAGGCCGAGGGGCGGCTGGCCCGAGTCGCCAAGCAGGCCGGCTCGGGCAACGCCGAGGCCGTCGCGGAGCGGGACTGGCTCCAGGACGTCGTCGAGGCGCTGGGGGCCGGGGGCGCCGCGCGCAACGTCCCGGCTCCGCACGCTGCGCCGGACGCCCCGCGGCGGCTCCAGGCGCTGACCTCGAAGCCGGTCCTGTTCGTCGCCAACGTCGACGAGTCCGCCGATGAAGTCCCGGCTCCGATCGCCGCTCACGCCGCTGGCGCGGGCGCCGTCGCGGTTGCGATCCCGGCGCGGCTCGAGGCCGAGCTCGCCGAGCTGGAGCCGGAGGAGGCGGCGGAGATGCGCGACGACCTCGGACTCTCCGAGCCCGGGCTAGAGCGCCTGATCCGCTCCGCGTACGACCTGCTGGGTCTGGTGACGTTCTTCACCGCCCACGAGGGAGCCGAGGCGCGGGCGCGCAGCCTGCCGCGCGGAGGGACCGCGTGGGACGCGGCCGGCCGCGTGCACTCGGACATCCAGGCGGGGTTCGTGCGCGCCGAGGTGATCCCGTGGCGGGAGCTGGTCGAGGCCGGCGGATACGCGGCGGCGCGCCAGCGAGGCGTGCTGCGGACCGAGGGTCGCGAGTACGTGATCGCGGACGGCGATGTGATCACGATCCGCCACTAGATGACACCTAGATCTAGTTCCTAAGCACGTTGTTCATCCGGGCCTCCTTGGAGGCTGGGGGTGTCAGAGCCACCCAGACCCAAGGAGGACACCGGATGAAGCTCCACGCTAGCGCCGCCCTCAGTCTGAAGAAGCGCACGCTCCTGGTCCACCGCGTTGTCGAGGAGGGGCGCTCGCTCGCCGAGGCGGCCGAGGCCGCCGAGGTGAGCGAGCGAACTGCAGGCAAGTGGGTCCGTCGCTACCTCGCCGAGGGCGAGGCGGGCCTTCACGACCGCTCCTCGGCACCCCACCACGTCCACAACCGAACCCCCGAGGACCGCGTCCAGGTGATCGCGGCCCTGCGTCGGTTGCGCCTCACCGGCCCCGAGATCGCCGAGGTCATGGAGATGGCGACCTCGACCGTCTCGGCGGTGCTGAAGCGGATCGGGCTCGGCAAGCTCAGCCGCCTTGAGCCGCCCGAGCCCGTGCGCCGCTACGAGAGGCAGCGACCGGGCGAGCTGCTTCACATCGACGTCAAGAAGCTGGGTCGGATCGGTCCCAGGGGCGCCGGGCATCGCGTCACGGGCCGCAGGCACGGCAACCCGAGGCGCAGGGACCGCGCGGGGCGTGATCGGCGCGCGGTCGGCTGGGAGCTCGTCCACGTCTGCGTCGACGACGCCACCCGGCTCGCCTACGTCGAGGTCCTGCCCGATGAGAAGGCGAGGACCGCCGTCGGCTTCCTGCGCCGGGCGGCGGCCTTCTATCGCTCCCACGGCGTCTCGGTCGAGCGCGTGATGACCGAC
>DATHVJ010000160.1:0-6892 GCA_035461345.1 Solirubrobacterales bacterium | reverse complement strand
GTGCGCACGATCGCCGGAAGGATGAAGTTGCACAGCGGCGGCACGTCGACGACGTTGACCAGCATCGGGCGCCGCTCGGCGTCGTCGTGGACGGCGATGTTGACGTCGGTGTCGCCGGTCGCGGCGACCGCCACCAGGCAGCCCTCGAGGTCGGAGCTGCGGTACTCGCGCCGTTCCCACCGGATCGACCCCTCGGCCGCGTACGCGGCGAGCTCGTCGACGGCCTCGGGTGCGACCAACGTGACGTCGGCGCCGCACGCCAGCAGCCCCTCGACCTTCTCCAGCCCCACGTCGCCGCCGCCGACGACGAGGCAGCGCCGGCCGTCGAGCAGCAGGCAGGCTATATAGAGCGGCGTGTCGAGCATCCCCCGCACGCACGACTGGTCGCAGATTCCCTTGCGGAGCTGGCACACGCACTCCTTGCCGCTGTAGGCCTGCGCGGGCATCTCCAGACAGGGTAACCCGAGCGGGCGAGGATCAGCCTGGCCCGCCGCGGGCCTACACGTCGCGCATGCCCGAGATCGCCAGCGCGACCGCGACGACGATCTGAAGCGCGGCCAGGAGCTGCGCCGTCAGCGCCGCCGGCACCGGCACCCGGACCGCGCCGGCGATCGCCGCGATCGCCACCGCCGCCGCGGCCGCGGCCAGCGCCCTGCCGAGCGGCTCGTCGGCTCCGAAGCTGAGCCCCAGGCAGGCGAGCTCGGGGGTGAGCAGGACCGCAGTGAACGGCCCCGCGGCGGCGCTCGGCCACAGGAGCGTGCGGACGGCGGTGACCGCGAGCACGATCCCGGCGGCGATCCGGAACGACTCGGGGCTGATAGAGAGCGCGTCGAGCAGATCGTCCGCGAACACGACCGTCACGACGACCAGCGCGGCGCCCGCGGCCAGCGCCAGCGCCACGGTGCGGGGCCGCGGCCGCGACGCGTCGCGAGCCAGCGCGACGCGCCCCGCGTTCGTCGTCGCGAGGAAGCCGGCGAGCAGGAAGCCGAAGCTCACCGCATGACCTCGTGCGCGCCGAGCAGCGCGGCAATCGCGTGCTGTTGGTCGTCCATCTGCGTGTAGCCGTCGTCGAACCAGGCGCCCCGCACGAGCGGGTTCGGGTTCCGCGCGCCCGCCTGGCGGTCGACGAGGATCCCGGCGTTGCACGCGACCCGCTCCCCGAGCCTTCCCCGGAGATCGCCGAGCCGCGGCGCGGTCCCCGCGAGCCGCCACAGCGCGGCCGCCGCCTCGCCGTCGGTTCCCAGCGACGCGCCGGACTCCGACAGCCGGTTCAGCGGGCTGTCCTGGTGCTGCGACTCGTACCGGATCAGGTAGCCGAAGTAGCCGGCGAGCCAGCGCGCGTACTCGACCTCGGGCTCGGTCAGCCCGGAGGGCGCCAGCGTCGCGAGCCCGTACGCGGCCCAGTGGTCGGGCTGGCGAAGGCCCCCCTCGACCTCGTCGCGGCGCGTCGCGATGTACTCGGCGGTCCGGTGCGCGGGCCGCTCCCACCCGTCCGCGGGAAAGGCGCGGTGCAGGAGCGCCATCGCGTAGAGCGCCTCGCCGGTCGCGAACGTCCCGTACACGCCCGGCAGGCTCCTCTTGGCGAATCGCTGCCAGTACTGGAGGATGCTGCCGTCGGGCTGCTGCTGTGAGACCAGGAAGCGGCCGATCCGCCGCGCCAGCCCGTCGTAGCGTCGCTCCCCGGTCGCCTCGCGCCGCTCGATCAGGGCGACGACGACGAGGGCGTTCGCGCCGGCGCTCACGGACTCCCCGGGCGGCGCGAACGCCGTCCAGTCGTCGTGCGAGATCAGGTGCTCGCGCACGTAGCGCAGGCCCGCGTCGGCGGCGCCGACACGACCGAGCGCGTACAGCGCGCCCAGGACGCCGGCGTGGCGGGTGTTGTTGTAGTCCGACGACACCTCGTGCTCGTCCCGGCGATAGCCGTACAGGAAGCGGCCGTCGCCGCGCTGCCCGCGCGTGAGCCAGTCGCCGCCGGCGTCGGCCGCGCGCTCGACGGCCACGGAGTCGACCGGCGGGCATGTCTCCGCCGGCACCACCGCGACCCGCAGCACCACGGCCAGGCCCACCCACAGCGCGACCTGTCCGACGAGCCAGCGCCGGTGCCTATGCCACGCGGTCAACCTTCGCCCAGGGTAAGTGCTGCCAAGCGCCGTGAAAGCGCCGCCTAGGCCCCTTGCTACCCTCGCCGCCCTGATGCGCCTGATCATCACCGAGAAGAACAACAGCGCCAAGAAGATCGCCGAGATCCTCGGCGACGGCGTCAAGTCGGACAAGTCCTACAAGGTCCCGTACTACACGTGGTCGGACTCCGAGGGCGACCACATGACGATCGGGCTCAAGGGCCACGTCCTCAATCCGGCGTTCCCGGACGGCTACTCCAACTGGCAGAAGACCGACCTGCACGAGCTGATTGACGCGAAGCTGATCAAGGAGCCGACCGACAAGAACGTGCTCCGGGCGCTGCGCAAGGTGGCCAAGGACGCCGACACGGTCGTGATCGCGACCGACTTCGACCGCGAGGGCGAGCTGATCGGCCTCGAGGCGCTGGGCCAGGTGCTCGAGGTCAACCCCGCCGTCGAGGGCACCGTCCAGCGCGCCCGCTACTCGGCCCTGACCAAGGACGAGATCGAGCGCGCATTCGCCAATCTCGAGGCGCTGTCCTACGACCTCGCGTACGCGGGGGAGGCGCGCCAGGACATCGACCTGATCTGGGGAGCCACCCTGACCCGGGCGGTGTCGCTCGCCACGCGCCGGTTCGGCTCCAACTTCCTCTCCGTCGGCCGCGTCCAGAGCCCGACCCTGGGCCTGATCGTCGAGCGCGAGCTGGAGCGCCGCGCCCACAAGCCGGAGCCCTACTGGGAGGTCCTGGCCCGCTTCCAGCACCCCGACGGGGCGTTCGAGGCCCACCACACCGTCGACAAGTTCTGGAAGCGCGAGGAGGCGGACGCCGCCCTCGCGGGGACGAAGAGCCCCGGGACCGTGAGCGAGATCGCGAAGCGCAAGGTCAACCGCAAGCCCCCCGCGCCCTTCAACACCACGTCGTTCGCCGCCGAGGCCTCGAGCCGGCTCGGGATCACGCCGTCACGCGCGATGCGGGTAGCCGAGGACCTGTACATGGACGGGTTCATCTCCTACCCGCGCACCGACAACACCGTCTATCCGAGCTCGCTCGCCACCCATGAGCTCGTCTCCTCGCTCGTCCGGATACCCGAGTTCGAGGCCGCCGCGCCGCTGCTCGACGGTGAGCTGAAGCCCACCCGGGGCAAGAAGGAGACGACAGACCACCCGCCGATCCACCCGACCCAGGCGGTGCATCCGGGCGGGCTCGACGGCGCCCACCAGCGCGTCTATGAGCTGGTCGTTCGCCGCTTCCTGGCCACGTTCGGCCAGCCGATGATCACCGAGTCGACGCGGGCCGAGATCGAGGCGGGGTCGGAGACGTACTTCGTGCGCGGCAGCGTCGTGCTCGACCCCGGCTACGCCGCGATCTACACCTACGCCCGCTCCGCCGACGACGAGATCCCGAAGCTCGAGGAGGGCCAGGAGCTCGACCTCGACGGCGATCCGTGGATCGTCGACAAGGAGACCCAGCCGCCGTCGCGGATCGGGCAGGGCAAGCTGCTCGAGATGATGGAGGAGCGCGGCCTGGGGACGAAGGCGACGCGCCCCGACATCATCCAGAAGCTGTACGACCGCGGCTACGTGTTCGGCAACCCGCCGTCCCCGACCGAGACCGGGATCGCGATGTACGACGCGTTCAAGCGCTACGTCCCGCGGATGGCGACGCCCGAGATGACCGCCGAGCTGGAGCAGGACATGGACCAGATCGCGGGCGGGGAGACGTCCAAGGACGAGGTCGTCGAGATCAGCCGCCAGATGCTCCACGGCACCTACGAGGACGTGGCCAACAAGGAGGAGGACCTCGCGAAGGTGATCTGGGCGGGGATGGACGAGGACCGCATCCTCGGCCCGTGCATCGTCTGCGAGCGAGCCGGGCGCACCCAGGAAGACGGCTCGCCGAACATGCTGCGGATCATCCGCGCCCGCAAGTCCGGCAAGCGGTTCGTCGGGTGCCAGGGGTGGGAGGCCGACAACCCCGACGCCTGCGACGTCACCTTCCCGCTGCCGCAGCGCGGCGACGTGTTCAGGCTCGAGGAGCGGTGCTCGATCTGCGGCGAGACGCCGCGGCTAAAGGTCGTCCCGTTCCGCGGCCGGCCGTGGAACCTGTGTCTGAACGAGGAGTGCCCCTCGATGGAGGAGATGCGCAAGCGCCGCGCCGAGCGCGAGGCGGCGCGGGCGGCGAAGGAGGCCGCGGAGGACATGGACGAGGACGGGGCGAAGGGCGACGGGGCGAAGGGCGACGGGGCAGCGACCAAGACGAGGACGAAGCGCGCCGCGCGCGGGGCGCGCAACGGACGCGGCTCGCGGTCCGGCTCCACACGCCCGCGCTCCCGAAGCTGACGACGACGTTGTTCGTCACGCTCGAGGGGATCGACGGCTCGGGCAAGACGACACAGGCCGAGCTGCTCGCCGAGGCGCTCGGGGACGACACCGTGCTCGTCCGCGAGCCCGGGGGAACGCAGGCGTCGGAGCGGATCCGCGAGCTCGTCGCCGATCCCACGGTCGAGCTCGACCCGGCAGCCGAGCTGCTGCTCTTCTGCGCGGCGCGCGCCCAGCTCGTCGCCGAGGTGATCCGCCCCGCCCTCGACGCCGGGCGCCACGTCGTCAGCGATCGGTTCAGTGACTCGACCGCCGCCTACCAGGGCGCGGCGCGGGGAGTCAGCGTCGAGGTCGCGGTGAGCGTCAACTTGGTCGCGACCGGCCGGCTCACCCCTGACGTCACGGTCCTGCTCCGCATCGATCCCGAGCTGGCCGCGACCCGCGCGTTCGGCGAGGACAGGTTCGAACGCGAGGGGCTGGAGTTCCAGCGTCTGGTCGCCGAGGCGTACGAGCGCCTCGCCCGCAGCGATCCGGGGCGGATCAAGGTGGTGGATGCCGAGGGCGACGTGGACGAGGTCCACGCCCGGGTGATGGAGGCAGTGGGCGCGCCGTGACCACCGAGCTCGCCGAGGCGACCGAGCACCAGGCGGCGGCGCGCGTCGCGCTCGAGGCCGGCGTCGCGTCCCCCAGCCACGCCTACCTGTTCGCCGGGCCCCGGGGCGCCGGGAAGCGGCGCGCCGCGCGGGCGTTCGCCGCCGAGCTGCTGGCCGCGGGCGCCGCCGATCCCGACGACGCGCGCCGCCGCGCCCTCGCCGACCCCTCGCCGCACCCCGACCTCGTGTGGCTGGCGCCGCCGGGCACCCAGCACCTCGTCGACGAGGTCCGCGAGCGGGTGATCCGCGGCGCGGCGTTTCGGCCCTTCGAGGGCGCGCGGCGGGTGTTCGTGATCGAGGCCGCCGAGGCGCTGGGGGACGAGAGCCAGAACGCGCTGTTGAAGACGCTCGAGGAGCCGCCGCCGTTCGCCCACCTGGTGCTGCTGAGCGCCGACCCCGGTGGGCTGCTGGAGACCGTGACCTCCCGCTGCCAGCCGGTTCGCTTCGTCCCGCTCGCTCCCGAGGCGGTCGAGGCGGAGCTGGCGGAGGCGGCGCCGGACGCGCCGGCCGAGGAGCGGCGGGCCGCGGCGCGCTTGTGCGGCGGGGACGGCGAGCTGGCCCGGTTCCTGCTCGCCGACACCGGCCGCGCTCTGCGGCGCGCCGCCGAGGCGTGCGCGCGAGCGGCGCGCGCGGACGAGCTCGGGGACGCACCGTGGCTCGCGCTGCTGGAGATCGGGGAGGAGGAGGGCGGTCAGGCGGCCGCGGAGGCCTCGGCGCGGCGGGCGGAGCGCGAGGAGGCGCTGCGCGGCGAGCGCGGCCGTCGCGCGCGCGAGGTCGAGGACGCCGGCAGGCGAGCGGGCCGGCGCCGGCGGACCGAGGTGCTCGACTTCACGCTCGCGCTGAGCGCCGCGTGGTTCCGCGACCTCGTCGCGGTCGTCGAGGGAGCGTCCGAGGTGGTGATGAACGTGGACCGGACCGCGGAGCTCGAGGCGGACGCCGCCGGGCTCGACCCGAGGGCCGCCCGCCGCGCGACCGAGCTGGTGCTCGACACCCGCCGGCGGCTGCGCGTCAACGTCGCCGAGGAGCTGGCCCTCGAAGCGCTCTTCTACCGCGCGGCCGCCGTGTTGCGCTGACGTTTGTGTTACTAGATACTCATGACGCCCGCCCTCCGCAGGCCGGATGGGCCGGTTCGGCCTCAGCGCCGGGTCGGTGTGCGACTGTGGCTCGGGCTCGCGTTCGCGGGCGTGGGGATCGTCACCGGCGCCTCGGTGTACGCGTTCGTCAGCGGCTCGAGTGAGGAGTCGGCCCAGGAGCGCTCGGTCGAGATCGCTGTCGGCCGCACCGTCCGGGTGGCGGACGAGCTCGGCAACTTCGACCGCGGCGCGTCGGAGGCCGTGCTCGAGGAGAACCGCAGCGAGGACTTCGTCGGCTGGGCGTTCAACCGCCGGGGCGATCTGATCACGCCGCAGGTCGTGCTCGGCCTCGATCTCGACGACGTGCGGCAGGCGCGGGCGGCGGTGCGCCTGGCGCTGCGCGGCGGCCGCTACGTCGACGAGCACGGGACCGGAACGACCGACGTCTCGGTGCCCGTGTTCCGGAACGGGGAGATCGCCGGGGCGCTGCTGACCCGCGCCACGCGGCCAGCGGAGGTAGTCGGCGCGCTCGAGGCGGTCGAGGAGGACCGGCTGACGGCGCTCGCGATCGCCGTCGCGATCGCGGTGCTGATCGGCTCGATCGTCGCCAGCCTGTTCACCGTGCGGCTGAAGCGCCTCGCCTCCAGCGCCGGCCAGCTCGCCGAGGGCCGGCTCGACATCCCGCTTCCGGCCCGCGGGCGCGACGAGATCGGCGACCTCGGCCGT
>DATHVJ010000159.1:0-1950 GCA_035461345.1 Solirubrobacterales bacterium | reverse complement strand
CGCGCCAACGGGCAGCTCGCGCTGGGCACCTACGCAATCGATCCCGACGGCGCCGTCTACCACCCGATCGCCCTCGACGTGCTGACGCTGCGCCACGACCGCCTCGCCGAGGTGCTCGCCTTCCGCGACACCGCCACCTTCGACCGCTTCGGACTGCCGGACTCGCTCCCGCGCTAGTCGACGCGCCGAAATGATGGGCCGCAGGCCACCCCGGCCCCCGGGCGTGACTGTCTGAAACACTCACGTCGTGCCGCGCAGCCGCAGCTACGACCGCGCGCCGGGGGACGTGCGCCCGGTGAAGATCGAGCCGGGATTCGTGCGCACGGCGACCGGATCGGCGCTGATCGAACAGGGCGAGACGCGGGTGATCTGCACCGCCTCCGCGACCGCCTCGGTCCCCCGGTGGCTCGAGGGCGGCGGGCGCGGATGGGTGACCGCCGAGTACGCGATGCTCCCCGCGTCGACCGGCGAGCGCAAGCAGCGCGACGTCAGCCGCGGGCGCCAGGACGGGCGCGGGGTCGAGATCCAGAGGCTGATCGGCCGCTCGCTCCGAAGCGTCGTCGACATGAGGGCGCTCGGCGAGCGCAGCGTGTACGTGGACTGCGACGTGCTCCAGGCCGACGGGGGGACGCGCTGCGCGGCGATCACCGGCGGCTACGTCGCCCTCCACCTCGCGCTTCAGGCGCTGGTCTCCGCGGGCCAGCTCGAGTCGCTTCCGCTGACCGGCTCGGTCGCGGGCGTGAGCGTCGGGATGGTGGACGGCGACGCGCTGTGCGACCTCGACTACTCAGAGGACTCCGAGGCGGAGGTCGACGCCAACGTCGTCATGACCGGGGCCGGGGGGCTGATCGAGGTCCAGGCCACCGCCGAGCGCACGCCGCTCGAACGCGCGTCGCTCGACCGCCTGCTGGAGCTGGCCGAGGGCGGGATCGCCCGTCTGCGTGAGGCGCAGGAGCGTGCCGCCGGCGGCTTGCCCTCGGGTTGATGGGCGCGAGGAGGCTCGTCGTGGCGACGCGAAACGAGCACAAGCTCCGCGAGCTCGGCGAGGTCCTGGTCGGCTTCGAGCTCGAGCCGCTGCCGGACGAGGTCGAGCTGCCGCCCGAGGACGGCGCCACGTTCGCCGACAACGCCCTGATCAAGGCGCGCGCGGCCCATGCGGCGACGGGCCGCGCCGCGATCGCCGATGACTCCGGGATCGAGGCCCGCGCGCTCGGAGGCGCCCCCGGGGTGCGCTCGGCGCGGTTCGCGGGCCCCGGCGCGAGCAACGAGGAGAACCTCGCGGTGCTGCTGCGCGAGCTCGCCGGGGTGGACGACCGCCGGGTCGCTTACGTCTGCGCGCTCGCATACGTCGCCGACGACGGCGGCGAGCATTTGGTCGAGGGCCGGTGCGAGGGGACGTTCGCGTCCGCGCCGCGCGGCAGCGGCGGCTTCGGCTACGACCCGGCCTTCGTCCCCGACGACACCGGCCCCGACGACCCCCGGACGATGGCCGAGCTGAGCGCGGACGAGAAGCACGCGATCAGCCACCGTGGCCGCGCGGCCCGCGCATTGGCGGAGCTCCTGTCGCGGCGATGATCCGCTCGAAGTCGGGCGCCGCCGGTCTGTCGATCGTCTCCAACTCGATCCTGATTGCGTTCAAGATCGCCGCCGGCGCGATCACGGGCTCGATCGCGATGATCACCGAGGCGGTCCACTCCTCGATCGACCTGATGGCGTCGGTGGTCGCGTTCATCTCCGTGCGCAAGGCGGCCGTGCCCGCCGACGCCGACCACCCCTACGGTCACGAGAAGGTCGAGAACCTCGCTGCCGTCATCGAGGGGATGCTGATCGTCGTCGGCGCCGGGATCATCGTCTTCGAGGCGACGCGGCGCCTCGTCGATCCCCCGGACGGGGTCGAGGTCATCGCGGTCGGCCTCGCGGTGGCCGCGTTCTCGATGCTCGCCAACATCG
>DATHVJ010000158.1:0-4601 GCA_035461345.1 Solirubrobacterales bacterium | reverse complement strand
GTGCTGATCGGCTCGATCGTCGCCAGCCTGTTCACCGTGCGGCTGAAGCGCCTCGCCTCCAGCGCCGGCCAGCTCGCCGAGGGCCGGCTCGACATCCCGCTTCCGGCCCGCGGGCGCGACGAGATCGGCGACCTCGGCCGTGCGCTGGACTCGATGCGAGCGGCGCTGCGAGAGACGTTCCGGGTCCTGTCGAGCGAGCGCGACCGCCTGTCGGCGATCCTAGACGCCCTCAGCGAGGCGGTGATGGTCGTCTCCAAGCACGGTGCGGTGCGGTTCTCGAACCCGGCGGCTGTGCCGCTGATCGGCCGCGACGGCTCGCCGATCCAGGCGCTCGGCCCGTGGCTTCGCCGCGCCGCGCAGCACGGCGAGGCCTCGAGCGACGCGCTGCGGGTCAACGACCGCGTCTACGCGCTGCAGGCGCGCGAGCTGGCCGCGGAGGACGCGGTCCTGGTCGTGGTCCGCGACCGCACCCAGGAGCTGCGCAAGGAGGTCGCCGAGCGCGAGTTCGTCTCCAACGCCGCTCACGAGCTTCGCAACCCGATCGCCGGGATCTCGGGCGCGATCGAGGTCCTGCGCGCGGGCGCCAAGGACGATCCCGGCGCCCTCGAGCACTTCCTGCAGCGGCTGAACGATGACGCCGACCGGATCAGCAGGCTGACCCACTCGCTCCTCACGCTGGCCAGGATCGAGGCGGTCGGCGAGAGCGAGCTCGAAGCGGTCGACGTCGGCGTCGTGGCGGAGGAGGCCGTGCAGGCGCTGGTCGCACCCGAGGGCGTGCGGGTCGACGTGGAGGTCGGCTCCGGGGTGTTCGCCGAGGGCGACCCGGCGCTGGTGCGCCAGATCCTGATCGCCCTGCTGACGAACGCGTACAAGAACACGCCACCCCGAGGGCGCGTTACCCTTCGCGCCCGCGCCGGGGGCTCGCCCACCGGGGACGGCTCCGCCGGAGAAGACGGGGCCCCGGCGGCAAGCGATGTCGTGATCGAGATAAGTGACACCGGCGCCGGGATTCCCCGCGAGGAGCGGGACCGGATCTTCGAGCGCTTCTATCGGGGACGCAACGCGCTCGAGACGGAGGGGTTCGGCCTCGGCCTCTCGATCGCCCGGCGGATGGTCGAGGTGATGGGCGGCAAGATCGGGGTCGAGTCCGAGGTCGGCGAGGGAAGCACCTTCTGGGTGCGACTGCGGGTGGCGAAGACGGCACCGACCCCGGTGGCATAGCGCGCGGAGCAAGTGGAGCCCCCGGCTACAAGCTCGAGGATCCTGATCGCCGACGACGAGCCGTCCGTCCGCGACTCGGTGGGGTACGCCCTTCGCCAGGAGGGATTCGAGGTGACGCTCGCCGTCGACGGCGACGACGCGGAACAGAAGATCGGCGACGAGACCCCGGCCTTCGACCTGCTGATCCTCGACATCATGATGCCGGGCCGCAGCGGCCTCGACCTGTGCCGCGACGTGCGCGGGCGCAGCCCGGTGCCGATCATCCTGCTGACAGCGAAGGACGCCGAGGTCGACAAGGTCGTCGGCCTCGAGGTCGGTGCCGACGACTACGTCACCAAGCCGTTCTCGGTCCGCGAGCTCCTCGGCCGGGTGCGGGCGCAGCTTCGCCGCCGCGAGCTCGACCGCAGCTCGGCGACGGGCGAGACCGCGACGATCGAGGCTGGCGCGGTGCGGATCGACCTCGCCAGGCATCTGGTCACGGTGCGGGGCGAGCCGGTCAACCTGACCCGCTCGGAGTTCCAGGTCCTGCGCCTGCTCGCGGGTCGCCCCGGCCAGGTGTTCAGCCGCCAGGAGATCATGGAGGAGCTGTGGCAGAGCGAGTTCCGCGGCGACGTGCGCGCCTGCGACGTCCACATCTCCAACCTGCGCCAGAAGATCGAGCGCGACCCGCAGGAGCCGGAGCTCGTGCTGACGGTGCGCGGGGTCGGGTACAAGCTGGCCGAGTAGGCGCGCGCCCTGCTACTCCCGCTTCACCTGCGAGCCGCCGACGATCGCGTCGCGGCCGTCCGGGTAGCGGACCCAGGCCTTGTTGCCGCCGTCGTAATCGGGCGCCCACAGCACCAGCGTCGCCTCGTCGCGCTCCTGCGCGTCGGGGGGCCCGACGCTGCACGGCTCCGACCCTTCCTCCTCGAGCCCGCGCCACACGCGCACGAACGGGTTCGACTCCCACTCGGCGCCGATCGTCGACGGGACGCGGTGGCCGGGGTGGACCCGGACCTCCGGGTCGAGCCTCATCAGCCGCTCCATGATCGAGCCGCGCAGCTCCTCGAACCCGTTCGGTCCGCCGCCAAGCGTCCCGCCCACGGTCCCGGCGAACAGGACATCGGCGGTGAGGCAGTCGGTCCCGTCGACCAGCAGCGCGAGGTGATCGGGGCAGTGGCCGGGGGTGTGCAGCGCCTCGATCCGCAGATCGCCCGAGGTGATCACGTCGCCGTCGCCGATCGTCTCCGTCACCTTGCCCTCGAGCTGCTCCGCGCACAGCTCGTGCGCGACCACCGGCACGCCGAATCGCTCCGCGAGCTCGTCGAGCCCGAAGACGTGATCCCAATGGTGGTGGGTCAGGAGGATGTGGGTGATCTCCGTCCCCTCGCGGTCGACCCGCTCGGTGAGCGGCTCGGTGACGCCGTTGGAGTCGACCAGGATCCCGTTGCCGCCCGGGTGGTCGACGATCAGGTAGGCGTTCGACAGCCACTCGGCCTGCTCCACGCGCTGCAGGATCATCCTCTCGGTCCTCCTCTCAGTTGAACTCGATCACGCTGCGGATGCCGTCCTGTGCCTCCATCAGCTCGAACCCTCTGTTGACCTCGTCGAGCGGGATGCGGTGGGAGATGAACGGGTTGACGTCGATCTCGCCGTCCATCCACCGCCGGACCAGCTCCGGCACGCCCTCGCGCCCCTTGACGCCGCCGAACGACGAGCCGGCGACACGGCGGCCGGTGATCAACAAGCGCGGCACGATGTCGAGCGTCTTGCCCTTGCCGGCGACGCCCGCGATCGTGCACAACCCCCACGCCATCCGCGCCGCCTCGACCGCCTGTCTCATCACGCCGACGTTTCCCGTCGCCTCGAAGGTGTAGTCGGCGCCGAACCCGTCCGTCGCTTCGACGATCCGCTCGACGACGTCGTCGGAGCCGTGCATCGTCTCGGTCGCGCCCTGGCCGCGCGCGAGCTCGAGCCGGTCGTCGGAGAGGTCGACGCAGACGATCCGCTCGGCGCCCCGCAGCCGGCAGCCGGCGACGGCGCCGAGGCCGACCATCCCAGCGCCGAACACGACGCACGTCGAGCCGGGCTCGACCTCGGCGGTGTTGATCGCGGCTCCGAGCCCGGTCGACAGCCCGCACGCGAACAGGCAGGCGCCGTCGAGCGCCGCCTCGGGGTCGACCTTGGCGAGCGCGATCTCGGGCATCACGGTGTACTCGGCAAAGGTCGAGGTGCCCATGAAGTGGCGGATGTCCTCGCTGTCGCGCCGCAGGCGGGTGGTGCCGTCGGGGAGATAGCCCTTGTTCTGCTGGTCGCGGATCGCGAGGCAGAGGTTGGTGCGGGGGTCGAGGCAGTGGACGCACTGGCCGCACTGGGGCGAGAACAGGGTGACGACGCGGTCGCCGGGCTCGACCAGGGTGATGCCCTCGCCGACCGACTCGACGACGCCCGCGCCCTCGTGGCCGAGCACCGTCGGCGCGTAGCCGGAGGGGTCGGCTCCCGAGGCCGTGTAGAGGTCGGTGTGGCAGACGCCGCACGCCACCAGCCGCACCAACACCTCGCCCTCGCGCGGGTCGGCGAGCTCCAGCTCCTGCACCTCGAGCGGTTCGCCGAAGCCCTCCAGCACCGCGGCCCGCATCCTCACCCTCGCTCTCCTTCCATCGTGTGCAGTCCGATCCTATGCGCACGGTGGTGGCCGCGACCGTCACCCTAGAATGGCCCGAGCAGGCGCGCCGGAGTAGCTCAGTTGGCCAGAGCACCGCTCTCGTAAAGCGGGGGTCGCGGGTTCGAATCCCGCCTCCGGCTTCACTTGTCACTTGGATCGAGTGGACACTTCGGTACCCCATTGGCACCCAAACCGGCCACTCGAAGCCGCGGACGTCCGGGCGTTGATGGAGTTTCGCGCTGCGGCCTGACCGTCGCGACCGCGTGAGCGCCGTGGCCCGTCTCTCGGTCGTCGTGGTCACCTACAACTGCCGCGAGGCGGTGGGTCGCTCGCTGCCGCCGCTCACAGAGCAGCTTCACGACGACGACGAGCTGATCGTCGTCGACAACGCGTCCGAGGACGGCACACCGGATGCCGTGCGCGAGCTGGCGCCGGGGGCGACGGTGATCGAAGCGGGGAGCAACCTCGGCTTCGCGGCGGGGTGTGACGCCGGCGCCGATCGGAGCTCGGGCGAGCTGCTGCTGTTCCTCAACCCGGACGCGACGGTCGCGCCGGGCTTCCGCGACGCGATCGAGCGGCCGCTCGCGGACGGCCGAGGGTGGAGGGCGTGGATGGGGCTGGTGACGTCCGAGGCGGGAAGGGTCGTAAACACCGAGGGCGGCGTCGTCCACTTCACCGGGATCGCGTGGGCCGGCGGGGCGGGCCGGCGGATCGAGTCCGCAGCCGACCGGCCGGC
>DATHVJ010000157.1:0-1884 GCA_035461345.1 Solirubrobacterales bacterium | reverse complement strand
GAGCCGCTGCCGAGGTCGATCACCGTCTCCCCCTGCTTCAGGTCGGCGAGGTCGAAGAAGTACCCGACGCCGGCGAACGACTCGATCGCGCCGTCGGGAATGCGGTCGAGAGTCTCGGCCGGATATCCGAGCCGCGTCGCGAGCGGGCGCCCGAGCTCGAAGTGGTACTCGCGATCCGGTTCCTCGGCGACCTCGCGGTACATCTGCTTGACCTTGCCCTCCAGCTCCGCGGTGTCCAGCGTCGTCTCCATCGTCCCTCCGCTCGTAGTGGATGATCGACTCGGGGCCACGCCTCGTAGTGGATGATCGACTCGGGGCCACGAAACCCCATCTTCCGCGGGCAACGCTACCCGATGCGGGAGGTATTCTGCTATGTCAATCGTGCGATAGATGCCTTTCCCGACCGGCATAGTTGACGCCCTCGATCCCTCGCGACTACGGCTGCTGGTCGAGGTCGACCGCCGCGGCTCGATCTCCGCCGCGGCCGAGGTGTGCCAGGTCAGCCAGCCGTCGGCGACCAAGCACCTGAAGGCGCTCGAGGGCGCGCTGGGCGAGAAGCTGGTCGAACGCAACGGCCGCGCCAGCCGCCTCACCGACGCCGGCGTGGTTGTGGTCGCGCACGCGACGCGCGTGCTCGACACGCTCCAGCGACTGCAGGAGGAGCTCGATGCGCTGCGCGGCGCGGAGACGGGGACCCTGGCGCTGGCAGCCTCGACCACCTCGGGCACCTATGTGATGCCGGCCATCCTCCAGTGCTTCGCCGAGAAGCACCCCGGGGTCGAGGTCGACATCGCGATCGGCTCGAGCGCATGGGTTGCGGACCGCGTCGCCAAGCGCGAGTTCTCGCTTGGCATCGCGGGCGAGATCGAGCTTCCCGACGGTGTGCGGGCCGAGCCGTTCCTCGAGGACGAGCTCGTCGGGATCGCCGCCCCAGGCCGCCTCGAGCTCCGCGGCCGAAGGGCGCCGATCGACGAGCTCGCGCGGTGGACGCTGCTCGTCCGCGAGCCGGGCTCGAGCACACGCACCGTCGCGGATCGATTCCTGGCCCGCTCCGGGTACCGACCCGGCAACCGCTGGGAGCTCGACTCGAACGAGGCGATCAAGCGCTCGGTCCAGGCCGGCCTCGGGGTCGGCTTCGTCAGCAGGCTCGTCGTCGCCGACGAGCTCGAGCGCGGCGAGCTCGAGAGCTTCCGCATCCAGGGCGCCGACCCGATGACCCGGTCGATCTACCTTCTGATGCCCGACGGGCGGGACTCGACCCCGTCCGAGCGCGCCTTCATCACCACCCTGGGCGAGTGCTGCGCGGTCACGGTCGCCGGCTGCGTCGTCGACGGCGCGAACGGCGAGGCTTGAGGCCCCGCGTCTCGCGAAACCCGTCGCAGGCGCCTAAGAGACCGTGAGCGGATTCGCCCGCTTGGCGCCGAGGCTGTCACGCCTACAACTAGGGGCGTGTGCAGTGCGTGTAGAGTCGGATCACTCGTTCATCCACGGAGGGGAGATTTCATGTCTCAGGTCACGGACCCCACGTTCTATCGGACCCCCACCGCCGCCATCGAGGCGCCGCCCGAGAAGCTCGCCTATGTCGCCGCATTCGATCCTGCCGGCGAGCAGCGCGACGCCATGACCGTCGTCGACTGTGATGCCGAATCGCCCACCTACGGCGAGGTGGTCGGCTGGACGGACCTGACCACCGCGGGCAACGAGCTGCACCACTTTGGCTGGAACGCGTGCTCCAGCGCGCTTTGCCACGAGGGGCACGAGGGCGCGCTCGAGCGCCGCTATCTGATCGTGCCGGGCCTACGTTCGTCGCGCACCCACGTGCTCGATACCGGACCCGATCCCCGCCAGCCGCAGGTGGTGCGCACGATCGAGCCCGAGGAGCTC
>DATHVJ010000156.1:0-10566 GCA_035461345.1 Solirubrobacterales bacterium | reverse complement strand
TGTGTTCCTGTTCTCCACGTCCGGCTTGCTGGGTCTCCATCACCGGGGCGCTCTCACCCGCCCCTTCACGGCTGCGCCGATTCTATGTATGCGCTCACATCGCGCGGTTCGCCGCGGGCGCCTGAACGCGGGCTTGCACCCCGAGCCCCGGGGCGCCGCCGGGGCGAGGTGGTTGAAGCGCTGTCCCGCCGATGCGGCCGAAGGCAACCCCGGAAGCAGAGGATCACCGTCAGAATCAAGCGGCGGTGAGCAGACCGGTGACGATCTCGGCTGTTGCGGGCGTCGTCGCGCTCGTGTTCGGGGCGGACTCGGTCGCGGCAGTTGCCATTCCGTGGGACAAGGGGGGCGCGACGCTGCCGTCGCAGACGCCCAGACCGGGCGCGCCCGACCGGTACTGCACCGAGAGCTACGCCGACGACGAGCCACGCCGAGGCCCTCGGATCCGGTTCGGCATCGGTCCGCGCCCGGCCGGAGAGAGCGGAACGGGGCAAACCGTGGCGATAGTGCCGGGGAAGCCGAGTCAGCGGGACAGGAAGCTCAGGCGGCTGAAGGGACGCGGCTTCTTCGCGGTGCGATTGAACCGGCTGTTCATGTCGGAAGGAAAGGCCGGAATCCGGAAGTTCAAGCGCCTTGCCCGCCACTTCACGAGCCGCGACCTCGAGGTGGAGCTTCAGGTCCGATACCACCCCGCCCCGGAGGACGAGGGCGACATAGGCAAGTGGCTGAGGTTCGTGCGACGGGTGGTCCGCAAGTTCGGGCCCAACGAGGGCGTGACCGGCCTGCAGATCACCAACGAGGTCAATATCGGCTTCTCCCCCAACACCTCCGACGGCGCATACGACCGCGCGGTGGAGGCGCTGGTGGAGGGCGTGATCGCGGCCAAGCGGGAGTCGCGTCGGCGCGGGTTTCGCCACCAGGAGATCGGTTTCAACTACGCGTGGCGCTTCGACTTCATCGACGCGGCGTCCGATACCGGGTTCTGGGACTCGGTCGGGCGCACCGGTGGCACCAGGTTGAGGAGACACACCGATTGGGTGGGGCTCGACGCCTATCCGGGGACCTTCGTTCCCGGTGCTCTCGTTCCGGCGACGATCGTGGATCTCGGCGACGCGTTCCTGGAGGGGATCGCTCAGACCCGCGAGTGCTTCATGCCCAGGGCTGGGTTCACGAACAGGACCCCGCTGCGCATCGAGGAGACGGGCTACCCGACGGGGCCCGGCCGCCCGGAGCTGGACCAGGCAGCGGCGGCGAGGGATCTCGTCAAGGCCGCCCACCGATACCGCGGTACCTACAACATCACCGACTTCCGTTGGTTCAACCTTCGCGACAACAACAGCGGGGGTCCCAGCGTCCAGCAGCACTTCGGCCTCCTGCACGACGACTACGCGCCGAAGCCGGCATTCGGCGTCTACAGGAAGCTCGTCGCTCGGCTTGGCGCACGGATACCCGACTAGCGATGAGGACAGCCGCTTGCTGAGGTTGAAGCGGGTCGTCATCTGACCGTGGAAGCTCCTGTTGTCCGAAGCGCTTGCAGCCATAGATCCGGGGCGCCCCCGGGGGTGAGGGGGTTGAAGCGGTGTGGGGTCCGATCCGAGCCACCCGCGGCGCCTGCGCGGACTGCCGTGGACGAGCGTCGCCGGCCGCCGCGTGCCGGTCGCGGAGCGCCCGCTGGCGCGCCTGCTCGGGCTCGCGCTGCTCGACCGCGCGCGGGCCGGCCCGGGGCTGCTGATCCCGTGCTGTCGCAGCGTGCACACTTTCGGGATGCGGTTCGCGATCGAGGTCGTGTTCCTCGATCGCGCCGGTGCGGTTGTCGCGCGTTGCCGCGAGGTGCGTCCGGGGCGGGTCGTGTACCAGCGGCGAGCAGCGGCGGTGCTGGAGCTGCCGCACCCGTAGGAATCTTTCCGCGAGCGGACGAGCCGGGGGAGAGAACCCGACGCTCGTCCCTTATCCCGGCATGCTGCCCGAGTCCGAGCCGCTCGCCACGGTCGTCGTCTGCGAGGACGACGAGGCGACGCTCGAGCTGCTGTGCGACCACCTGACGGCCGACCGCTACCGAGCGCTGCGGGCCCCGTGCGCCTCGGACGCGCTGCGCCTCTGTCAATACGACCACCCCGACCTGCTGCTCCTCGACCTCCGCCTCCCCGACGCCTCGGGGCTCGACGTGCTGCGGGAGATCCGCGCCACCGACGGGTCCAACGGCCGCTTCGACCCGTCGCTCCCGGTCGTGGTGCTGAGCGGCCGCGCGGCGCCGGCCGACCGCGTCCGGGGGCTGGCGGAGGGGGCGGACGACTACGTCGTCAAGCCGTTCCACTACGAGGAGCTGGTCGCGCGGCTTCGAGCGGTGCTGCGCCGGCGCAGCCGACGCCGGGAGGGGCCGCGGCGGGTCGGCGACCTGCACCTCGACCCCGTCACCAGGGAGGTGCGAGTGGCCGGCCGGCGAGTCGAGCTGGCCAACAAGGAATTCGTCCTGCTGCGGACGCTCGCCTCCGAGCCGACGCGGGTGTTCTCGAAGCAGGAGTTGCTGCGCGACGTGTGGGGGTTCAAGTCGCTCGGCAAGACCCGCACCCTCGACTCCCACGCCAGTCGCCTGCGGCGCAAGCTCGATCCTGAGGGCGGTCGGTTCATCGTCAACGTGTGGGGCGTCGGATACCGACTCGTGGAGCCGTGATCGGCGTCGAGGACGTTGCCGCCTTGGGATGGCCCGTGGCGCTGATGGTGGCGGCGATCGGGGTGCGTGATCGCCTTCGGTGGGCGCGCCGCCGAGGCGCGTTGCATGTCGCCCTGCACGAGCTCAGGCGCCCGCTCCAGGCGCTGGTGCTGAAGGCCGACGCCGCGGGTCGCAACGGCGCATCGGCGAGCGGCGTCCCGGGTGAGCTCGAGCTGGCCGTGTCCGCGCTCGACGAGCTCGACCGCGAGATCAACGGCGTCGCGCCGCCGCTGCGGCTCCGGCCGGTCCCGGCCCGGGCGTGGGTCGAGGGGTCGGTGGGGCGCTGGCGCGCCGCCGCCGGTCGCGCGGGCTCGCCCGTCGCGCTGCGGTGGAACGCGGGCTCGGCGTACGTGCTCGCCGACCCGAATCGGCTCGCGCAGGCGCTCGACAACCTGATCGTGAACGCGATCGAGCACGGCGGGCCGCCGATCGGCGTTCAAGGCGCGGTCCGCGGCGAGCGGCTGCGGATCGCGGTCACCGACGGCGGCCACCCGCCGGTCCCGCACGCCGTGCGGCGAGCCCCGGCGCGCCTGCGCGGGCTGGCGCGTCGATGGGCGACGCGGGGGCGGCGCGGGAACGGTCTGCGCGCCGTGGCGCGGATCGCGGCCGAGCACGGAGGCCGGTTCATGGTCAGGCACGGCCCTCGCGGCACCGTTGCGGCGCTCGAGCTTCCGCTGGCGTCGACGCCGGCGGTGGATGTCATTGCGGCATGAGCCGCAGGGCGCGCGCGATCGGGTTCCTACTCGTCGCGGTCGCGTGCGCCGTCCTCGCCGCCTCGATCGTCGACGGCTACGGCACGAGCGTCGCGGGGCAGTACGGCGAGCTGCGCCCGGTGGTCGTCGCGGCGACCGAGCTCCCGGCGAGGGAGCCGGTGGGCCCGCGTGAGCTGCGACGGCTCGAGGTCCGCCGCGTCCCGCAGAGCTTCGCCCCACCCGACGCCCTCGCGTCACCCCAGCAGGCGGCCGGTCGCGCGCCCGTGGCGCTCGTGCCCGCGGGCTCGTACCTCGTCGCCTCCCAGCTTCGCTCGCCGAGGCCAGATCGCGATCGGCCGCGGACGAGGCTGGCGGGCCGGCGCCGGCCGGTCGAGATCGCGGTCACCGGGGCGGAAGCGCTGGCCGCCGTGGGCCGGGACCCGGTTGGGGGTCGGGTCGACGTCGTCGTGACCACCGAGCCCGGGCCCGGGGGAAAGGGACGGACGCGCGTCGCCGCCTCCGGCGTCGAGCTGCTCGAGCTCGAGCAGGGCGGGGGAGGGAGCGCCGCCGACACCGAGCTCGGATCGGGCGGGAACTGGTCCGCCACGCTGGCCCTCACCCGCTCGCAGGCCCTGCGGCTGATCCAGGCGGAGAACTTCGCCCGCCAGGTGCGGCTGATGCCGCATCTGGAGGGACGCTAGTCCGCGAGCGCGTCCTCGAACGCCCGCCGCGCGTCCTCGCCGAAAACCGCGAACACGACGCGCTCGACCCCGCTGCCCGCGTCGAGGTGACGCCGGACCTCCTCGACCTCGATCCGAGCCGCCTCGTCGACCGGGAAGCCGCCGACCCCGGTGCCGAACGCGACGAGGCCGAGCGACCTCGCTCCGAGCTCGTCCGCCTTGCGCAGGCTGCTCGCGGTCGCGCGGCGGATGACCTCCGCCGACGTTGGGCCGCCGAGCTCCATCGTCGCGGCGTGGATCACCCATCTCGCCGGCAGCTCGCCCGCCGTCGTCTCGACGGCCTCGCCGAGCTCGATCGGGGCCACGTTGTCGCTTTCGTCCTGGATCGCGCGGCCTCCGGCGCGCACGATCGCGCCGGCGACGCCGCCGCCGTGGCGCAGCTCGGTGTTCGCGGCGTTGGCGATCGCGTCGACCTCGAGCCTGGTGATGTCGGCCTGGCGGATCTCGACGTCGGCCACGCGGCGGAGCTTAGCCCTTGTCGGTCGGTCCGGCGAGCGGGGCGAGCGCGAGCACCGCGCCGAGCGGGTTGCCCTCGATCTCGAGCTCCCGCCATCCCTCCCCGCCGTCGTCGCTGCGGTAGATACGCCCGTCGGCGAGGCCGGCGAACAGCGAGCCGTCGGCCGTGCACAGCGCGTAGGGCATTGAGTCGAGCTCGTCCGGCAGGCCTCCTGTGAGCCGCTCCCACGGGCCCTCGCCGCGCCATCTGTACAGGCCGCCTCGGCGCTCTGCGATCCGTGCGCCTGGCCCGGCCCCGGGCTCGCGGACACGTACCAGCGGTCGGGGTCGCCCGGGTCGACCGCGAGCGCCCAGGTGTAGTGGCGGTCGCGCCCCTCGTCGGCCCCGCGCCACGTGTCGCCGCCGTCGAAGCTCCACGCCGCCCCGCCCCCGGCGGCCTCGTACGCACGGGCCTCAGCCGCCGGATGCCAGGCCAGCGCGTGGCAGTCGGGCTGGGCGCCCGGGCGGTGGTCCTTCCACGTCTCCGCGCCGTCCTCGCTCAGCATCACACCGCCGAGCTCGATCCCGACCAGCAGTCGGTCGGCGTCGTGCGGGCTGGGCGCGATCCAGCGCACGTGGGACGTCCACGGCCGCGGCGGGAAGCTCCACGTCGGCGCCGAGGGGATCTCGCGCAGCGACTCGAGCTCGGCCCAGCTTCGGCCTCCGTCCCGGCTGCGGAACAGCATGCTCGGCTCGCAGCCCGCGTACACCGCGCCGTCGAGCGGGCCGACGGCGATCGAGTGCACGGCGCCGTGGGGCAGCTCGGCGTCCTCGAACGTCGCGCCTCCGTCGTCGCTGCGAAACACGCCGCGCCCCCGCGATCCGGCGTACACGAGCGCCGGGTCGCGTGGGTCGACCGCCACGCAAGCGGCGACCGTCCCTTCCATCGCGATCCGTGCAGAGGCGCCCCAGCCGTCGGCGGCGATCGTCGCGGCGCCGTCGCCGGTCGCGGCCACGAGGTCGGTCATACCGAAGAGCTTAGGAGCGGGTGGACCGGGGCGGGGAGAGACGGCGGCCATGCGGACTCGACTCGGTGTGGATCCCGACGAGCGCCACCATCGCGCGCTCGCCGCCGAGCTCCGGCGGCGCCTGATCGAGCGCCGGCGCGCTCAGGCGGCGGCGGGAAAGCCGCGCTCCGATCCGCTTCCCGCCGCGGTTCGGAAGCTGGTCGACGAGGACGCCGCCGTGCTCTCGGACGCGACCCGCGCTCGGGTCGCGGAGCTGATCCTGCGCGACACCGTCGGTCTCGGCCCACTCGAGGAGCTGATGGCCGACCCTCAGGTCGAGGAGGTGATGGTCAACGGTCCCGATGAGGTCTATGTGGAGCGAGCGGGGCGGATCGAGCGAACCGAGGTGCGGTTCGGCTCCGAGCGCGCGCTGCGCGACGCGATCGAGCGCATCCTCACCCCGCTCGGCCGCCGGATCGACGAGCTCAGCCCGATGGTCGACGCCCGGCTCGAGGACGGCTCGCGCGTCAACGTGGTCATCCCGCCGCTCGCGGTCAGCGGGCCTTCGCTGTCGATCCGCCGCTTCGCCGCCGACCGCCCGGGGCCCGACGAGCTGGTCGCGCTCGGCAGCCTCACCGCCGAGGCGCGCGATCTGCTGGCGGCGGCGGTCAGCGCGAGGCGCAGCATCCTGATCAGCGGCGGAACCGGGTCGGGGAAGACGACCCTCCTGAACGCCCTATCGACCTACATCGAGCCGCACGAGCGCGTGATCACGATCGAGGACGCGGCCGAACTCGCGCTGCGCCAGCCGCACGTCGTCCGGCTCGAGACGCGCCCGGCGAGCGTCGAGGGCCGCGGCGAGGTGACGATTCGCGATCTGCTCCGCAACGCGCTGCGCATGCGGCCCGACCGGATCGTGATCGGCGAGGTGCGCGGCTCGGAGGCCCTCGATCTGCTGAGCGCACTCAACACCGGGCACGACGGCGCACTGTCCACGGTCCATGCCAACTCGCCGGAGGACTCGCTGCGCCGGCTCGAGACGCTGGCGCTGATGGCCGCGGTCGGCCTCCCGCACGACGCGATCCGGGAGCAGGTCGCGCGGGGGATCGAGATCGTGGTCCACGTCGCTCGCGGCGGTGACGGGTCGCGCGCGGTGGTCGAGATCGCGGAGGTGGCGCCGGTCGCCGGTGGGGTGGGGGTGCGCGAGGTGTGGCGGCGTGGGCCCGGGGCGCCCGAGTGGGACGAGCTGCCGCGGTCGGGCCGTCGATGAGGTGGAAGGTCCGGGACCAGCGGCGGTGATGCTCGCGGCCGTGGCCGGCGGGATGGTCGCCGTTGCGCTGCGCGAGGCCGTGCTCGCGACGCCGGCGGTGGCGCGATGGGTGAGCGCGGCGCTCGAGCCGCTGCGCCGGGCCGGAAGCGAGGGGTACGTGCCGACTGACGCGGAGCGGCGTCGGCTGGCGGCGGTCGGCGCGGGCGGCCTCGCCGCCGCAGCGCTGGTCGTCGCGGGGCCCGGTCCGGCTCCGGTGCTGGCGCTGGCCGGGCCGGCGGCCGCCGCGTGGGCGCTCGGCGCTCGGCGGGCGCGGTACCGCCGCGCGGTCGAGAGCGGGCTTCCCGAGGTGGCCACGGCTGTGGCCGACGCGCTGGCCGGCGGCCGCTCGGTGCGCGGCGCGCTCGCCGCCGCCGCCGGCTCGCTCGACGGGCCGCCCGGCGTCGAGATGGCGCGCGTCGGCGCCGAGCTCGACCTCGGGAGCTCGACGAGGGAGGCGCTCGCCGCGCTTCAGCGGCGGCTACGCTCGCCGCGGGTCGACTCGTTCGTCGCGGCGCTGCTCTCCCAGCAGCTCGGCGGCGGTGACCTCGCAGGCCTGCTGCGTCGCTACGCGGCAGCCGCCGCCGAGCGCGACCGCGTCGCGGCCGACGCCCGCTCGGCCACCGCTCAGGCCCGGTTCACCGGGCTCCTCGTCGTCGCGATGCCGACCGGGGCGGCGCTGTTCGCGGAGCTGGTCGAGCCCGGGTTCGTCGGCTCGATGCTGTCGGACTCGGCGGCCACCGTGCTGCTGGCGTTGGCCGCCGCGCTTCAGCTCGCCGGTTTCGCCGCGATCCGGCGGCTGAGCCGGATCGGCCCGGAGGATCGCGGGTGAGCGCGTCCGCGGCGTTCGCCGCGATCACGGTGCTGTTGGCGTTCGGCGCCGCGTGGGAGCTCGCGGGCCGCAGGGACGCGGCGCTCGGCGCGGCGCTGGGGCGCGCGCTCGCGGCGGCGAGCGGGGGGCGGGCGCGTTCGGTCGCGGAGGCGGCGCTGCGGCTCGGGATCCCGGCTCGGATCGCGCGGGCCGGGCTCACCGACCGGCTGCCGGTCGCGGCGGTGCTCGCCGGCAAGCTCGCGGGGGTCGTGCTCGGGGCGGGCATCGCGTTGCTCGTCGCGCCGGCGGCGCCGGGCCGGTTCGCCGCGCCGGTCGCGGTTGCGCTCCCGATCTCGGGCTTTCTCGCCCCCGACGCCCTGTTGGAGCGCGAAGCGCGCCGGCGGCTGCGGCAGCTCGTCGTCGCGCTTCCCGACGCGCTCGATCTGCTCGCCGTCGGGGCGGAGGCGGGTCGAGGCCCGGGCTTGGTGCTGGGCGAGATCGCGGGCGGGACCACCGGGCCGCTGGCGCGCGAGCTCGCGGTCGCGGCGAGCGAGGTCGAGTGCGGAGCCTCGCAGCGCGACGCGCTTTCCGGCCTGCGCGACCGGATCCCGGGCGGCGAGATCGCGTCGCTGGCCGCGGCGCTCGAGCGCTCCGCCCGTTACGGCTCTCCGCTCACTGTCCAGCTTCGCGACCAGGCGACCGCGCTGCGGCGCGACCACCGGCGACGGATCGAGGAGCATGCCGCCCGCGCGGCGCCGAAGATCCAGCTCGTCGTCGCGCTCGTGCTCGTGCCGTCGGTGCTGCTGATGATCGCCGCGGCGCTGATCGCGAACGCGGACGCGCTGCTGGCGGGACTCTGAGCCGCGCGCCGGGCCGAACGGTGGCGGGTAGGGAGGCGGACGCCGCGCGCGTTCGCGTCGCCCGATGCCCAGTGGACACTTGAGGCAGCTATTGCGTGCCTAACTGTCCACTCGACGGGTTTGGGGCGCGATCGGCGCCTTTGCGGCGGTCGCACCCTGCAACGCGGCTTGCAGCCAGCCCTCCCCACCAGCGCCCAAAGTGCCCGCGCTCACACCCCGCAACCGGCTACACAGAGCCGAATTCCCGCCATCGGGGCCGCGGCTAGCAATTCCGTCCGACGGATCGTCTGCAATCCCGCGGACCGGATTGTGTTGAAAAGTGGGGCGTTGTGGGTTAGCGTGGCCACGGTTTCCATCACCACGGGCCGGGGTGGTGAGGCTCCTCCCACCCCACCACCCCGGCCCACTCTCATCTTCGCGTTGGATCGCACATCACCCACGAGGCCCGGCTTTGGCGTTTCACGGTCAGCATGAGCACAGTCTCGACTCGAAGGACCGGCTTACGATTCCGGCACGGTTTCGGGCCGCGCTCGCTGACGGAGTGATTCTGCTGAAGGGCCTCGACCCCTGCGTCGAGGTGTACCCGGTGCGCGAGTTCGCGCGCTTCGAGCAGCGCGAGGTCGAGGGCTTCAGCGCCTTCAGCCGCGACCAGCGTCGGATACGGCGCCGCATCTACGCCCACTCCGTCGACGAGAGCCTCGACTCGGCCGGCCGCATCCGCCTGCCCAAGAACCTGATCGAGCACGCCGGGCTCGAGGGGCCGTGCGTCGTCGTCGGGTCGGGGCCGTCCATCGAGATCTGGAATCCGGCCACGTGGTCGTCGGAGGACGCCGAGGTCGACGCGCACGCGAACGAGATCGCCGAGGGTCTCGGCGGACGGGAGGGAGAGTGACCGTGGGAGCGGCGCAAACGCGCTCGAACCGGACGCGTGAGCAGAGGATTCGAGCGCCAATGACAATGACCTATATGCCCACGGAGCACGTACCCGTTCTCGCGCCCGAGCTGGTCGCCGTGCTCGATCCGCAGCCCGGCGAGGTGGTGGTGGACTGCACGTTCGGCGGCGGAGGCCACGCGGCGCTCGTCGCCGAGCGCCTCGGCGCACAGGGTGTGTTGATCTGCGTCGATCGTGATCCCGCGGCTGCGGAGCGCTTCGAATCGTTCGCCGCCGAGGCGTCGTGCGAGACCCGGTTCGCGCGCGGCGACTTCGCCGACGTGCTCGAGGCCCTGCCGACCGAGGGAGTCCGCGCCGACGTCGTCTACATGGACCTCGGGATCTCCTCGCTTCAGCTCGACGCCTGGGAGCGGGGCTTCTCGTACGCGTACGACGCGCCGCTCGACATGAGGATGGACTCCGACCAGGCGCTGTCCGCGCGCGAGGCGGTCAACGAGTGGTCGGACCGTCGCCTGGCGGACGTGATCCGGCGCTTCGGAGAGGAGCGCCATGCGGGACGCATCGCGCGTGAGATCGTGCGCCGGCGGCCGCTGTCGACCACCTCCGAGCTCGCCGAGGCGGTGCGCGCGGCGCTGCCGCCCGCCGCCCGCTTCGGGCGCGGCCATCCGGCGAAGCGGACGTTCCAGGCGATCCGGATCGCGGTCAACGCCGAGCTCGACTCGCTCGACCGCGGCCTCCCCGCCGCGTGGAGGCTGCTGCGCGACGGCGGGCGGTTCGCCGCGATCTCCTTCCACTCGCTCGAGGACCGGCGCGTGAAGCGCTTCCTCGCCGACCGAGCGCGCGGCTGCGTGTGCCCACCCGAGCTTCCCGTGTGCCGCTGCGGACGCACCCCCGAGGCGGAGCTGCTCACCAGGCGCGCCGTCGCGCCCAGCGCCGAGGAGATCGAGCACAACCCGCGGTCCGCCTCGGCGCACCTGCGGGCGGCCGCCAAGCTCCGCGGCGAGGTGGAGGCGGGATGACGCCGGCCGCCACAGCCGCCGCGCGCCGCGCCGCCGCTGCGACAGCGCCTGCGCCGGCCCGCCGCAGGCCCGCGCGGCGCGCTCCCGCGAAGCGCCG
>DATHVJ010000155.1:0-5461 GCA_035461345.1 Solirubrobacterales bacterium | reverse complement strand
TAGCAAGCGACGCCCGCCGATCCAAGCCCCCCCGATGTTCGACCACCCCACCGCCCCCGGACGCAGGAGCAGCATCAAATGCGCGCGGCGTAGCCGCGCGCCAGTTGATCAAAGGCGAGAGCAGAGGAGGCGGTGGGCCTTTGCCTGCTCAGCCGATCGCGACCATGCGCTCGATCGGGATCCGAGCGCGAGCGGCGACGTCGTCGGCGACCTTGACCTCGTGACGCAGCTCGCGCAGCGAGTCGCGCAGCTTCGGCAGCGTGATCATCTTCATGTACTTGCAGACGGCCTTGTCGTTCGCCGGCGTCAGCCGTGCGTGGGGAGACGCCTTGTGCAGCGGGTAGAGCATCCCGGTCTCGGTCGCGACTATGAACTGGCCGTCGGGGTGCGAGCGAACGTGTTCGAGCATCCGCCCGGTCGACTGCATGTGCACGCCGCCGGGCTCGATGTCGCCGGCCGCCACGTACTCCATGCACTGAGTGGCGCATGCGCACTCGGGGTGGATCAGGAGCTCCGACTCCGGCTGCCGCTCGCGCATCCGGGTGATGTCCTCGGGCCGGATGCCGGCGTGCACATGGCACTCTCCGGGCCACACCTCCATCGCATGTCCGGTCACACGCTCCACGAAGGAGCCGAGCCACATGTCGGGACCAAAGAGGATCTTCGTGTCGGGTCCATGCTCGCGCAGGACGTGCTCCACGACCTTCACGGCGTTCGACGACGTACAGCAGTAATCGGTCTCCGCCTTTACCTCCGCCGATGTGTTGACATACATCACCGTCACGGCCCCGGGATGTCGCGACTTCCAGTTGCGAAGCTCGTTGGCGGCGATCGAGTCCGACAGCGAGAGCCGGCGTCGAGGTCCGGGATGAGGACGGTCTTGTCGGGGCTGAGGATCGACGCGGTCTCGGCCATGAAGTGGACGCCGCAGAAGGCGATCACCGCGCCATCCGCTGCCGCGGCCTTGCGTGACAGGCCGAGCGAGTCGCCGACGTAGTCGGCCACGTCCTGGATCTCGGGGACCTGGTAGTTGTGGGCGAGGATCATCGCGTCGCGCTCCGCAGCGAGCGCCCGGATCTCTTCGGTCAGCTCGGCGATCTCGTCAGGGGAGAGGTCGAGGACCGGGACCGGCTCCTCGATCGTCGGCAGCAGCTCCCTCACCCGTGCCCCGCCCCCGTATCCGGATCCTGCGCTGGTGATTCGGCATCGTTCGGCAGCCTGGTTCGTCCCGACCGCGCAGGGGGCCGGGAGTGCGGCGGGCGGCTGTGGTGCTCGAGGTACAGAAGGAAATGCTTCGCGGCTCTGAGCACGCTTTCGCCGGCGGTTTGCGGCGTCAGCATCATCACTCCTCCGCCGTCAGTCGAGAACGAACGTGACCTTGAGGTCGACCCGTACTCGGTGACCTTGCCGTTCTCGACCTTGACTTGCTGCTCCTTGACCCAGGCGGCTTTGATCTCGCGCACGGTCTCCGTCGCCTTTCCGATCCCGTTCGTGATCGCGTCCTCGAAGCTTTTCTCCGAGGTCGCCGAGAGCTCGATTACCTTCGCAACTGACATGCCCCGCTCCTCTCCGGTTGCTTTCGGTCAGGATCGTCTCGGTGCTCGGCCGCCGCATCGGGTCTCCACCCGGATTCACTCCGCGGAGAACTACCGACGATCCGGCCCAACTCGTATGCGACGCTCAGCACATGAGTGCAGAGCACAAAGCCCATCTCTTGACGGCGCGGATCGAGCCGGTCGACGGCCGCTTTAGCTGTCTGATCGAGGAACCGGGTGTGGAGGACCCGCACTACGTGATGAGCGGTCCGCCGTTGCCCTACGAGGAGGCCGTCGAAGACCTCGTGCGGGCGCTCCGGGAGCACCTGCTCGCTCGCGGCGAGTAGCGCCGTGAAGGACGCGGGCGCAAGTCGGGACGACTTCCGGGGTGCGACGTACGTCGGTGCGCTTCCGTGGCTCGAAGCTCCTCGCTTTCCCAACCGCGAGCAGGCGGGGAAGAGACTCGCCGAGGCGCTTTCGGAGTATGAGGATGGCTCAAACGTCCTGGTGCTGGCCCTTCCACGCGGAGGGGTTCCCGTTGGCGCGGAGGTTGCGCACGCGCTGGGCGCCCCGCTGGACCTGATGCTGGTCCGGAAGCTCGGAGTCCCGGGCCATGAGGAGCTGGCGATGGGAGCGGTGGCGACCGGCGGCGTCCGGGTGCTGAACGACGACGTCGTGGGGGCGCTGGGGCTGCACGAGGAGGCGATCGAGGCGGTCGCACGTCGCGAGCGGCGCGAGCTCGAGCGGCGCGATCATGCCTACCGGGAGGGGCGGCCTGCGCCCGAGGTCGCCGGCAGGACCGTGATCCTCGTCGATGACGGGCTGGCGACAGGCGCCACCATGCGTGCTGCGGTGGCGGCGCTGAAGAAACGTAATCCCCGACGCATCGTCGTCGCGGTCCCGGTGGCACCAAAGGAGACGTGTGAGGTGCTTCGGAGCGAGGCCGACGAGGTCGCGTGCTTGTCCGCACCCGACCCGTTCATGGCGATCGGGGTGTGGTACGAGGAGTTCCCCCAGCTCACCGACGACGAGGTGCGGGAGCTGTTGGGACGGGCGTGGGAACGGGTGGAGGCGTAGAAACACTCGCCGGCCGGTCGGTCAACTCGGCAGATACCTCTCCAACCAGTCGCCCGCCAGCTCCGCCACCCGCTCCAGGGCGCCGGGCTCCTCGAACAGGTGCGTCGCGTCGGGGACGATCGCGATCTCGTGCGGACAGTTGAGGAACATCGCCGCCCGCTCGTTGAGGTCGATCACGGTCCAGTCGTTGCCGCCGACGATCAGCAGGGTCGGGGCGGTGACGTCGCGGAGCCGCTCCTCGGCGAGGTCGGGCCGGCCGCCCCTGGATACGACCGCGCCGACGCCGTCGCCGACCTCGGCGGCGGCCCAGAGCGCGGCCGCGGCGCCCGTCGAAGCGCCGAAATATCCAGGGGGCAGCCCGCCGACCTCCGGCGTCCGGTCGGCCCACCGCGTGGCGGCGAGCAGGCGCCCGGCGAGCAGCCGGACATCGAACACATTGGCTCGCACCGTCTCCTCCTCCGGCGTGAGCAGATCGAGCAGCAGAGTGGCGAGGCCGCGGGCGTTGAGCGTCTCGGCCACGAAACGATTCCGGACGCTGAGGCGACTCGACCCGCTCCCGTGGGCGAAGATCACCAAGCCGGTCGCCTTCGACGGGACGCTGAGATCGCCCGCGAGCGTGGCGTCCACAATCGGGATCCCGACCTCCGTGCGCTCTGCGGAAGCGGTGTCCATCCGGCTAACTTCCCATCTCGAGCGCGTCGTGGGTCTCAAGGGCCGGGTCCCTGAAGCCCTCGAGCTTGTCCGCGATCGAGGTCCCGCCGCGCTTGTCCTCGACGCGCAAGGTCGTGACCAGGCGCTCGACTCCCTCGGCGACCAGGAGTTCATGCGCCTCCTGGACGGCCGCGAATACGTCGTCGATCTCGCCGCTGATCGTCGTCCCCAGGGGCTCGACCTCGTAGCGCAGGCCCCGCCGTTGCACCGGCTGTAGAGCCAGCTTGACCAGCTCCTCCTGCCGCTTGCCTTGCTGCGACTCGCCCACCACGCTGAACTCTGCGGTCACCATCGGAAACCTCCTTTCGCCAGGCGGACTCGACGCTAACTCGGGCCGGCGCGCCGCCAACCGGGCTAAGCCCGGAAATCGGGTCCGTAATTCACCCCACCGGGCTGATACCGCGCCGCGGCGCTGCTGTCTCAGGCGCCGCGCACGAGGCGCAGCCTGCGTGCGCTCCGGTAGGTCAGGCGCCTCGGCCGCGGCGCCCGCGGCAAAGGCGATGCACGGCCTCCGCGATCACGCCGAGGCCGATCGCGGCGCCGATCGACACGACGAGCGCCTCCCAGTCGGACTCGAACGCCGAGCCGCCGGCGTACCCGAGCAGGGCATAGAAGCTCGCCCACAGGATCGCCCCCGGGACGACGAAGGAGTAGAAGCGCGTCGCGGGGAGATCGAGCGCGCCGGCTGCGAACATGGCCGTCGTGCGCCCGCCGGGGAGGAAGTCGGAAACAATCAGCAGCCACGTCCGCTCGCGGAGCAGCGCCGCCGCGCGATCGAGCCGTCGCCGGGCCGCTTCGCTCCGGAACAGCCGCGCGCGGATCGCGGGCGCCGATTTCCGGCCGAGGAGGTAGAGCACGCTGTGTCCCGCCAGCGCCCCCGTGGCAGCGGCCGCAGCAAGCAGCGGCAGCGAGAGTTCGCCGTTCGCGGCGAGGACTCCCCCCGTGACGACGAGCGTCTCGCTCGGCGCGATCGGGAGCACGGCGTCGAGCGCCACCAGCCCGACCACGATCAGATAGGTCAGCGGCGAGTCGGTTACGAGGTCGGTCAGCGACTCGAGCACGCGTACGACGCAGCCTCACAGCGCCCGCTCGACGGTCTGCCCGGCGCGCAGCTCGATCACCTCGCCCTTGATCCCGAGGTCGATCGAGGACTCGTCCGAGGGCGGGGCGGTGACGGTGATCCGGTCGCGGGTTATCCGCACCTCGATCCCCCAGTGGCGGCGATAGCGGAGGCTGAACTCGAGCTGGCTGAGCCCGGCCGGGAGTGCCGGGTTCAGCCACAGTACGTCCTCCCGTGTCTCGAGGCCCGGGTAGCCGCGCTGCAGCAGATCGACCGTCCCCGCCATCGCGCCGAGGTGGACTCCTTCGGGCGTCGTCCCGCCCTGGACGTCGGCGACGTCGCTCTCCAGCGCCTCCTCGAACAGCGCCCACGAGCGTTCGCGATCGGAGCGGGCGAGCACCCACGCGTGGACCACGCCACTCAGCGTGGAGCCGTGTGACGTGCGGGCCTCGTAGTAGGAGATCGTGCGGGGGATCGTCTCCGGCTCCCACGGATAACCGAGCCGGTCGAACAGCTCTCCCAGCTCGTTGGCGGACAGCAGGTAGAAGAGCATCAGCGCGTCGGCCTGCTTCGAGGCCTTGTAGCGGTTGACGCTGTCCCCCTCGGCCTCGAGGATGCGGTCGAGCCGCTGGATGTTCCCGTAGCGCTCCCTGTAGCGGTCCCAGTCGAGCTCCTCGAGGTCTCCGTAGCCCTCGAACTGGCTGATGACGCCGTCGTCGTGGAACGGGACCAGCATCCTGCGGCTGACGTGGTCCCAGCGTTCGAGCTCCTCGCGGCGGAGGCCGAGTATGCGGGTCAGCTCCTCGCGCCGCTGCACGGGGAGCTCGTCGAGCATGCGCGGCGCGCGCCACAGCACCCACGCGGCCATCACGTTGGTGTACGCGTTGTTGTCGATCCCGGGGCGGTCAGCTTCGGGGTAGGCGTCGTGGTACTCATCCGGGCCCATCACCCCGCGGATCTCGTAGCGGTCGATCGCGCGGTTGTAGGTGGCGATGCTGGCCCAGAAGCGCGCGATCTCGACGAACATCTCGGCGCCGTAGAACGCCAGGAACTCGTCGTCCTCGGTCACCTGGTGGTA
>DATHVJ010000154.1:0-2400 GCA_035461345.1 Solirubrobacterales bacterium | reverse complement strand
TCGGACTGCTCGGGGGTCGGCTCGGGGCACGCCTCGTCGGGATCGTGGTTGACCCCGCAGCGATCGGTGTCCGCGCCCTTCGGCGGGTGGAAGACGACGACGTCGCCGATCTCGGGGTCCTCGACGTGGTAGAGGAAGCGGTTGACGAGCACCCGCTCGTTGACGTCGAGGGTTGGCTCCATCGACTCGGAGGGAATCTGGTACGGCTTGACCACGAACGCCTGGATCAGCAGCGCCAGGCCCACGGCGAGGGCCACGATCACGACGAGCTCGAGCAGCGCCCCGCGCCCGGTTTGCGGCTTCGGAATCAGTCTTCCTCGTTTCCGGCCGAACCCTCCGCTTTCGCGTCCGGTTCGGCCGGGTCCCTGCCAGGACCGGCTTCGCCCTCTTCGGCCTCAGCTTCAGCCGCAGCCTGCTCCCCCTCTCGCTCGGCTTCAGCCTGTGGCCCGCCCTCCTCACCCTCGGACTCCTCCTCGCCTTCCGGCTCACCCTCTCCCTCCTCCGGCTCGACCGCCTCGGCCTCGTCGACCACGAGGCCCTCGGAGTCGACCGCCTCGGCCTCCTCCTCGCCGACGACGAGGTCGTCCTCGATCCCCCAGCGACGCTCGGCAACCCGGGCGCGCTTTCCGACCCTGCCGCGCAGGTAGTAGAGCTTCGCCCTGCGGACCTCGCCCCGGGCGACGACCTCGAGCCGCTCGATCTTCGGCGAATGGACGGGGAACGTCCGCTCGACGCCGACGCCGAACGACTGCTTGCGGACCGTGAACGTCTCCCGGGCTCCGCTCCCCTGACGCTTGATCACGACCCCCTCGAACACCTGCGTCCGGCGGCGGTTGCCCTCGATCACCTGGAAGTGCACCCGCACGCGGTCACCCGGCTCGAAGCGGGGAACCTTGGCGAGCTGGCGCCGCTCGATGCTTTCGATGATGCCGCTCATGGAATCGACCTGCGCCGTCGAAGGGTGACGACAGCACAAACGCGGGCACCTCGGCGGCCCGCGCCACCGGGATACTAGCGGGCGCGGCTCATCTCCAAGCGCCACTCGCGGATTCGCTCGTGGTCTCCCGACAGCAGCACGTCGGGCACCCCCCACCCCCTGTAATTCGGCGGCCGCGTGTAGTGCGGATACTCCGGGGCGCCCTCCAGCGCTTCGCTGAACGACTCCTCGACCGCGCTCTCCGCGTCGCCCAGCGCGCCGGGGAGCTTGCGGATGATCGCGTCGGCTACCACCATCGCGGCCAGCTCGCCGCCGGAGATCACGTAGCGACCGATCGAGACCGAGTCCGTGGCCAGATGCTCGCGGACGCGCTCGTCGACGCCCTCGTAGCGCCCGCAGAGCAGCGCGAGGTCCGGCTCCGCCGCGAGCTCGCGAGCGAGTTCCTCGTCGAAGACCCGCCCGGACGGGGACAGTAGGACGATCCGGCGTCCGGCGAGGCTGTCGCCATACGCGCTCTGCAGCGCGGCATCGACGACGTCGACGCGGAGCACCATCCCGGCGCCGCCGCCGTACGGCGCGTCGTCGACCTGTCCGGCGCCGAGCGGGGTCGTGTCGCGGTAGTTCAGCAGCCGCAGGTCGAGCCCGTGGCGCTCGGCGTTGTGAACGTGTCGCTGGCCCCTGAACCAGTCGAAGGCCTCGGGGAACAGCGTGAAGACGTCGAGCCGCCTCACTCGAGGATTTCCACTATGACGCGGCAGTCCTCCTTCGTCGCCGCGGCGCGGGCGACGGTGCGCAGCGCGTTCGCGATCCTCCCCCCGCGGCCGATCACGCGGCCGAGGTCGTCCTCGGCGACGGTGACCTCGAGCACGACGTCGCCGTTCTCCTCCAGCTCCTCGACCTGCACCTCGCCCGGGTACTCGACCAGCGCCCGGACGAGGTATTCGACGAGCTCCCTCACTTCGTCCCGGTGGCCTGGATCCCCTTCGTGCGCAGCAGCTGCGCCGCCGTGCGGGACGGCCTCGCGCCGTGCTCGAGCCAGTGACGGGCGCGCTCCTCGTCGATGACGATCGTCGACGGGTCGGTCTGCGGGTTGTAGTGGCCGATCGTCTCGATCGTGCGGCCGTCGCGCGGGGAGCTGCGGTCGGCCACGACCACGCGCCACTGCGGGTTCTTGCTCGAACCCATCCTCCGAAGTCGAATGCGAACTGCCATGCGGTGCGTGAGGTTACAAGGCGGTCCTCCGCGGGTGGCGCGCGACCCAGGCACCGCGCAAGGCGTCCCCGCCTGCGCGGGGCCGGTCGAATGAAAGGACCCGCGGCCACTCACGTTCGCGCTAGAGCTCGGGGAACCAGAGCGCGATCTCGCGCTCGGCCGACTCGTCGGAGTCGGACCCGTGGACGAGGTTGAAGGTGACGTCGGTCGCGAACTCGCCGCGGATCGAGCCGGGCGCCGCCTCGAGCGGA
>DATHVJ010000153.1:0-3967 GCA_035461345.1 Solirubrobacterales bacterium | reverse complement strand
CGCGCCCCGACGGCTCGCCGATGGTGAGGCCGCCGTGGCCGAAGGAGGGCTGGGGGCCGGAGACCCGGACCTTGTACGTGTCCGGGGGAAGCCACGCCGGCAACGCGCGGGCGCTGCGGGGCGTTCAGCGCGTCACCCCGCGCGAGCGCTTGGCGCTGATCCCGTTCGAGCCGATCGTCGCCGGCCGCCCCCGGCAGCGCTTCGCGGTCACCCCGCCGTGGCTCAAGGACGTGTGGCGCGACCCGGAGGCGGAGGGGACGGAGTGACGCGCCCTACCGCGGCGCCATCCGCAGCGCGCCGTCGAGGCGGATCGTGGCGCCGTTCAGCATCGGGTTCTCGACGATGTCGGCGGCGAGCTGCGCGAACTCCTCCGGCTTCCCGAGCCGGTTGGGGAACGGGATCTGGGACGCGAGCTGCTGCCGCGCCTCCTCGGGGATGGCCGCCAGCAGTGGGGTGTCGAACGTCCCCGGGGCGATCGTCATCACGCGGACGCCCCGACCGGCGAGGTCGCGGGCGGCGGGCAGCGTCAGCCCGACGATCCCGCCCTTCGACGCCGAGTAGGCGACCTGGCCGATCTGGCCGTCGAACGCGGCGGTCGAGGACGTGTTGATGCACACCCCGCGCTCGCCGCCCTCGTCAGGCTCGTTGCCGGACATCGCCGCGGCGGCGAGGCGCAGGACGTTGAACGTCCCCACGAGGTTGATCCGGATCACGTTCTCGAACACGGTCAGGTCGTGTGGTCCCTGCTTGCCGGACACGCGCTGCGCCCAGCCGATCCCCGCGCAGCACACCGAGATCCGCAGGCCACCGTCCCCCTCCGCCGCGGCGTCGACCGCGGCCCGGACGCCGTCCTCGTCGGCGACGTCGGCCTGCGCGAACCTCGCCCGCTCGCCGAGCTCGGAGGCAAGCGCGTCGCCCTTGTCGGGGTTGAGGTCGGCGATGACCACCGACGCCCCGGCGCCGTGCAGGTGGCGCACGGTCGCGGCGCCGAGCCCCGAGGCCCCACCCGCCACCAGCGCGCTTGCCCCCTCGATCCGCATCGTGGCCGCAGTTATATCGGCGCCGAGCATCGGGTGGCGGAGGCGCCCGACTGCGAGGCGAGAAGCAGGTCGCCGTTCTGATTTCCACGCCGCAGCCGGCCCGTAAGCGCCACTCGGTAGGGTTTCTGTCCATCGCGGGTCCTGTCCAGCAGGAGACATCCCGGAAGGACGCGATCGCCGAACGTCTGGCGGAGGCGCGCGGGCGAACCCTGTTGCTGATCGAGCCGCTCACGGAGGAGCAGCTCAACCGCGTCTACACCCCGATCCTCAGCCCCCTCGCCTGGGATCTAGGCCACATCGCGAACTTCGAGGAGCTGTGGCTAGTCCAGCGCGTCGGCGGTCGCGAGCCGCTGCGCGGCGAGTTGGGCCGGTTCTACGACGCGATCGAGAACCCGCGCTCGACGCGCGGCGAGCTCCCGATCCTCAAGGGTGAGGAGTGCGTCTCCTATATGGACCAGGTCCGGGAGCGGACCCTCGACGTGCTCGACGGGATCGACCTCGAGGGCTCGGAGGACCCGCTTGTCCGCGACGGCTTCGTGTACGAGATGCTGCTCGCGCACGAGCACCAGCACAACGAGACGATGCTGCAGCTTCTGCAGATGGTCGACGGCTACGAGCCGCTGCAGCGCGACCCGGCGCCCGCGGCGGAGCCGGTGAGCGAGGGGCCGGAGATGGTTGAGGTTGCGGGGGGCGAGCACGAGATCGGAGCGGGGCCCGATGGGTTCGCGTACGACAACGAGCGCCCGCGACACACGCGGGAGTTGGAGGCGTTCTGGATCGACCGCACCCCGGTCACGAACGCGGCCTTCGCGGAGTTCCTCGCCGACGCCGGCGGCGACCCGCCGATGTACTGGGAGCCCGACGGCGAGGGCGGCTGGGTTCGCACCGTGATGGGGCGCACCGAGCCGGTCGACCCGGCCCTGCCGGTCATCCACGTGTCGTGGCACCAGGCCGACGCCTTCGCCCACTGGGCCGGGAAGCGGCTGCCGACCGAGTTCGAGTGGGAGGCGGCGGCGCGAGGCGCCGACCCCGACCGCGCCAACCTCGACCAGCTCGGCTTCGGGTGCGCGCCTGCGGGAGCGTACGCAGACGGGTGCGCGGACTGCGGGGCCGTGCAGATGCTCGGCGACGTGTGGGAGTGGACGGCGTCCGGCTTCGAGGCCTACCCGGGCTTCGAGCCGTTCCCCTACCCGGAGTACTCGCAGGTGTTCTTCGGCGACGAGTACAAGGTCCTGCGGGGCGGCGCGTGGGCGACGCGGCGCAACGTGATCCGACCCAGCTTCCGCAACTGGGACTACGCGAAGCGCAGCCAGATCTTCTCCGGCTTCCGCTGCGCGAGGGACGGGTGATCCGACGGCGGGCGGCATGCGTATGACCGGGACGACAGGGTGGAGCCGCCGGCGGTAACAGAGGACATCACGGTCGACGTCCATCTCCCCGAGGGCGGGCCGCTGTCCGGGATCGTCGCCGACGCTCGCATGGGCCTGTCGGCGCCGTTCAAGGAGCTGCCGCCGAAGTACTTCTACGACGAGCGGGGCTCGCGGCTCTTCGAGGCGATCACCGAGCTGCCCGAGTACTACCCGACCCACGCCGAGCGCGCGATCCTTGACGCCCACGCAAGCGAGATCGCGAGCGTCGCCGGGACGTCGATGCTGATCGAGCTCGGGTCGGGCTCGGCCGCCAAGACGCGCTGTCTGATGGACGCCCAGCGGGAGGCCGGGACCCTCGACGCGTACGTCCCCGTCGACATCTCCGAGGAGATCACCCGCGCCACCGCGGAGCGGCTTGCGAACGAGTACTCGGGGCTGCGCGTGCACGGCGTCGTGTGCGACTACGAGACCCACCTCGAGCGGCTCCCGCGCGAGCCGGGCGGCCTGATCGCGTTCCTCGGGGGGACGATCGGCAACTTCCATCCCCACACCCGGCGCTCGTTCCTGGCCCGGATCGCGTCGCTGATGTACGCGGAGGACCGCTTCCTGCTCGGCACCGACCTGGTCAAGGACCGGGCCCGGCTCGAAGCCGCGTACAACGACTCGGTTGGGATCACCGCGGAGTTCAACAAGAACGTGCTGCACGTCCTCAACCGCGAGCTGGACGCGGACTTCGACCCGGCGCTGTTCGACCACGTCGCGTTCTGGGACGACGTCAACTCGTGGGTGGACATCCGCCTGCGCTCGCTCGCCGACCAGGTCGTGACGGTCTCCGCCCTCGACATGCGGGTCGAGTTCGCCGAGGACGAGGAGATGCGGACCGAGATCTCGTCGAAGTTCACCCGCGAGCAGCTCGAGGCGATCTACGCCGAGGCGGGGTTGGAGCTCGTCGAGTGGTGGACCGACCCCGAGGGCCTGTTCGCGCTCAGCCTCGCGCGGGCCGCCTAGGAGCCAGCGATTCGATCATGTCGCGGAGCCGGTCCGGCGTCGTGACCGGGGTGAGGACGGGCAGCGTTATCCCGCCGTCGACGAACCGCCCCAGCCGCTCCTTCATCTCCTCGGGCTCGCCGAAGACGAACACGTCCTCGATCAGCTCCCACGGCGCCGCGGCGGTAGCGGCGTCGCGATCCCCGCGCTTCCACGCCTCGACCATGTCGTCGATCCGCTCGCCGTACCCGAGCCAGCGGAAGAACGCCTCGTAGAACGGCACCGTCGCGTAGGAGGCGAACATGAACCGCGCCAGCGGCTCGACCTGCTCGCGCGGTCCGGGGAGGCAGAAGAAGCGGCACAGCAGCTCGAATCCCTCGGGTGCCCCCTCGAGCGCCGCGGTCACCTTCGGCAGCCCGGCCAGCGGGAGGAAGTTGGTGAACGCGCCGTCGCCCTTGTCGACCGCGAGCCGCAGCATCTTGCCGCGCAGCGCGGCGACGACGATCGGGACCGGCTCGGCGGGCGGCTGCTCGAGCTTGAACCCGCCCCCCGCGGCCCGCTCTCCCGCGA
>DATHVJ010000152.1:0-7678 GCA_035461345.1 Solirubrobacterales bacterium | reverse complement strand
CTTCCGCGCGCGCTCGGTGAGCGCCGTGAGCAGTGCCGTGCCGAGGCCGCGACCCTGGCACTCGTCGATGACGGTGACCGCGGCCTCCGCGGTTCCCGGACGCTCGGCGTCGCGGACGAAGCGCGAGATGCCGACCCCCTCACCGGTCGCCGGATCGACGGTGATCATCGCCTCGTGATCGTGGTGGTCGACATCGGTCAGGTAGGCCAGCTGCTGATCCGTCAGCTTCGGCATCGGGGTGAGGAAGCGACGGTACCGCGACTCGGGACTGAGGCGCTCGAAGCCGGCCCGTACAAGTTCCCTGTCGTCGGGGCGGATAGGGCGAATCAGCACCCGCGTCCCGTCGCCGAGGCGGACCTCCCGTCCGGCGTTTGCGGCGATCACTCGACCACCCTCAGCGTCGCCGGGACGTCCATCCGCAGCAGTCGACGAAGGGTGAGCAGTGGCGCCAGGGCCATCGCCCCGACTCCCACCCCCGCGGCCGCGGCGATCGACGCCGGGGACAGGGACACCACCACCCCGATCTCGGGCAGCGTCTGCGGAGTGACCTCGTTGATGACCCAGCTGATCACCGCGAGGCCGAGCAGCAGCCCGATCGCGGTGCCCAGGATCCCGACCAGGACGCTCTCGACGACGGAGGTCCGGATCACTGTCCTCACCGGCACTCCGTACGCGGCCATCGTCGCGTACTCGCGCGCCCGCTCGTCGGCGTTGATGCTCGTCGTGTTGAACGCGATCAGCAGCGCGAGCAGCAGGCCGGCGAGCTCGGTGATACGCAGCACCCCGACGAACTCGTCCATGCCCTCCTGAAGTGCGTCGGTCGCCGCCGATACGGGGCGCACGGAAGCGACTCCAGGGCGGCCGAACAGCGCCCGCTGAACGTCCTCGACTCCCGACCCGGAGCTCGGCGTGACGGCGACGGCGTTGGCGACGCCCCCCAGCCCGATCGCCTTCGCGTCTCCGCGATCGGCGTAGACGAGCGTCCGGAATGGATTCGGGTGCAGCCCGGCGACCCTCACCGGGGCGTCGACGATGTCGAACCTGTCGGCCCCCCTGCGGACCGGGAGCCGGACAGTGATCGTGTCTCCCGGCTCGACGTCCAGATCGCGGGCGGCCTCCTCCGCCAGCAGCACCCCGTTGCGCCTCGGCGGTTCTCCCTGGCTCACCGTCGGCGCCCACACGGAACTGTCGGGATCGAGCATCTCCACCGAGGCGCCGATGGCCGATCCGCCCGACACCAGCTCGACCGGGAACCGTATCCGGGGCTCCCCCGCGCCGACCTCGGGCGCCGCGGCGATCGCCGAGATCTCAGGCGAGCCGACCCGGTAGTGGTCATCGAGGCCCACCTCGACGCGATCGGGCGCCGCGCCGAGGATCTCGTCGCGGCTGCGATCGGTCGTGACCAGGAACGAGTCGATCATCCCCAGCACCGCGACGACCGACGTGATCACCGCCGCGATGCCGAGCACGGTCATCAGGGTTCTCCTCGGCGCCCTGACCACGTGGCGGACCGGCATCTGTCCGAGGCTCCGCCCGGGGACGCGGACGCGCTTCAGGAGCGGCGCCAGGCCGCTGCTCTTGACCGTCCTGAACCCGACGCGGATCGCGTCGATCGGCTGCATGCGGACGGCGCGAAGAACCGGCAGCGCCGTCGCGGTGAACGGGATCAGGAAGCCGAGCAGGGCCCCCTGGGCGAACTTCCACGGGTCGAGCGGTGTCTCGAGGATGGGCAGCGACAGCTGCGCCTCGAACACGGAGCGAATCCCGGCGTTGACGAGGATTCCGACCGGAAGCCCGAGCACGACCCCGACCAGAGCGATCTGCGCTCCCAGCAGCAACGAGCGCATCGCGAGCCGCGGCGAGTCGACCCCGAGAGCCATCCCGATGCCGATCTCGCGCCGCTGGGCCTCGACGACCCGGCTGATCAGATTGAACGCGGCCAGAGCTGCCCCGGCCAGCATCAGGAACGCGAACACGTTGAGGAGCTTCTGGTCGCCCTCCGCGTCGCGGTAGAGAATTCGATGGACGGTCTCCTCGGTCCTCTCGGTGACGGTGATCCCGAGTCCGGGAAGCTCGGATGCGAACGCGTCGCGCAGGTCGGCTTCGGCCGGCGCGGGATCGACGCCCGGCTCCAGGGTGAGCACGAGCTCGTTCACCTCCCCCGGTCGCCCCGCGAGCTTCCCACCTGTGCGCAGCGGCGCGAACACGACGGCGAACGTGGACTCGCCGCCGATGAAGCCTCCGGTTTCGTCGACGACGAGGAAGTAGTCGGGCGAGCGTCCCTGGCCGACGTATCGAAGCTCGCCGCCCGACGCGACCCTGACCCTGCCGCGCGAAGGGAGGTCGTTCTCCTCGGCGAACCCGGACTCGATCACGGCCACGGGGCGTCCGTCGTCCGCGGCGCGAAGGCCCCTGCCGCGCTCGGCGAACACCTCGTCCACGCGCGGGCCGGGACCCGAAACGTCCACGCCCACCAGCCGGCCGGGCGCCATCACCGCGCGTCCGGCGACCGAGGCGTCGATCTGCGTCGGGACGACGAGCCTCTCCTGCGCCTCGCCGACCCACTCGGGGTGGCGCATCGAGCGCAGCGGGCGCAGGAGCTCGCCGCGGCGGGCGTAGCCGCCCTCGCCGAGCGTCACCCGCAGATCGTGCGCGTTCAGCAGCTCGAAGCTCTTGTCGTTCGAGTCCTTGCGCCAGATCGAGACGCTGCCGAAGCCCGCGTACGTGCCGCTGCCGATCGCGATCAGCAGCGCGATCGCGACGACCAGCAGCCACCGGCGACGCAGATCGCGCCATGACCAGCGCAGCCAGAAGCCCGCCGCGCGCATCGCCTCACCAGCGCAGCTCGGCGATGTCGGCCGGGCGCTCGTTCGCCCGGTCGGAGACGATCCTCCCGCTCGACAGCTCGATCACCCGGTGCGCGACGCGGGAGATCTCCCGGTTGTGGGTGACGACGATCACCGCCGTATCGAGATCGTGAGTCTGCTCGTGCAGCAGCTCGAGGATCTGGACCCCGGTGCGGAAGTCAAGCTCGCCCGTCGGCTCGTCCGCCAGCAGCAGCGGCTTGCGGGCGACCAGGGCGCGCGCGATCGCGACCCGCTGCTGCTCTCCGCCCGACAGTTCGTGGGGGAAGTGCTCGAACCGGGCGCCCAGCCCGACCCGGTCGAGCGTCTCGCGAGCGCGATCGCGGCCGTCGCGGCGATGGGTGACGTCGAACCCGAACTCGACGTTCTCGAACGCGGTCAGCTCAGGGAACAGGTTGAAGCTCTGGAAGATGAACCCGACGCTGTCGCGACGGAATCGCACCAGCTCGCGCCGCGACGCACGGGTGATGTCCTTGCCCGCGACCGTGATTCGACCGGCGGTTGGGGAGTCGAGCGCCCCGAGCAAGTTGAGAAGCGTCGTCTTGCCGCTTCCCGAGGGGCCGAGCACGACGATGAACTCCCGTTGCGCGATCCGCAGGCTGACCTCCTCGAGCGCGGTCACGGTGACGTCGCCGATCTCGTACCGTCGCGCGAGCCTCTGCGCATCGACCACCGGGCGCTCGGCTGGCGCAGACCCGATCTCCCGCTGCGCGGCTGTGCCTGTCCCTGCGCCCATTGTCCGGACCCTACGTGCACGCCCGGGACGTTCGCAACGGTGGGAACTCGCCGTAGCGCGCGGAAAAGTACGGATCGAATGCGGTGAAAGCGGCGGATGGACGCGGGGCTTGACGTCGCCTAGGGTCTCACTCGGTGCCGACGACGACCGAGGAGGCGAACAGATGAGCGCGACGCAGGCCGAGGAGGCCCGGACGACCCCCGTGCGCGGCTTCTCCGAGCTCGCACGGGTCGATGTCGCGTACGCGGGCGGCAAGGGGGCAAACCTGGGTGAGCTGACGGCCGCCGGGTTGCCGGTGCCGCCCGGGTTCGTGGTCGGCGCGCCTGCCTACGCGGCGTTCTGTGACGAGGGCGGCCTTCGAGAGCGGATCGAGACGCGCCTGTCCGGACTCGACGTCGAGGACACCTCCGAGCTCGACGCCGCGGCGACCGACGTGCGGGAGATGGTCGAGGCGGAGCCGATCCCCGAGTGGCTCGGGACCGCGATCGCGGACGCCTATCGCGAGCTCGCCGGCGACGATGCCGAGGCGCCGGTCGCGGTGCGCTCCTCCGCGACAGCCGAGGACACCGAGTCGGCCTCGTTCGCCGGGATGAACGAGACCTTCCTCAACGTCCAGGGCCCCGAGGCCGTCGTCGATGCGGTGAGGCGCTGCTGGTCTTCGCTTTTCGGCGCGCGAACCGTCTACTACCGGGCCAAGCGCGGTTTCGGCCAGGCCGACATGGACATCGCCGTCGTCGTCCAGCGCCAGATCCTCGCCACGCGCGCGGGCGTGATGTTCACGATCGACCCCGCTTCCGGCGACGAGGACCGGCTGATCATCGAGGGCTCCTTCGGGCTTGGCGAGTCGGTCGTCTCCGGCTCAGTCTCGCCCGACCGCTACGTCGTCGAGAAGAAGAACCTGGCGATCCTCGCCCGCGAGGTACGGCGCAAGGAGCTGGTGATCGAGCCACAGGCCGATGGCGGCACGGTGACCCGCGAGCTGTCGGGCGACGAGGCCAATCAGCCCGTGCTCAGCGACGACGAGGTGCGCGAGGTCGCCGAGCTGGGGCGGCGGATCGAGGCTCACTACGGCACGCCGCAGGACACCGAGTGGGCATACGACCCCGAGGGCAGCGCGTGGATGCTCCAGTCGCGCCCGGTGACCTCCGCGGGAGGTGTCCCGATGGGGGAAGCGGCCGCTCCCGACGCGGCCGCGACCTCGGACGGAGAGGTGCTGGTGAGTGGCCTCGGCGCCGCCCCCGGCTCCGCCAGCGGCGCCGTGAGGGTGATCCGTGCGCTGAACGACTCCGGCGGGCTCGATGACGGCGAGGTGCTGGTCACCCACATGACCGCCCCCGACTGGGTGCCGCTGATGCGGCGCGCGGCCGCGATCGTCACCGACTCGGGCGGGATGACCTGCCACGCCGCGATCGTCTCGCGGGAGCTCGGGATCCCCGCCGTCGTCGGAACCAGCGAGGCGACCAAGGTGTTGCGCGACGGCGAGCTCGTCACGGTCGACGCCACGGACGGGGCCGTCCGCGAGGGCGCGGCTCCCCAGCCGGCCGAGCCGGCGCGTCCGGCGGCCGTCGCGGCTCCCGCCCCGGTCACCGGCACGAAGCTGCTGGTCAACCTGTCTGAGCCGTCGCAGATCGCTCGCGCGGCGGAGCTCGACGTCGACGGCGTCGGGTTGCTGCGAGCCGAGCTGATGGTCGTCGAGGCGCTGGAGGGGACCCACCCCCGCCTGCTCATGGAGCAGGGGCGCAGCGACGAGTTCATCGATCGGATGGCCGCGGCGCTGACTTCGTTCGCGTCCGCCTTCGCCCCTCGGCCGATCACCTACCGGACGATCGACTTCCGCACCAACGAGTTCCGCGGGCTCGAGGGCGGCGACAGGTTCGAGCCCGAGGAGGCGAACCCGATGATCGGCTACCGCGGCGCGTTGCGCTACATGCGCGAGCCCGACCTGCTGGGGCTGGAGCTGCAGGCGATCGCCCGAGTGTGGGACGCGGGGCACACCAACTTCCACGTCATGGTGCCGTTCGTGCGCACCGAGCGGGAGGTGGTGGCGTGCCGCGACGCGATGCGCGACGCCGGGCTGCTGTCGCGCGACGGCTTCGAGCTGTGGGTGATGGCCGAGGTGCCGTCGGTGCTGTTCAACCTCGAGCGCTACGCGGCGCTAGGGGTCGCCGGGATCTCGATCGGCTCCAACGACCTCACCCAGCTCCTGCTCGGCGCCGACCGAGACTCCGAGGTGGTGGCGGAGATCTTCGACGAGCGCGACCCGGCGGTTGTGGACTACCTCGAGCGGTTGATCCCCGAGGCACGCGCGCTCGGCCTCCAGACCTCGATCTGCGGCCAGGCGCCATCGGTCCATCCCGAGTACGCGGACATCCTGGTCGGTGCCGGGATCGACGCGATCTCGGTCAACATCGACGCGGTCGACCGGGCGCGGCGCCTGGTGGCCTCGGCGGAGCGGCGGCTGCTGCTCGATGCCGCGAGACAGAACCATCGAATTTCGGAAGGAGCCTGAGATGGCACAGGCACCGACCCGCGGCAGCTACCGCACCCCGGCCTTGGAGCACGCCACCGCTTCGGACGCCATGCGTCCGGGGGTGATCTCGTGCCCCGCCGACACCTCGCTGCGCAGCGTGGCGCAGATGATGGCCCAGCAGCACATCCATTCGGTCGTCGTCACCGACCTTCTCCGGTCGGGGGCCGAGGACGGACGATGGGGCGTCGTCTCCGACATCGACCTGCTGAGGGCGGCGGATCAGGACATCGACGAGCGCACCGCCCGCGACGTCGCCGCGACCGAGCCCACGGTGACCCCGGACGAGAGCCTGACGCGGGCCGCGCAGCAGATGGCTGAGCATGAGGTCACTCACCTGATGGTCGTGTCGCCCACCACGGGTGCCCCGCTGGGGATCCTGTCGAGCCTCGACATCGCGGGCATCATCGCCTGGGGTCGGGGCTGACCCCAGACAAGAAGATCATCGTCGGCTACGACGGGCACGATCCGGCGGTGGACGCGGTGGTGCTCGGCCGCGTGATCGCCGACACCGTCCGCGCACAGCTCGCGCTCTCGATCGCCCTTCCCCACCCAGCGGTCTTCTGAGCGGGCAGTCCTTGGTCGGCACCCTCCCCTGCATCGCGGGATACTGCGGGATGATCGATGACACCTTCGACGAAGGGGAGGATCGAGTTGATCTTGACTACCGTGAAGATCGAGGACTTCGAGCGCTTCTGGGGAGCCTTCTCCACCAAGGGCGCCGAGAAGCGAAAGCAGCACGGGAGCAAGGGTTCGCACGTCTTTCGTGATCCCAGTGATGATCACCGGGTCTGGGTGATCTTCGACTGGGATGAAGATGGGTTTAGGAGCTTCATGTCGGACCCCGACACGCCGGCGATCTTTGAAGAGGGCGGGCTCCAAGGGCGGCCTCAGCTGGTGGAGCTCGTCCGGACACACGACACCTAAGTCCAAACGCCGAAGCGACCGAACGAGGCCGAACAAATGGCCCTCGAGGCCGCCGGGCTGCGGGAGTAGGCGATGTCGCAGGAGAACGTCGAGATCGTGCGCCGTCGTTACGAGGCGGAGAACGAAGAAGGGCGCTGGGCCGTCGCGGAGGTCGTACCTCCTGAAGCCGAGCTCGCACCCCCTCCCGACGGCCCCGAGTTGCCCGTCCGTCGAAGCGTTGAGCGGATCCGAGAGATTGCCCGCCAGTGGGCCGGGGCGCTCGCCCGCCAGGAGTGGCTGCGGGTGGCCTGCCGGACGCGGGAGAACTGGTGGATCCGAGTCGACCACGTGATCGACGCGCCACAGGACAAAGTGGTTGTGCTGAGCCACCTTTGTGGGCCCAGCAGGGGCACAGGCCCGAAGGTCGAGCTGGAGCTGAACCGCGTCTACACCGTGGCCCACGGCAAGATCACCCGCGTGGAGGGCTACTTCACGCGCAAACAAGCCCTCGAAGCCGCCGGGCTGTCGGAGTAGGCGATGGGCTCTCGCCCTCCGATTCTCCTCGCTGCTCGCCGAGCGGCGGGCGAGCTCGAGGGCGCGCTCGACGAGCCGGTCTTCTCGGTTTCCATGAGGATGGGATTGACT
>DATHVJ010000151.1:0-2208 GCA_035461345.1 Solirubrobacterales bacterium | reverse complement strand
GCCGACATCGAGTTCGTGCGCGAGGCGCTCGGCGCCACCTGACGCTCGATGCCGTCCCGGGAGAGAGCGCGTTAGCGGGCATCTCGCCGCGGGTAGGTCAGTCACCGTGTTCTTCCGCCAGATCCTGCACGAGGACCTCGGCTGCGCCTCGTATCTGATCGGCAGCGAGGACACGGGTGCCGTCGTCGATCCGAAGTGGGAGATCGAGGAGTACGTGGACGCCGCCTCGAACCACGGCTTGACGATCGACCACGTCCTCGAGACCCACAACCACGCCGACCACCTGTCCGGGCGGGGACGGCTCGCCGCGACGACCGGGGCGACGCTCCACGTCTCGGGCGACGCCGGTGTCGAGTACGAGCACCGGCCGCTGCGCGACGGAGACGTGCTCGAGGTCGGCAGGGCAAGGATCCGCGCCGTGGCCACCCCCGGCCACCGTCCCGAGCACATGGCGTACCTCGTCGCGGACCGTGAGCGGGGCGACGAGCCGGGGGTGCTGCTGTCCGGCGACTCGTTGTTCGTCGGTGACCTGGCCCGGCCGGATCTCGCCGTCGATCCCGAGGAGGGGGCGCGAGGGCTGTTCGCCACCATGGCCCGCTATCGGGAGCTACCGGACTTCATCGAGGTGTGGCCGGGCCACATCGGCGGCTCGCTGTGCGGCGGGCCTGCGATGAACGAGAAGCCGAGCTCGACGATCGGGTTCGAGCGGCGGATCAACCCCTACCTGCGGATCGAGGACAAGGACGAGTTCGTCGCCAAGCTGACCGCGGAGACGCAACCCCAGCCCCCGAACTTCGAGCGCATCGTCGAGCTCAACCGCGGTCCCCTAATCGCCGAGCCGTCCCCCGTCCCCGCCCTCGCCCCCGAACGCGCGCAGGAGCTGGTCGAGGTCGGTGCGACGCTGCTCGACCTGCGCGAGCCGCACGAGTTCGACGGCGCGCACGTACCCGGCTCGATCAACGTCACGGCCGTCAAGGCGGGAGTGGGAACGCGCGCGGCGTGGATGGTCGATCCCGACTCGCTGGTGCTGGTGCTCGCCGCGGGGGACGACGAGGCGCTCTCCGCCGCGCGCATGCTCGAGGCTGTCGGGTTCCGCGAGCTGGCCGGGTACGTCGGCGGCGGGATCGAGGCGTGGCGCGGCGCGGGCCTGGAGCTTGGGTCAATTCCCGCGATCGACGCGAGGACGCTGGCCCGCAACCTGCGGGGCGGCGAGGTGATCCTGCTCGACGTGCGCGAGGACGAGGAGTGGGAGGCGGGCCACGTCGAGGGGTCCGTTCACGCTCCCTACTACGAGCTCCGCGACGGCCTGCCCGAGGAGGTGGCCGAGGCCAGCAAGCCCGTCGCGGTGGCCTGCTCGGGCGGGTTCCGCAGCGCGATCGCGGCCTCGGTCCTGCGCGCGCGAGGCGTCGAGCCCCTGGTCCATGTTTCCGCCGGCGGCGTGGCCGACCTCCCCGACCACGGGATCGAGCTGAGCTCGAACAGCGCCCGCTAGGACCTGCGCCTGGCTGGCTTGCGGGCGCCCCGGCCGAGGCGTATCGTCACTCCCGCGGGGTCCCGGAGGCTCCCGATCATGTGAGGGTCCGATGCGAGCGGGCCCATTGAGGCCACTCGGGACCCCGCCTCGCGTGATTCCCGTGCCGTAGGCTCGAGGGCCGACCGCCCCGCTGGCTGCCGCGGTGCCGGTCGCGTCTCTTCCGCGAGCGGGAGCTCGATCTGCCCGCACCCGTCGTTGTCCAGATCGATGACGACGGCCAACTTCGGGCCGGTCCACTTGAAGACGACCTCATCGGGCTCGAACTCGTAGCGCACTTCGTCGGGCTTCGGGAGGCCGGCATTGCGGACGATCTCGCGCATCCGTAGTTCGGCGTCGAGGTGTCTTGAGGCTCCGGCTGATTCCACGCCGAAACCGTGCCACCCGAATCCGCCCGGGTGGCGCGCAGTTGTGACCAGTCTGGGTCTACCCGTTGACGAACCGCCAGAAGCGGCTCACTCTCGTGCAATACACTAGTTCGCACGATATGGCACGAACGGGCGTCAATTTCACTATCCGAGCAGACCGCAACACCCTCGCCCGCCTCGAGACGCGTCGCCGCCGGGGGGGAGAGTCGAAGGCGCGCCTCGCTCACCGCTACATCGTCGAAGGCATGGAGATGGAGGATCACCCGGGCATCGTCTTCCGCGACGGACCGGGCGGCCGCCGACCGGGGC
>DATHVJ010000150.1:0-43954 GCA_035461345.1 Solirubrobacterales bacterium | reverse complement strand
CGGACTCAACCGCCAGCCCACGGCCGAGGAGGACGAGACCCAGGACCCCGACGTCCAGGGGGAGAGCGGGGCCCAGGCGATCAACGACTCGTTCGACTATGGCGGCGCGGCAGGCCGCGACTCGGCGATCGTCAACGAGGCGCTGCTCGGTGAGCAGCCGCACGACCTCTCGAAGCTGATCGCCGGCAACCGGCGCCTGTTCGGCGCCCTGCTGAGCCGCGAGGAGCAGCTCAAGGACCTGATCACGAACTTCAACGTCACCACCGGGGCGCTGGCGGCGGAGTCGGAGAACCTCAGCGCCACGATCCGCGAGGCTGCTCCGACCCTCGAGCGGGCGGAACCCTCGCTGCGCCACCTGAGCGAGTCGCTGCCGCCATTGCGCTCGTTCGCGCGCGCGCTGGAGCCGAGCCTCCGAGAGCTGCCGGGAACCATCAACGCGGCCGGACCGTGGCTGCGGCAGACGCGCGCGCTCCTGCGCGAGCCCGAGCTGGGCGGGCTGGCGAAGATTTTGCGCGAGGCGCAGCCGAAGCTGGCGAGCGCCACCAACACCAGCATCGGCCTCCTGCGCCAGAACGGGCTGCTCGGCCTGTGCGGGAGCGAGGTGCTGGTCCCAACGGGCGACATCGTGATCGACAACGCGGGAGGCGCCTACCCGCTCACCACCGGCCAGTCCAACTTCCGGGAGTTCTTCTACACGGCGGCCCAGCAGGCCGGCGTCGGCAGCAACTTCGATGGCAACGGCGGCTTCCTGCGTATCCAGCCGGGCGGGGGTGACGTGCTGACCACGACGAACAACCCCGACCCGACGAACCAGATCTCGAACGGGATTCTGTATACGAACACGATCGCGGCGCCGCTCGGCACGCGGCCGAACCTGGCGGCGTCCCCGAAGCCGGCGTTCGAGACGGGGCGGGCCTGCCACCGCAACCCGGTGCCCGATGTCAACGGGGCCGGGGGCAGCGGTCTGCCGGGGGACATCGGCCCGCCGCAGCCGGAGGCGGGACCGTGAGGCGCGCGATCCGCGAACATCTGCGCGACTTCGTCGCCATCCTCGCCCTGACGCTGCTGGCGCTCGCGGTCACGGTCGGGATCCTGTCCCAGCAGCAGTATCCGTACCCAGAGTGGATCCCGTTCCTGGGCAAGGACCGGTTCGAGCTCAAGGCCGAGTTCTCGACCGTGCAGGCGGTCACCCCGGGGCAGGGCCAGACGGTCAACATCGCGGGCGTCAAGGCGGGCGACGTCACCGAGGTCAATCTCGAGGGCGGCGACGCCGTGGTGACGATGTCGATGGAGGAGGAGTACGCGCCACTGGTCCACGAGGACGCAACGATGCTGCTGCGGCCGCGCACCGGCCTCCAGGACATGACGCTCGAGATGGACCCGGGGACCAGGGGCGAGGCCGTCGAGGAGGGATCGACGATCCCGCTCTCTCAGACACAGCCCAACATCCAGCCCGACGAGATCCTGGCGACGCTCGACGGCGACACGCAGGCCTACCTGAAGCTGCTGCTCGAGGGTGGGGCCCAGGGCTTCGGCGGCCACGGCAAGGAGTTCTCGGCCGGTCTTCGCCGCCTGGAGCCGTTCGCCCGCGACGTCGCGAAGATCAACAAGCTGCTCGCCCAGCGCCGCCAGAGCATCCGCGGCTCGATCCACAACTTCCGCCTCGTCGCCGAGGAGCTGGGCCGAAACGACCGGGTGGTGGCGGACTGGGTCGACTCCTCGAATGCGGCGCTACAGGCGTTCGCGAACGAGGAGGCGTCGATCCGCGAGACGCTGCGCGAGGCGCCGTCGGCGCTGCGCGAGACGCAGCGCGCCCTGCGCAGCTCGAACCGGTTCTCGCTCGCCTCGACCCCCGCGCTGCGCAAGCTGATACCGGCTGCGCGCACGCTCGGCCCGGCGCTGAGGGAGTCCCGCCCGTTCTTCCGCCAGACGGCGGGACCGATCCGCAACCAGATCCGGCCCTTCACCCGCGCCGTGCAGGAGCCGTTCCGCCACCTGCAGCAGGCCTCGGGGCCGCTCGACGACACCTCGAAGAGCCTCGAGAGTGGGATCAAGGAGCTGAACGAGGTCTTCAACGCGCTCGCCTTCAACCCCGACGGCCCTCAGGAGAGCTATCTGTTCTGGGCCGCGTGGCTGAACCACAACCTGAATGCGCTCAGCTTCATCCAGGACGCGCACGGGCCGATCCCGCGCGGGCTCGTGCTTGTGTCGTGCGCGACCGCGGGGCTGGCGGAGAACGTCGCGGGCCGCGACCTGACGTACGAGACGCTGCTCGACCTGAACCGGGTCGTGAGGCGGCAGCAGATCCAGGACCTCGGGGGGTGTGGACCGAACTAGATGGAGACCCGTCCACCGACACCGGTTCAGCTCCTCGTCGCGGTCGCGTTCGCGATCTCCTGCTTCGGCCTGCTGCTGTTCCTGTGGCTGGCGTTCGGCGGGCCCACGCCGCTGAAGCCGGAGAGCTATCGCTTCAACGTCCCGTTCAACGAGGCGGCGCAGCTGGCGCTCGAGTCCGACGTGCGGATCTCCGGCGTGTCGGTTGGTCGCGTGAAGTCGGTCGACCTCAACGACGAGGGGCGCGCCGACGCCGAGATCGAGATCGACGAACGCTACGCACCGATCCCGTCGAACACGCGCGCGATCCTGCGCCAGAAGACCCTGCTCGGCGAGACCTACGTCGAGCTGACTCCGGGCGACGAGGATCAGAGTGCGCTCCCGGAGGACCCGCTGCCGGAGGGAGGCTCGCTGCCCGCGGCACAGGTCTCCGACGCGGTCCAGCTCGACGAGATCTTCCGCACGTTCGATGAGCCAACGCGGGCCGCGTTCCGGGCCTGGCAGCAGGAGGCCTCGGTCGCGCTGCGCCATCGCGGCGCCGATCTCTCGGCAGCGATCGGCAATCTCGCCCCGTTCGCCTCCGACCTCGACCGGCTGCTGCGCATCCTCGACAGCCAGCGGATCGCGACGCGGGAGTTCGTGCGCGACACCGGCGAGGTGTTCACCGCGCTCAGCGAGCGCCGCGGTCAGCTCGCCGGGCTGATCCAGAACTCGGAGCGGGTGTTTTCGACGACCGCTGACCGCAACGAGGCGCTCCAGGACACATTCGTCGCCCTGCCGACGTTCCTCGACGAGCAACGCCTGACACTCGACCGCCTCGAGCGCTTCGCAACGGACACCAACCCGCTGATCACCCAGCTGCGGCCCGCGGCCCGGGAGCTGAGCCCGACGCTGATCGACCTCGGGAGGGCGGCACCAGAGCTGCGCGACTTCTTCGTCGGCTTCCGCGAGGCCGCCAGCCGCGCCAAGCCCGGCTTCCCGGCCCTGCGCACCCTGCTCGACGACCAGCTTCCCCCGTTCCTCGAGGATCTAGACCCGTTCCTGCGCAACCTCACCCCGCTGGTCCAGGTGGTGCGCATGTATCGCCAGGACGTCACCGGGTTCCTTGGCAATGTCGCCGCGGCCTCGCAGTCGAGGCGCTCCGCGCCCGAGTCGCCCGCGAACGGAGAGCTAGTCCACTACCTGCGCACATCGCCGCCGCTGGGCCCGGCGTCGGTCGCCGGGTATCCGAACCGCCTGCGCGTCAACCGCGCGAACCCGTACCTGAAACCGGGCGGCTACCTGATGCTCGCCAGCGGTTTGGAGAGCTTCGAGACGCGGCACTGCCCGGCCGGTGCCGAGGCGGTCTTCCCGCCGCGAGAAACGACGATCGCCGACCCGGCCTTCGCCGACTGGGCCCGCTATCCGGTCGACTCCGAGGAGCTGGGCAGGTTCTACGACCTGTTGCGGGACTTCACCTTCAGGGGGCAGTTCAACTCGAACGCGATCCCCGCGCCTCCATGCAAGAAGCAGGGCCCATACGAGTCGATCGGCGGCACGTCCACCGAGACGACGGATTACCTGCACGTGCGCGAATTGCCGCAGCCGTGACGGAACCCGCGCGCTTTCATGCGTGCGGAAAGGCGATACAGTTGCAGCGCCAACCGCTACTTGAGAGCGTTCGGCGTGTGGTTAGTGCCGACCGCTACTCGAGACCGGTCGGCGTGTTGTTGAGTGGGTAAATGGAGAGACAGGGTGCGCGGGCGCGGCACGGGTCGTGCCGTTGCGTGACCCAAGAGGAGGAGTGATGCGAAAGCGTCGCATTTCTTATCTAGGCGCCTTGGGGCTCGCGCTCGCGCTGGCGATCCCCGGCACCGCGTTCGCGGGAGGCACCCAGAGTGTCGAGGCGGGGTTCCTGCCCGAGTTCAACGCGAACATCCCGCAGCCGCCCCCGACGGCGAACATCGGCGGCAAGCACAGCAAGGCTGGAACGCTGTACACGCGGCTGTTCCTAGAGAACTACTCGGATCCGGTCCCGGAGGCCGGGGTGTTCGACATCCACGCTCCCGAGGAGCTCAAGTTCAACACCAAGGGGCTCGACCAGTGCGACCCCGCGACGATCCGGAACCAGAGCGCTGACCAGGCGCGCGCGCTGTGCCCCAAGGCCGTGATCGGTCAGGGGTTCGCTGAGGCATACCTGGGCGGCCCCACGTTGCCCGGTGACGTGCTGCTGCTCAACGGAACGAAGCAGAACGGCTTCTCGACGGTCCTGTTCCACTCGACCGCGGGCACGCCGGTGACGCTGGTGGCCGAGATGCAGCAGTCGCCGCTATCGGGCTACGGCACCCTGTTCCGCACCCTCGTCGCCCAGAGCGCCGGCGGTGCTGTCCCGGACGGCATCCCGATCGTCGATACCGGGTTCACGAACAGCAAGAAGTACACGGACAAGAGGCTGGCCAAGAAGGCCAAGAAGCTGCTGAAGAAGGCCAAGAGGGCCTCCGGCAGCAAGGCCAAGCGGCTGAAGAAGAAGGCCAGGAGGCTCAAGAAGAAGTCGAAGAAGAGCTGGGTGCAGGGCAGGTGCACCGACGGCGAGCTCACGGTGCGGATCGACGTCACGTACGTTGGCGGCAGCAGCCAGCCGCAGAGCGACACCGCGACGCAGCAGTGCACCTAGCTCGTTCGCCGAGCTGAAGGGCCTTCGGGTCCGAACCGAGGAGGGGCGGCCGAAAGGCCGCCCCTCCGTTTGCCCTGCCCGGTCGGCGCATTAGCGTGCAGGCGTCGCACGACCAATGTAGGAGCGATGCTAAGCGTCGAGTTTCGTGCCTGAGCGCCGGAGGAGAGTGGCCACCGACCGCGCCCCCTCCCGCTACCGGGGGAAGATCCGCGGCATCCGTAGCAGCTGGCGGATCGAGCCGCGGGGCCGGATGCGGCCGGTCAGCATCGCCTTGCGCGGGTCGCCGCGGTGGGTGGTGACCGCGATCCAGTCGGCCCACGTGGTCTCGAACGTGAGGTCGGCGTCGGGCGCCTCGCCCTGGTCGGCGCGGCTGGACCCGTTGTCGATCCGCAGGTGCCACGGCGCGGCGTCGGCAAAGCGCCACTGGATCGTCACCGGTCGGCCGTCGACGGCGCTGTGGTCGACGGAGCGCTCCACCGTGTCGAAGTACAGCCGCTGGATCTCAGGCGACGAGTCGGGGTCGCCGTTGGGCTCGCCGACGACCCCGGCCTGCATGAGCTTCACGATCCGCGCCACCCGCTCCTCCGGCGTCAGCGACCAGTCGATCGGGAACACGCCGGGCGGCATCTCCTCGAGCGGGAACCCCGCGGCCCGCCACTTCGTCTCGATCGAGCGGAAGCCCCATGCGTAGATCTCCTCGAGTGTGAAGCCGTATTCCTCGGTGTAGCGTCGGTCCCAGTTCGGGGGCACGTAGACCGCGAGCGTGTAGGGGGAGACCTCACGCAGCAGCTCCCCGACGGCCTGCTTGCACTCCTCGGACTCGGCGAACAGCTCAGACAGCACCTTGACGCCGAAGCCGATGTGCCGCTGTTCGTCGCGGGTCACGTTCTTCATCCCCTCGGCGAACCCGGGCAGGGTGCCGGACTTGACGAAGTAGTCCTCGATGAAGTGTTGGCCGGGCTGGGCGAGCTCGGCCTCGACGACCATGTGGTACAGCGCGATCGCCTGGGCGAACTTCGGCAACGAGCGGTCGCGGCGCAGCTCGTCGGCCATCCGGTCGAGGCGGTCGAAAACCTGGCGGAACCCCCAAGTGAGCTGGGGTTCGGTGTAGGCGAGGCCCGAGGCGATGCCCTCGCCGGCGCCGATCACGTCGGAGAAAAAGCGGGAGAAGAAGACCGCGTGGCGCGCCTCGTCGACCTGCTGGGTGGTGAGGAAGTACTTCTGCCCCTCCTTCGGCGCCGCGTCGATGTAGGGAGAGAGGTTGTCGGCCACGGAGTCCTCGCCGTAGAAGAACATCGAGTAGGTCCACAGGGCACTCTTTCGCTGGATCTCGGACAGCGAGCGCCACCCCTCGCGATCCTTGGAGAAGTCGATCGCGGTCGCCTTCCAGTTGCCCTCCTCCCACCGTCGGTACAGGTCCTCGTAGGTGACTCCGGCGAGCGCGCTGGTGGGATCGCCCTTCGCGTCGCCCTGCTTCCCCCTCCGCCGCGTGGCCTGCTTGCTCATCTCGACAACCTCCTCGCTGCGGCCGGCTCGCCGCCCCCTAGTTCTCGCGTGCGGACCAGCTTAGAGCAGAACTGGCCAGCCGGCCAGTCGGGTGTGACGGAGCTCACTGGCCGAGCTTCGGGCTCCGCCACGGCCGCTCGAGGCGCCCGGCGAGCTCGTCCCCGAGGCCCGCGATCGGCACCCTGATCTGTTCGAGCGAGTCGCGGTCGCGGAGTGTGACCGTGTCGTCCTCCATCGTCTGGCCGTCGACGGTGATCCCCCAGGGAGTCCCGATCTCGTCCTGGCGGCGGTAGCGACGGCCGATAGAGCCGCCCTCGTCGTACTCCGCCGGCAGCCGGGAGCGGAGCGACTCGTACAGCTCCCGTGCCTTCTCGGGCATCCCAGCCTTCGAGACCAGCGGCAGGACGGCGACCTTGACCGGCGCCATGCGGGGATGGAGGCGCAGCACGGTCCGCTTGCGGCCCTCCACCTCCTCGACGTCGTAGGCGTCGACCATGAACGCGAGCAGCGAGCGGTCGACGCCGGCCGCCGGCTCGACGACGTGCGGGACGTAGGCCTCGCCGCGCTCCTGGTCGAAGTACTCGAGCTTCTCGCCCGAGACCTTGGCGTGCTGGGTGAGGTCGAAGTCGCCCCGGTTCGCGATCCCCTCGAGCTCGGACCATCCGATCGGGAACAGGTACTCGATGTCGGAGGTCGCCGAGGAGTAGTGGGAGAGCTCGTCGGGCCCGTGTGCTCGCAGGCGCAGGTTGTCCGGCCGGATGCCGAGCTCCGTGTACCAGTTCATACGACGCTCCATCCACCGCCGATGCCACTCGGCGGCCTCCGCGGGCGGAACGAAGAACTCCATCTCCATCTGCTCGAACTCACGGGTGCGGAAGATGAAGTTCCCGGGCGTGATCTCGTTCCGGAACGACTTCCCGATCTGGGCGATCCCGAAGGGCGGCTTGCAGCGCGAGAACTGGAGCACGTTCTTGAAGTTGATGAAGATCCCCTGTGCGGTCTCGGGCCGCAGATAGGCCCTCGCGGCGTCGTCCTGGACGGGGCCCATGTACGTCTCGAACATGAGGTTGAACCGGCGCGGCTCGCTCAGCTCCCCGCCGCAGACGGGGCAGCGCAGCTCCCCCTCCGGCTGCTGCTCGCGGAGGTCGTCCTCGCGCCAGCGCCGCTTGCATTCCCCCAGGCACTGGACCAGGGGGTCGGTGAAGCCCTCGAGATGCCCGCTCGCCTTCCACACGCGCGGGTGCTGGATGATCGCCGAGTCGATCGCGACGATGTCGTCGCGGTCCTGGAGCATCGCCCGCCACCACTCGGCCTTGACGTTGTTCTTCAGCAGCACGCCGTAGTGGCCGTAGTCATACGTGTTGGCGAAGCCGCCGTAGATCTCGGACGCCTGGAAGATGAACCCGCGGCGCTTGCACAGCGCCACGATCTCGTCGAGGGTGACTTCGCTCGCCTCGCCCATGAGGCGGCGCACTATACGAGCCTCGGTGGGCGCTCCACGGCCCCTGCCATAATCGCCGCGCGATGCCGATCTACGAGTACAGGTGCCGCAACGGCCACGAGTTCGAGGTCTTCCAGAGCATGTCGGAGAACCCGGTCTCGCGCTGCCAGGAGTGCGGGGCGCCCGTGGAGCGCGTCTTCCACCCCGTCGCGGTGCACTTCAAGGGCTCGGGCTTCTACACGACCGACTATGCGCGGGGACGCTCCGATGGCAAGGGAGGCGGCGAGAAGACGAAGGACAGCTCGAAGGAGAAGTCCGGCGAATCAGGGTCGGCGAAGAAGGACTCGGGCGGCGACAAGGCCAAGGCGAGCTCGGGCGACTGACTATCCGTTCAGCAGCTTGTCGACGGCGGCCTGGCGCTCCTCCTCGGAGATGATCAGGCTGCCCCCGGGGCCGGCGCCGGAGGGCTCGAGGATCTCGGTATCGCTGTTGCCGCCGATGATCGACGCGAGCACCAGCTGCGGCATCGTCAGCGCTCCCATGTTGGTGACCAGCGCCCTCGGCGCCGTCCACCCGATCCATGGTCCCTTGATGAAGTTGTACGGGAGCCGCAGGGGGCTGGTGAGCCGGCCCTTGATCCCCGACAGTATCTCCTGCTGGGCGGCCGCCCGATCGAGGTCGTCGTAGCTGTCGAACTCGTCCGAGCCGCCCTTCTCGGGGCAGGTGTTGGTGCGTGTGCGGGCGAAGATCAGCGCTTCGGAGCCGTCGAGCGTCGCCTCGCCGGGGCCGACCTTGAGGGTGAAGCCGCCGTTGGCGCGCCCACCGGAGATCTCGGAGCACAGCTTGTCCGGTACCTCGACCTCGACGCCGCCGATCGCGTCGATGAAGTCCTCGAACCCCTCGAAGTCGACGATCACGACGTGGTCGATCTCGATGTCGAGGAACTGCTCCACGGTCTGGATCTCGAGCGCCGCGCCGCCGAAGGCGTACGCGGCGTTGATCTTCTGCGCGCTCTGGCCGGGGATCTCGGCGAAGCTGTCGCGGGGGATCGAGAGCTTGCGGAACGCGCCCCCGCCCGCCCGGACCAGCATCAGGGTGTCGGCGCGGAACCCGCTGCACCCTTGGGGAGGAGGCTCGCCGTTCGCGCCCGCGTCGAGGCAGCGCTCGTCCGTCTCGGATCCGTCCAGCGTGCCGGCCTCGCGTGCGTCGGTGCCGACCACGAGGATCGTCTGCGGATTGAGCAACATCAGCGGCAGGCTCGCCCCGAGCTCGTCCTTGGCGCCGTCGGCGAGCTTCGACTTCTGGATCTGGGCCGAGATCGCGAACGCGATCATGCTGATCAGCAGCCAGGCTACGACCCCGATCACGACCCAGCGCCACCACGGCTTGCGCCGGGAAACCGTCGCTGGCCGCCGCGGCGACGGACGCTTGTCGGAGCCGCGCACCCGGTCCCTACGCGAGGAGACGTCGGGTGGCCGCAGGCGATCGAGGAGCCGCGGCCGCGACCGATAAACCTTGTAATCGGGGCGGTCCCGGCCCCCCTGCTCGTCAGGCATGAGCTATCAATACTGCCGCATGCCCCGGTGCGAATCCCGCCACCGCCGTTGGACCTATCTCGCCGGACCCAGCACACGCGAGGGGCACGCTGACGCTTCGCGGCTACGGCGCCGCCGCGAGGCTCGCGTGGCATTGCCACGCCACGCCTCGCGTCGTCCCCGCCCCGCTCGGTCAGCGTGCCCCTCGCGCGCGCTTGGGCCCATCGAGATAGGTCCTTGAGCCCCGTCGAGACGATCGGCGTCGATCTCGGCGGCTCGAACCTGCGGGTGGCCGTCGTCGACGGGGACCGGAACGTCCTCTACCGGAGCACCGAGTCGTCGTCGGGCGACAGCGCCGAGGAGGTGCTGTCGAACCTCGGCGACGAGCTCGCCGAGGCGCGCGCCGCGCGCCCCTCCGTCGTCGCCGCCGGGCTCGGGATCCCGTGCACGATCGACCAGCAGGCCGGAGTGGCGATCGCCGCCGTCAACCTGCCGCTGATCGACGTGCCGATCCGGGAGCTGATGCGCGAGCGGCTCGGGCTCCCGGTGTTCATCGACAACGACGTCAACGCGGCGATCCTCGCCGAGCACCGATTTGGGGCGGCGAGGGGGGTGCGCAACGCGGTGATGCTGACCCTCGGGACCGGGATCGGCGGCGCGCTCCTGCTCGGGGGGACGGTCTACCGGGGAACGCGTGGCGCCGGCTCCGAGCTCGGCCACATGGTCGTCGACCTCGACGGCCCGCGATGCCAGGGCAACTGCCCCAACCGCGGCTGCATCGAGGCGCTCGCGTCGGGAACCGCGCTGGCGCGCGAGGGACGCGAGGCGGCCGAGCGCGAGCCCGGGTCGAGGCTCGGCAGGGCGCTGGCGGGCGCCGGCGAGGTGACCGGCGAGACGGTCACGGAGGCCGCGCTGGCCGGCGACGCGACCGCCGGCGAGGTGGTGGCTCTCGTCGGGCGGCGGCTCGGGGCTGCGCTCTCGAGCCTCGCGAACATCTTCGAGCCCGAGGTGATCGTCGTCGGCGGCGGCGTGATGGCCGCAGGGGAGCTGTTGCTGGAGCCCGCCCGCCGCGAGCTGCGGGCCCGCGCCCTGCCGCCGATGAACGCCGCACCGGTCGCGGTCGCGGAGCTCGGCGACGACGCCGGCTTGATCGGCGCCGCGACGATGGCGCGGCTCGAGTTGGGCGAGGCGGTCTAGGCGTGCCCGGGCGGCTAACGGTCTGCCCGACGCCGATCGGCAACCTCGACGACCTGTCGCCGCGGGTTCGCGATGCGCTAGCCGGCGCCGATCTGGTGGCGTGCGAGGACACCAGGCGAGTGGGGCGGCTCTACGAGCGGCTCGGGATCGAGCCGCCGAGGCTGGTCTCGAACCACGACCAGAACGAGGAATCGCGGGCCCCCCAGATCGCGCAGCAGATCGAGCGCGGGGCGCGGGTGGCGCTGGTCACCGACGCCGGCACGCCGACGATCTCCGACCCCGGGTACCGGTTGATCCGGACGTGCATCGATCGCGACCTCGAGCTCGAGGTGCTCCCGGGGCCGTCGGCGGTCACCACCGCGCTGGTCGCATCCGGCCTGCCGCCCGACCGGTGGCGGTTCGAGGGATTCCTCCCGCGTCGCGCCGGCGAGCTGGAGCGGGTCCTGCGGTCGGCGGAGACCGTGGTCGCGTTCGAGTCGCCGCGGCGGCTTCCCGAGTCGCTTTCCGCGCTGGCGTCGCTGGCGCCGGACCGGCCGGGCGCGGTGTGCCGCGAGCTGACAAAGCTGCACGAGGAGGTGGCCCGCGGCACCCTGGGTGAGCTCGCGCGCCGCTTCCGCGGCGACGTGCGCGGGGAGGTGGTCGTCGTGATCGGTGCGGCCACGGGGCCCACGAGCCGCGATCCCGACGTGACGATGGCGGTCGACGCCCTGCGCCGCCTGGTGCAGTCGGGGGCCCGCCCGCGGGCTGCGGCGAGCGTCGTCGCCGCCCTCACCGGCACGCGACCGAACGAGCTCTATCGCGCCCTGACGGGGCGCGAGCCGCGACAGTGAGGACTCGGGGTGCGTAGTTTTCCGCACGTCGAGCGCGGCATCGAGCGGATGGCCGCCGCCGCACGCTAGCTACGGTCTGCCCATCGAGGGGAACTCCGGGATCCGGCTGGTGCTCGCCGACGATCACGCGGTCGTCCGCAGCGCGCTGCGGATGCTGCTCGAGGCCGAGGACGACTTCGAGGTCGTGGCCGAGGCCGGTGACGCGGACGCGGCGGAGCGATACGTCCGCGGCCACAAGCCCGAGGTGCTGATCCTCGACCTCAACATGCCGGGAGGGTCGAGCATCGAGCGCGTTCCCGCGATCAAGGAGGCCTCCCCCGACACGCAGATCGTCGTCCTGACGATGCAGGAGGACCCGGCCTTCGCGCGCGAGGCAATGCGCGCCGGGGTGCTCGGCTACATCCTCAAGGAGGCGGCGGACGCCGAGCTGGTCAAGGCGGTGCGGGTCGCGGCGGCGGGGGAGACCTACCTCCAGCCGGCGCTCGGGGCGAGGTTGGCGGCCGAGCCGCCCGAGGGGGAGGGCGAGTTGAGCGAGCGTGAGGTCGAGGTCTTGCGGCTGATCGCGCTGGGCCACACGAACGCCGAGATCGCCGAGCAGCTGTACCTCAGCGTGCGCACGGTCGAGTCGCACCGCGCCCACATCCAGCAGAAGCTCCGGCTCACCAAGCGCTCGGAGCTAGTCCGCTACGCGCTCGAGCACGGCCTGCTCGACACCTGAGTCGTCTCAGGCGGCGCCGCGCCGCGCGGTCACGCGCCGCGGCGCCGGAAGGTCGACCCGCAGGGTCGTCCCCGAGCCCGGGGAGGAGCTGATCTCGATTCGACCGCCCGCCAGCTCGATGCGCTCCCGCATGCCGACCAGCCCGAATCCCTCGCTGCGCGCCTCGGGGTCGAACCCGACGCCGTCGTCCGCGATCTCGATCTCGATCGACTCGCTCGCGGTCAGCTCGGCCACCCGCACCCGGACCTGCTCCGCGCGGGCGTGCTTGGCGACGTTGGTCAGCGCCTCCTGGACGACGCGGTAGATCGCGTTCTCGAGCTCGGGTTCGAAGCGCTGCGTCGCGCCGTCCTCGCTGTGGGCGATGTCGATCTCGGCCGTCACGTCCACCCCCTGGGTCTTCTCGATGTGGAGAGCGAGCGCCTCGATCGCGGGCGCAAGCCCGATCTGGTCGAGCGCCGCGGGGCGCAGCTCGGTGATCAGGGCGCGGACCTTGTCGATCTCCTGACCGAGCTGTGCGGCCGCGTCGCGCACCGCGACCTCGAGCGCGTCCCCGCCCGCTCGCAGCGCCGACGAGAGCCCGACGCGCATCGCACCGAGCGCCTGCAGGGTCTCGTCGTGCAGCTCCCGCGCCCACCGTCCCCGTTCGCGCTCCGACGCCTCGATGCTGTCCTTGACGCGATCCTCGCTGACCGACTGCGCGGTCGCGACGGCGGTCCCGGCGCTGGCCGCGAAGGCGAGCAGCAGCCGCTCGTCCTCCGCCGTGAACTCGGGCCCCTCCACCAGCCGGTCGAAGGTTGCAATCAGCCCCAGGGGCCGGCCGCGGAAGGTGAGCGGCACCAGCAGCGCCGCGCTCGCCTCGACCCCAAGCTCCGCGGGCGAGATCCGCAGCCTGGTCGAGACGTCGGCGACGCGCTCGGACTTCAGCGAACGCAGGACCTGGCCCGACGTCGATCCCTCGATCGGGATCCGCCGGCCGCGCACAGCGCGATCGAGCTCACCCGCGACCGCGACCGCGACGAGCTCGCCGCCCTCCTCGAGGAGGATGACGAGCGATCGTGCCTCGACCAGCGCCCGGGCGCGCTTCGCGATCGTCTCCAGCACGCGCGCGAGGTCGGTCTCGCCCCCCACGGCCCGGGCGATCTCGGTCGTGGCCTCGAGGCTGCGGACGGCGCGCTCGAGCTCCGCGCGCCGGCGCTCGGCGTCGCCGTACAGGCGCGCGTTCTCGATCGCAATCGCGGCCCAATCGGCGAGCGTGACCACCGATTGCTCGTCGGCCTCGTCGAACGGGCCGCTCTCCTTCTCGGTCAGGTAGAGGTTGCCGTACGCCTCGCCCCGGATCAGCACCGGGACCCCGAGGAAGCTCTTCATCGGGGGGTGGCCGAGCGGGAAGCCGTACGACCGCGGGTGCGCCCCGACGTCGTCGAGGCGCAGCGGCTTCGGGTCGTCGATCAGCAGCCCCAGCACCCCGTGGCCGCGCGGGAGATGCCCGATCTCCCGCCGCGTCTCCTCGCCGATCCCCAGGGTGATGAAGCTCTCGAGCCCGTTCTTGTCCTCGTCGAGGATTCCGAGCGCCGCATACCGCGCCCCGGTCAGCTCGCGGGCCACCTCGAGCACCCGCCCCAGCACCACCTCGAGGTCGAGCTCGCACACAAGCGTTCGCCCGACCTCGATCAGCCGGGTGAGGCGGTGCCCGTCTAGAGCGTCCGCGCCCATCCCGGCAGGAAGGCTAGTGGACGGTCGAGGGCTCTTCCAGGGGTACCTCGATTGGCAGCGTCGCCGCCTCGCGTGGCGGCGGGGGGGTCAGCTCCGCGTTGGCGAGAGCCGCGAGGTGGGGCGCGAGATAGCGGCCGACGACCTTGCCCGGCGGCCACCACAGGGCGTCCGTCGATGCCGTCGACGCTTCGCCGCGACCGCCGCTGACCTCGGCGCGCAGGAACGCGGGCTCGCGGCCGGTAAGCAGGAGGCCGCGAAGGACCGGACGAAACGGCTGCGGGTCGACGGGAGCGTGGAGCTGGGCAGCGAGCCACTCCGCGACGGCGTCGGCCTGCTGGGCCGCGATGCCGCCCTGCTTGACCGGGAAGTTGGTCAGGTCTCCCGCGGCGAAGACGTCGTCCAGCCCCTCGACCCGCCCGTGGCGGTCCACCGGCACGAATCCCTCGGAGTCGCATGGGGTCCCGGCCGGAGGTCGACCCGCGAGGCGCGGCAGGGAGACGACGTGGTCGGCCGGGAGGTGACCCGCCGGGACGACCTCCAGCCGTCCGTCCTCCACGGCCACCGGGTAGCAGTCGGTGCAGACCGCGATCCCGCGCTCGGCGAGCAGCTCGGCGACGGCCTCGCTCGCCCGGCTCCCGAACAGCTCCAACGGCGCCGACTCGTGGGTGGCGATCGTCACCCGGACGCCGGAGACCCCCCGCGCGCCGAGGTGAGACCGAGTGAGCAGAGCGAGCTCGTACAGTGGCAGCGGCCACCCGGCGCCGGCGGGGAGCGCGAACACGACGTCGCACGGGCCGCCCGTCTCCAGCTCGCCGAGCAGACCGCGGTACTCGGCGCTGCCCGCCGAGCCCCAGAAGGTGAACGCACCGGCGAGCGCCTGCTGGGAGGTCGTCCCGCAGGCGAGGACGAGGGAGTCGTAGGCGATCTCCGCTCCCGCGCGCGTCCGCGCGAGGTGACGAGCCGGGTCCACCGAGGCGATTGCGTCGGGGACGAAGCGGGCCCCGAGGTCCTCGACCAGGGTGGCGAGGTCGAAGCGATGGGCGCGGCCGAGCCCGAACGGCTCGGCGACCGCGGACGGGCGGTAGACGAAGTCTCGCCGCGGGCACACGAGCTCGATCAGCGCTCGCTCCTCCGCCATCGCTCGCAGCCCCACGAGCAGCTCGAGCCCCGCTACGCCTCCGCCGGCGATCACCACCCGCCGGGAGCCGGGCCGGTGCTCAAGTGCAGTCGGCACGGGTCAGAACCCGCGGGTCTCCCGCATGCGGCCGAGCTTGTGCCGCAGCTCGTCGTGGCCGGGCTCGTCCTGCTCGCGGATGATTCTCCTGATCCGCCGCGCGTGGAATATGAACAGCACCACGATGGCGATCACCGCCGCCGTGAACAGCCACATCTCGAGCGGGTTGAAGATCCCCATCACGAGCCCCGCGACGTAGAACCCGATGGCCGCGATCGCGATCACCCACAGCGCGATCTGCACGCGCCCGATCACCGCCGTCAGTCCGCGTTCCTCCATGCCGGCCACCGTACGGGCGCCGCGTGCACGCCGCATCCGCGGAAGTCCCCACGCCTGGCGGGGATAACTACTGAGATCGCCCTAGTGTTGATGGTGGCGACCGGCGATCAGCGCCAGCGCATGCGGCAGCGCGTCGGCGATCACCTCGCCGGCCTGCTCGATGCTGGCCGGGTTGCCCGGGAAATTGACGATCAGCGTCGACCCGCGGATCCCCGCCACCCCGCGCGACAGCATCCAGTGGCGGGTGTGCTCGCGGGACGCGGCCCGCATCGCCTCCGGGATCCCGGGCGCCTCGCGCTCGATGGCGGCGAGCGTGGCCTCGGGGGTGACGTCCGAGGGCGTGAACCCCGTCCCGCCTGTGGTCAGGACCAGATCGCATCGCTGCTCGTCGGCGAGGAATCGCAGCCTGTCCTCGATCACCGCGCGATCGTCGGTGATCACCTCGCGGCTGACGACCTCGGCCCCGAGCCGACCCGCGAGCTCGACGAGCTTGGCGCCGCTCTCGTCCTCGCCCTCCCCGCGCGCCTTCGACGTCGAGATCGTGAGCAGTCCCGCGCGGACGGCCATCGTCGCCCGATCGCCTATGCGTCGCGGCGCCACTCGCCGCTGCGGCCGCCGCTCTTGGAGACGAGCTCGATGCGCTCGATCGTCACCCCGCGGTCGATGCCCTTGACCATGTCGTAGACGGTCAGCGCGGCGACTGCGCACGCCGTCATCGCCTCCATCTCGACCCCCGTGCGCGCGGTCACCCCGGCCTCGGCGGTCAGCGCGACGACGCCCGTCTCGGCGTCCACCGACGCCTCGACGTCGACATGATCGAGCGGAAGCGGGTGGGCGAGCGGGACCAGCTCGTCGGTGCGCTTCGCCGCCGCGATGCCGGCGATGCGAGCGGTGCCGAGCACGTCTCCCTTGGGAGCGTCGCCGCGCTCGACGGCGCCCGCCGCGTCGGCGCTCATCCGCACGAGCGCCTCGGCGCGGGCGCGACGGCGGGTCACGGGCTTGTCGCCCACGTCGACCATCCGCGCGGCGCCCTCCTCGTCGAGGTGAGTCAAGCGGGGCTCGCTCACTGCGCCGTGCTCCCGGCCCCGGAGTCCTGCGGCACCGCGCCCTTCGCCCAGCGACGGGACTCGCCGCCCGCGCCCACGTCGACCTCCTGCTTCCAGATCGGCGCCTCGACCTTGATCCGGTCGATCGCCTCGCGCGCGCCCGCGAACGCCTCGGCGCGGTGCGCGGCGGACACGGCCACGACCACGCTCGGCTCGCCGAGCGGAACGCTCCCGACCCGGTGCTCGGCGGCGGCGGCCTCGAGCCCGTGCCTTCGGATGCACTCGAGCAGGATCGACTCGATGCTGCGCTCCGCCATCTCTGCGTACGCCTCGTACTCGAGTCGGTCCACGTCGCGGGTGGTGCCCTGGAAGGTGACGATCGCGCCCGCGCCGGGCCGGCCGACGGCCCGTGACAGCGACTCCACTGCGAGCGGCTCGCCGGTGACGCGCACGTGGACGTCCTCGCCGGCACGAGGATCACCCCCGCCGCTGACGGGTGGGATCAGCGCGACCTCGTCGCCGGCCGACAGCGGAGCGTCGGCCGCCACGTACTCGCGGTTTACCGCCGCCCGCACCGGCATCCGCTCGAGCGCGTCGCCCAGCGGTGTGCCGTCCTTGAGAGCGTCGAGCGCGTCGGCGACCGTCGACCCGTCGGCGAGCTCGAGCTCGAGGGCATCGCGGCCGGCCCGGTCGCGGAGCATCGCGAACAACCGCACGGTGATCGTCACCGGAGCCATCGTCGGCCTACCCCGCCCGCTCGGCTCGCTCGACCGAGGCGGCGAGCTCGTCGATCTCCGGCTCCGGCATCGCGTCTTCGATCAGCGGAAACAGCACCCGCTCCTCGTGGCGGACGTGCGCGTCGAGGCGCTCGCCGAGCTCGCGAAGGTGCCGCGGAGACGGCTCATCGGCCCCCCGGAGGCGGTCGATCCTGGAGCGGATCCATACGTGGTCGACGAGCACGCGGACGACCGCGTCCTGCTCGGGGTCGGCGTAGCGCGCATACGCGGGGAGCAGCACCTCCTCCTCGACCTGGAAATGGCGGGCTCCGTGGTGATCCCAGAAGGTCAGCAGGCCTCGCGCTATGTCCGCGGCTTCCGCCGGCGTCGCCCGCTTCAGCTTCAGCGCCTGTGCAAGGGCTTGGTGGTGATCCCTGGAGAGGGGCGCGAGGGCCTCGGTGCGGCGCATCGACCGGATCGTAGCCGTCGGCCCGCGGAAGGCGGCATCGCGGCTACGGGAGCAGCTCGACCTCCACCCGCCGGCCCGCGGCCACCGTGCCGCTGTCGGTGGGGATGATCGCGAGCGCGTCGGCCCCCAGCATCGAGGTCAGCACGTGGGACCCCTGGGCGCCCGTCGATCGGGCGTGCCAGCCGTCGTCGCGGAGCTCGAGCCGGCAGCGGACGGCGTGCGCGCGCCCGGGGCTCTTGACGTACTCCTCGTCGAGGATCGCGGTGGCCCGGTGGCGCTCGCCGGCAAGCCCGAGCATCGCCTCGATCGCGGGGCGGGCCAGCAACAGGAAGATGACCATCGCCGAGACCGGGTTCCCCGGCAGACCGAAGACGAGCGCGCCCCGAGGGTGGACGCCGAAGGAGGTCGGCTTTCCGGGACGCAGCGCGACTCCCCAGAACTCCTCCTCGACGCCGAGCTCCGTGAGCGCGGCCCGAACGTGATCGTGCTCCCCGACCGACACCCCGCCGCAGATCACGACGACGTCGGCCTCGAGCGCGGCCTCGATCGCGGCTCGGGTCGCCGCCGCGTCGTCGCGAACCATCTCCACCCGGCTCGCCTCCGCGCCGCAGCGGGCGACGAGCGCGCGGACGGTGTGGATGTTCGAGTTGCGCACTCCCCCCGGTCGCAGCGGCTCGTCCGGGTCGTGCAGCTCGTCGCCCGTGGTCAGAACCGCGACCCTCGGTCGCCGCGCGCACGGAGGGCTCGCGCGGCCGACCGACGCGAGCACGCCCAGCTCGGCCGGGCCGAGCGGGGTTCCCGACGACAGCACGACCTCGCCGCTGCGGACGTCCTCGCCCGCGCGCCTCACGTTGCGGCCCGCCTCGACTGCCACCTCCACGTCGACGCGTCCGTCGCGCGCGGTCGTGTCCTCGACGCGGACCACGGCGTCGGCGCCGTCGGGGACCATCGCGCCCGTCGAGATCGCGATCGCCTCGCCGGGCCCGAGCGCCCCCGGCGCCGGGGAGCCGGCGCGGGACTCGCCGACGACCTCGAGGGTGGCCGGCGCGTCGGCGGAGGCCACGGCCGTGTCGGCCGCGCGGACCGCGAACCCGTCCATGGCCGAGTTGTCGAATCCCGGGACGGGGTCCGCCGCCGCGACCTCGCTCGACAGCACCCGGCCGAGCGCCTCGCGGAGCGGAACCGGCTCGGAGGGGAGCGGGGACGCGCGCTCGACGACGAGCCGTCGCGCGTCCTCGATCTCGGTCAGCTCGCCCAGCACGGTCGGGCGAGGGTAGCTCGCCGCAGCGGCTGGGAGACTGGAAGCATGGGCAACGAAAGAGCCGTCGGCGCGATTCTGGCCGGCGGTCGCAGCACGCGGATGGGGACGGCCAAGGCCGTGGTCGAGCTGGCGGGACGGCCGCTGCTGCTGCGCGCCGTCGCCGCGGTCGAGGCGGCGTCGCTGGAGGCGGTGGTGGTCGCGAAGCCGGACTCGCCGCTGCCCCGGTTCGAGGGCCGCGTTGTGCACGAGTCCCCGGAGCCCTTGCATCCCCTGCGTGGGATCGTGACCGCGCTCGAGGTCGCGGGCGGCCGCCCCGTGGTCGCGCTCGCCTGCGACATGCCGCTGGTTCCGGCCCCGCTGCTCGAGTGGCTCGCCGGGCTGAAGTCTGCGACTGCGGTGGTTCGAGCCGGCGGCCGGATCCAGCCGTTGCTCGCGCGCTACGAGCCCGCCGTCGCGCCCGCGCTCGCGCGAGCGATGGCCGCGGACGCGCCGGCGCACGAGGCGGTCTCGCAACTCGACCCGCGGGTGATCGCCGAGGACGAGCTGGCGAGGTTCGGCGACCCGGAGCTGATCTGCCTCAACGTCAACACGCCCGCAGACCTCGAGCGGGCCGAAGCCGTGACCGCGGCGTCTAGCTCACGGGCTCGACGGTGACCCGCGCGTTGTAATCGGGGATCCCCGCCTGCGGCGAGCGGGTCCGGTCACCGATCAGGACGTTGCCCTCGGGCCAGTGGACCTGGAGGTTGCCGGGCGCGATCGGCGCCACCAGCGCGTGCCCTCGCAGCTCGCCGTGGTCGGAGCGAACGGCGACCGCGGCGCCGTCGGCGATCCCCAGCCGGGACGCGTCGTGGGCGCTGATCAGGACGGCGTCGCGGGTGGCGCCGGTGATCGCGTCGCGGCGCTCCTGCACCATGCTGTTGAACTGCTTGCCGCGCCGCGTGGCGAGCGCCAGGCGGCCGTCCGCCGGAGCCGGCTCGGGCAGCGCGACCGGCAGGAAGCGCGCCCGGCCGTCGGAGGTCGGGAACTCCCACCCCTCGCACAGCCGCTCGCCGCCGTACTGGAAAGACTCGCCGGGGCCGAGGGTCTCGATCCCGCGATAGGAGGGGACGACCTCCGCGATCTCGTCGCGGATCGCAGCCGCTCCGTCGAACCCGACCGCGTCCGCGAGCTCGGGCCGGACGCGCGCCGCGAGCTCGCACATCGCCTCCCACTCCGGGCGCGCTTCGTCCACCCGCGGCCCCGGGATCTCGGGGCTGAGGATCACCCTGCGCTCGGTGCTCGTCTGGGTCACCCCGCCGGGAACCTCGTACCTGGTCGTGGCCGGGAGCACCAGCACGGAGTCGCCCGGCTCGACCAGCATCTGCGCCGAGGGCACGATGTCCATGTGGACCCGGAGCGGGATCCGGGCGAGTGCGCGCTCCACGTGGTCGGGCTCGGGGAGCACGTCGAGGAAGTTGCCGCCGATCGCGAACAGGACGTCGAGCTCGCCGCGCGCCGCCGCGTCGAGCATCTCCGGCGCCGTCAGCCCCGGTTCGGCCGGGACCTCGAACCCCCAGCGCTCGCCCAGGCGGGCGGCGCTCTCGGCGTCGATCGGCACTCCGCCGGGAAGCGCGGTCGCGTAGCACCCCATCTCGGCGCCGCCCTGGACGCCCGAGTGGCCCCGGATCGGCATCAGCCCGCACCCCGCGCGGCCGACGAATCCCCGCGACAGCGCCAGGTTGACGATCGCCCGCACGTTGTCCTCGCCGCGGGCGTGCTGGGTCACGCCCATGCTCCACACGAACACGGCCCGCTCGGCGCGGCCGACCATCTCGGCGAACTCGCTCATCTCCGCGCGCGAGCTTCCCGACAGCGCCTCCAGCCAGCCCCAGTCAACCTCATCGAGCCCCGCGGCCAGCGCGTCGAAGCCGTCGGTGTGGTCGCGGACGAAGCTGTCGTCGACCCACCCGCGGTCGACCACGTGCTTCAGCACCCCGGCCAGGAAGCCGGCATCGCCGCCGACGTCGACGCGGAAGAACCGGTCCGCGAGCCGCGTCCCGAACAGCGCGCTCTCGAGCGTCGAGGGAACCCAGTAGCGCTCCAGGCCGGGCTCGCGGAACGGGTTCACGACCGCGATCCGAGTCCCGGCCTTCTTCGCGTAGTGGAGGTACTTGGTCATCACGGGCTGGTTGTTGGCGACGTTGGATCCGATCAGCACGACGAGGTCGGTGCCGATCAGGTCGCGGTAGCTGCACGTCGTCGCCGCGACCCCGAGCGCCTCCTTGAGGCCGAAGGTGCTCGGCGAGTGGCACACCCGGGCCGCGTTGTCGATCGAGTTCGTGCCAATCGCCCGTGCGGCCTTCTGCGCCGCGTAGTACGACTCGTTCGGCATCCCGCGGCTGGTGAGGTAGAAGCCGGCGCGGCGCGCTCCCCCGGCGCGGATCCGCTCGGCGACGAGGTCGAGGGCCTCGTCCCAGGACACCCGCCGGAAGCCGGGCTCGCCGCGGCGCCTCAGCATCGGGTGCGGGAGGCGGCCGAGCCGACGCAGCTCGGCGCCGGAGCGCCCCCGCAGGCGACCGGCGTCGGCGAGCAGCGCGGGGTCGAGCGCCCGCATCGTGTTCAGGCGCAAGAGCCGCAGCCGGATGTTGCAGAGGTGGACCCCGTCGAGCGTCCAGTCGTGCAGGCCCGAGGTCCCGAGCGCGCATCCGTCGCACACGCCGCGGGTCAGGATCCGCCACGCGTAGCGCGGTCGGGCGCGGTTCTCCCACGCGGCCCGGAAGACCTCGAAGTAGTTGTTGGGCCGCCGCTCGCCGATCCCGAACGGCTTGCGGCTCGCCCAGTTGCGCGGCGTCCACCGCCGCCGCGGCGCGCGCAGCGCCGAGCTCCCATCGCGGTCGGTGCCGGTCTCTCCGCGTCCCATGTCGGGCTCAATCATGTCAATGGCCAATTCGGCCCATTGACAGCGTCCGTCGGTGCGCGAGGAAGGCAAGCTGCGCAAGGCCGCGAAGGGCCGCAAGCGGCTCAAGGTGACCGCCAAGGCCACGGTCGCCGGCGGGCCCCCGGGAGCGAGAAGCTGAAGCTGAAGCGCTGCGCGACGCGGCGCTCGCCACCTGGCGAGGGTACGCTCGCGCCATGGACGATCCGCGCATGCTGGCGAGCGTCGAGCACGACGGCGTCGCCGATCAGGTGGCGGTCGAGGAGCCGCTCGAGATCCGCGTCGAGGGGCGGCCGCTCGCGGTCACGATGCGCACCCCGGGCCACGACGAGGAGCTGGCGCTCGGGTTCCTGTACGGCGAGGGGCTGCTCGACGGCCCGCGCGACGCGGGACCGACGTCCGACCTGGCGGCGAACACTGTCGAGGTCGCGGGACCGCTGCTGCGCGATCCGGGCCGACGGCGCTTCTACACCACCTCATCCTGCGGGGTTTGCGGAAAGGGCGCCCTGGAGGAGGTGGCCGTGCACAGCCCGCCGCTCCCCGAGGGGCCTCACGTGGCCCGCGGCATCCTCGCCGCGCTGCCGGAGCGGCTCGCCCAGCCCGCCTTCGAGCGCAGCGGCGGGCTGCACGCGACGGGCCTCTTCGACTCGGGAGGCGAGCTGCTGCTGGCGCGCGAGGACGTCGGCCGCCACAACGCGATCGACAAGGTCGTCGGCCGCGCGCTGCTCGACGGGCTGGTGCCGCTCTCCGGTCGCGTCGTTTGCGTCAGCGGGCGCCTCGGCTTCGAGCTCGTGCAGAAGGCGGCCGTCGCAGGCGCGCCGATCCTCGTCGGGGTCGGGGCACCGACGTCGCTCGCGGTAGATCTTGCTGCCGACCGCGGCCTCACCCTGTGCGGGTTCGCGCGCGGCGGGGAGGTGAACGTCTACTCCCACCCCGAGCGCGTCGTCGGGGAGCGATGACGCACCAGATCGCAGGCGTGGCGTGGCGGGGGCGGCTCGCCGCGGTGTGGGAACAGCGGGCGCGATGGCTCGCCGCCTTCGTCCTCGCCGGGATCGTGACCGGCGCTGTCCTGCACCTGGCGGGCGAGCCGGGCGCCGGCGACGCGGCGTGGGCCGCCGTCACCGCGGTCACGCTCGTGCCGCTGACATGGTCGGTCCTTCGCACCGTGGCGGGCGGCAACGTCGGCGTCGACTCGATCGCGCTGGTGGCGATGGCGGGCGCGCTGGCGCTGTCCGAGTACCTCGCAGGGGCAGTGATCGCGCTGATGCTGTCGGGCGGGAACGCGCTCGAGGCGGCGGCCGGACGGCGCGCCCGGCGCGAGCTCACCCAGCTCGCCGCCCGCGCTCCGACCGTCGCCCACCGGCGCACCGCCGAAGGGCTCGAGGAGGTCCCGGTGCGCGAGGTCCATCCGGGCGACGTGGTCGTCGTGCGCGCGGGCGAGGTCGTGCCGGTCGACGGTGTGGTCGTCGGCGGCGAGGCCGTCCTCGACGAGGCGACTCTCACCGGAGAGCCCCTGCCGGTCACCTACGAGCAAGGCCGCGGGATCCGCAGCGGGACGAGCAACGCGGGATCGGCATTCGAGGTACGAGCGACGCGGCCGGCCGCAGAGAGCGCGTACGCCGCTCTGGTCCGGCTGGTCGAGGCTGCGGAGCAGGAGCGCGCTCCCTTCCTGCGGATCGCCGACCGCTACGCCGGCTTCTTCCTTCCCGTCACGCTCGCGGTCGCCGGTTTCGCGTGGGCGATCAGCGGCGATCCGGTCCGAGCCCTCGCCGTCGTGGTGGTCGCAACCCCATGCCCGCTGATCCTCGCCGCGCCGGTCGCGATCGTGTCCGGGATCTCGCGGGCGGCACGCGCCGGGATCGTGGTCAAGGGGGGTGGGGTGATCGAGCGGCTCGGGGAGGCGCGAAGCGTTCTGCTCGACAAGACGGGAACGCTGACCCTCGGGACGCCCGAGGTGGAGGAGGTCATGCCCGCGAACGGCATTGCCGCCGACGAGCTGCTGCGACTCGGGGCCTCCATCGACCAGCTCTCGGCGCACGCCCTCGCCGAGGCGCTCGTCCACCATGCCGAGGCCAGGGGCCTGCGTCTGAGCATGCCCGACGGTGTGTTCGAGGATCCCGGCCAGGGCGTCGAAGGGCGGGTTGACGGCCACCGGGTCGCCGTCGGCAGCAGCTCCTTCCTCGAATCGCGCGGATACAGGGTGGACGGCGTCGATGCGATCACCGCGCACCGGGACGATGGCCGGGCGCGGATCCTGGTCGGCGTCGACGGTCGTCCCGCCGGCGCGATCGTGATGGCCGACCATCTGCGGGAGGGCGCCGATCGCACGGCGCGCGAGCTGCGTTCTGCGGGCATCCGGTACATCGCGCTTGTTTCCGGGGACCGCACGAGCGTCGCCGAGGCGATCGGACGCAAGGTGGGCGTGGACCGGGTCTACGCCGAGCAGACGCCGGAGCAGAAGCTCGAGGTGGTCCGCGAGGTTCGCGCCGACCCGGAGCGCTCCCCCGTGGTGATGGTCGGTGACGGGATCAACGACGCCCCGGCGCTCGCGATCGCCGACGTCGGCATCGCGATGGGGAGCGCGGGGGCGACGGTCTCCTCCGAGACCGCCGACGCCGTGATCACCGTGGAGCGAATCGACCGGATCGCCGACGCCGTTCACTTCGGACGCCGCTCGCTCGGAATCGCCCGCGAGAGCGTCGTCGCCGGGATGGGGATGAGCATCGCGGCGATGGGAGTCGCCGCGGCCGGCTACCTGCCGCCGGTCGCCGGCGCCCTGCTCCAGGAGGGGATCGACGTGGCGGTGATCCTCAACGCGCTGCGGGCGCTGCGCGGCTGAGCGACGCCTCGTCCTCGACGGCGTGGGCCGATCCGTTTCGGCCCGTGTGCGCGGGCTCGATCCGGACCGAGACCCCGTTCAGGTGCGCCATTCCGGCGAGCCGCTCCAGGTCCTCGGGCTCCGAGGATGCGAGCAGGTTGACGTTCGCGCCGCCCGCCTCCCTGGCGACGCTCCATCCGCCGCGCTGGTGGCCCCAGCCGTGCGGGACCGCGATCGTCCCCGGGATGACCTCGTCCGTGAGCTTCGCGGGCAGCTCGATCGACCCATGGGCGGAGCTGATCCGGCACGGCTTGCCGTCCGCGACTCCGCACGCCCGCGCGTCGTCGGGATGCACCCGCGCGGCGTGGACGCGCCCGCCGCGCATCAGCAGGCGCGCGTTGTGCATCCACGAGTTGTGCGAGCGGAGCTCGCGCAGGCCGATCAGGCGCAGCGGGAACGCTGGGTCGTGGCCGTTGCGGGCCGCGAGCCGCGCCGCGTCGGCGAGGATCTCCGGCGGGTCCAGCCGCACCCGCTTGTCGCGGTGGCGGATCTTGTCCGCCAGCACTCCCGCCTCGAGGTGGTCGGCGAGGACGACTCCGCTGGGGCTCTCGCGCAGGCGCTTCAGGCTCAGCCCGCCCCGCCTGAGCCCGAACCAGTCGCCCTTCGGCCCCACCCGCAGCAGCAGGTTGACGAGCCGGGTGGGGGACAGCCTCACCCCGACCTTCCCGAGCAGGCGGCCGAGGCGGGAGCTCGACGGCACCACGCCGACGCGCTTCGCGATCTCCTCGATCAGCTCCCACTCCTGCCGCGCCTCTCCGGCGGGCTCGACGACAGGGTCCGTCCACTGCACGAACGGCGTCGTGAACAGGGGCAGGAACGGAAGCGGGAAGTCCTCGCGCTCGAGGAACGTCGTCGCGGGCAGCACGAAGTCGGCCTCGCGGTTCGTCTCGGTGACATAGAGGTCGATCGACACGAACAGGTCGAGCTCGCGTAGCGCGGACTCCAGCTCCTCGCCGTTGGGCACCGACAGCACCGGGTTGCCCGCCGACACGAACAGCGCCCTGATCTGGCCGTCGCCCGGGGCGCGGATCTCCTTCGCCATCAGCGCCGCCGGCAACGCGCCGAGGACCTCGGGGAAGCCTCCGATCCGCGAGTGCACCTTGCCGTAGGTGCCGGCGCCGATGTGCTCGGCGACCTCGTCGAAGGCGATCGGCGGGTTGCCGAACATCCCGCCGCCCTCGCGATCGAGGTTCCCGGTGACGAGGTTGAGGGTGTCGAGCAGGAACGAGACCAGGGTGCCGTTGTGCCCCAGGCAAGACCCCGTGCGCCCGTATATCGCGGCGTGGTCGGCCGTCGCGAGGTCACGCGCCAGCTCGCGCGCCCGTGACGCGGGCACGCCGGTGCGGTCCTCCGTCGCCTCGGGTGAGTGCTCGGAGGCGAGCGCGCGCAGCGCGTGGGCGCCGCTCGCCTGACGCTCGATCGCGGCCGCGTCCTCGAGCCGATCGTCGAAGATCACGTGCAGCAGCGACAGCAGCAACCACGCGTCGGAGTCCGGGTGGACGGGGAGGTGCTCGAACGCCCGCGCGGTCTCCGAGCGGCGCGGGTCGACGACGACGACGCGGCCTCCCCGCGCCGTGATCGCGTGGAGCTGGTCCTTGATCCGCGGCGCGCTCATCACGCTGCCGTGGGAGACGAGCGGGTTGGCGCCGACCATCAGCAGCATGTCGGTGCGCGCCAGGTCGGGGATCGGGAGCAGGAACGGCGACCCGTACAGAAAGGCGCTGGCCGCGAAGCGGTTGCTGACGTCCTGGGAGCTCGCCGTGTACCAGTGCGGCGAGCCGACCGCGTCGAGGAAGCCCTTCACCCACAGCGGATGGGAGTAGGAGAACGCGCCCGGGTTTCCCATGTACCAGGCAAGCGCGTTTCCTCCGTGCGTGTCGATGACGCCCCGGAGCCGCTCCCCGATCTCGTTCAGCGCCTCGTCCCAGGAGACCCGCTCGAGGCGCCCTTCCCGCCGCCGCAGCGGGTGCAGCACGCGGTCGGGGTCGTTCTGGACGTCGGCCATCGCGATCCCCTTCGGGCACGCGAACCCGGCCGACAGGGGATGCTCGGGATCGGGCCGGATTCGCGAGACCTTCCCGTCCTCGACGGTCACCCGCAGCCCGCACAGCGGCTCGCAGATGCGGCAGTAGGTGATCCGCTCCTCGCTGTTGGCCGGGGGCTCGGCGTCGGCGGCCATGTCACCTGGGCTTCGCGCTCGGCCCAACATCAAATTCCCCGCCCGCCCCCACCTTGGTAGAGCCTCGCGCTCATAGGTGACGGCGATTGTGACCGATTCGCGCCGGTTTGGCCACTCGGCCAGTCGGGACCCGACCGGTCACGGGCGTGCTCGGTGCGCGGCCTCGGCGAGCACGACTTCGGCTACGCGCGGCGCGCTCGCCGGGATCAGCCCGAGATACATGTTCGGCTCGATCGCCTCGACCTCCATCACGGTCGGGGTGCGATCGACCGCTCGGGCGAGGTCGACGCGCACGATGAGCGGGACGTTTCCGAACCGCTCACCGAGATGCCCGACGATGGTTCGGGCGACGTCGACCTCGTCGGGCTCCGCCGCTGACAGCGTCACGAGCGACGGGTCGTACATCGCCTCGGCGGCGCCGATCGCGTCGTCGCGCACCGGCGCGATCTCGTCCGGTCGCAGCACGGCGCGCTTTCTCAGCGCGTGCACCAGATCCCCGGCGACGAACAGGAGCGCGGCCTCCCCCTCGCGATCGACGCGCTCCAGGTACGGCTGGATCATCGCGGTCCGCCCGGAGTCGACGATGCGCGCCACCAGCTCCTTGGCCGTCGCGTGCGCTTGGGGGCCGAATCGACCGGTGTCGCGTCCGCCCGCCGAGACCGTCGGCTTCACGGTGACCTCACCGGCGAGCCGCGGCAATTCGCCTCCCGGCTCGACGAACCGTGTCGGCACGACGGGCAGGCCCGCGGCCTCGAGGTCGCCCATGTAGCGCTTGTCGCTGTTCCAGCGCACGACGGCGGGGGAGTTACGAAGCCGGTCTCCGACCCGCTCCGCCCAGTCGAGGAACTCATCGCGTCGCCACGTGTAGTCCCAGGTGGAGCGGATCAGCACGAGGTCGAAGCGCCCCCAGTCGGCCGCCGCGTCGTCCCACTCGACGACGCTCGGCTCGCCGCCTCGAGACCGGATCGCCGCCGCGAGCAGCTCGTCGTCGTCGAACTGGGGCGGGACGCCCGCGCAGGTGGCGAGCGCGATCCGCGTCAGTCGCCGTCCTCCGATGCCGCGATCTGCTTCGCGATCGCCTGCAGCTCGTCGAGCGGGCGGCCCGACGCGCCGCCGATCCAGCACGCGACCGGAGCGGCGACCCGCTCCGAGTCGTGCGCCGCGATCGCGGCGAGGTCGAGCATCGCGTTGAACTCGTCGTCGCTCGGCGGCTGCGCGCCGAGCTCCGCGGCAAATCTCTCGATCCACTCCCGGGCGTTCATTCCACACCTCCTTTCGGCTCGTCGACGCTAGTGCGCGCGCACCGGCCGCTGATCCGCCGCAGCCCGCCACGCGCGCCGCGCCAGCAGCACGGTCACCCCGGCGCCGAACCCGACCGCGAGGTTGCCGCTGAACAGCGTCACCAGCCCCACCCCGGCGACGATCACCCGCTCGTCGAGGCGCTCGAGGCGGGCGGCGAGCATCGCGTGCTGGATCGCGACGAACAGCAGCATGCCGGCGAGCGCACCCGGGACGAGCAGCTGAAGCAGCATCGGGAGCGAGTCACCGAGCGTGAAGCCGAGGACGAGGAAGATCGCGCCGGCTGCGGCGGTCGCGTAGGCGGTTCGCGCGCCGAGCCGGTAGTGCGCCGTCACTCCCCCGGCTCCGTGGCACACCGGGAGCCCGGCGGTGAGGCCCGCTGCCGTGTTCCAGACCGCGATTGATCCGGCGAGCCGCCCGGCCGTCACGCGGCGGGCGCGGTCGCCGAAGTAGCTGCGCTCGGCGTCGACCGTCGCGACGACCGAGTTGCCGAACGTGAGCGGGATCTGGGCGATGACGAGCGCGGTGAGCGCGGTGACGAACGCGCCGCCGTCCGGGACCGCGACCGCTACCGCCTCCGGCCCCACCCCGACGCCCGCGGGAGCGCCCGACACGATCAGGCCGATGCCCGCGCCGGCCGCGAGCACGGCGAGGCTCCCGGGCACTCGCCACGACCTGCGACAAGCGAGCAGCGTCCCGCACGCGACGACCGCCATCGCGACGCCGATAGCGGGATCGATCGTGGGCAGCCCTTCCCAGTTGCCGCGTTGCGCGAGCTCGATCGCGGCCGAGGCGAGCAGCAGCGCGACGCTTGCCTGGATCCCGCGCACGAGGACGATCGGAAACCGCGCCGCGAGCCACCCTGCGAGCCCGGTGCCGGCGAGCAGCGCCATCGCCGCGGCCATCAGCAGCGCCCCGGCGGCGATCGTCGTCGCGTCGAGCTGAAGCGCGATCGCCGCCGCCGCGAACGCCTTCAGCGGCTGCACCGGCACCGGCACCTTGAAGTACAGGGCGGTGCCGACGTATGCGATTCCCACCCCGGCGAAGACAGCCGTCGCGCTGAGGCCGTTGAGCGCGATCAGGGCGACGGCAAGCGGAATCAGCAGGCCGGCGTCGCCCAGGCCCCCGCCCAGCTCGTGGGTCCACTCGCGCAGCCGGGTCCGGCGGCTACCCACCAATGCGGCTCATGGTGCGCGGCGGGGGGCGGAAGCCGGGGTCGTTGACGTGGTGCTTGAGCTCCTTGCGCCACACGGCCTCGCGCACGATCGTCTCCAGCTCGCCGTCGTCGGCCCCGTCTCGGAGCGGCCCGCGAAGGTCCGTCTCGTGGCGGGAGAACAGGCAGGTACGGAGCTTCCCGTCGCTGGTCAGCCGGATTCGGTTGCAGTCGGCGCAGAACGGCTCGGAGACCGGGTTGATGAAGCCGATCTCGCCGCTGCCGTCGGCGAATCGGAACACACGCGCGGTTGCGGACGGCTCGCGTGGGAGCGGCTCGAGCCGGTACCGCGTCTCGACGATGGCGCGGATCTCGTCGCCGGTCAGCACTGCATCCGGCGTCCACGTCCTGTCCGCGTCCAGGGGCATGAACTCGATGAACCGCACCTGGTAGTCGGTCGAGCGCGCGAAGTCGCAGAACCGCAGCACCTCGTCCTCGGTGAAGTCACGCATCGCGATCGCGTTGACCTTGATCGGGCGCACCTCGGGGTGGGCGGCTATCGCCTCCAGGCCACGTAGCACCTGGGGCAGCGCGTCGCGGCGGGTGATGTGGAAGAAGCGGTCGCGGGCGAGCGAGTCGATCGACACGTTTACACGGCCGATCCCCGCCTCGACGAGCGCCGCGGCGTCGCGCTCCAGCAGGTAGCCGTTGGTGGTCAGCGAGAGATCGCCGAGTCTGTCGATCCCGGCCAGCATCCCGACGAGGGTGGGGAAATCGCGCCGTACCAGCGGCTCCCCGCCGGTCAACCGCACATCCTCGATGCCGAGCGAGACCAGCACCCGAACCAGGCCCTCGATCTCCTCGAAGCGCAGGATCTCGTCGCGCTCGAGCCACGGCAGCCCGTCCGCCGGCATGCAGTACTGGCAGCGGAAGTTGCAGCGATCGGTGACCGAGACGCGCAGGTCCGAGATCGCGCGGCCGTGCGCGTCGCGGAGCGGGGTTGCGGTCACATCCTCCTCGGTGGCGGGGCGTGAAGACATCCGTGCTGCTTGAAGGTACCGTGCGCAGCACTTCGGGCTGGCGCCGGTGGAGGATTAGCGATACCCTCGGGGGGTATAGTTCCAGGCAGTCCGAGGAGGAGCTTCGAGATGGGACCCGCAGAGATCGCAGTCACGCTCGCCGGCCTCGCGCTGATCGCCGCGCTGGCGTGGTTCTTCTTCGGTCCCAAGCGCGTGAGCGAGGCCGAGCAGCGCGGGGAGGCGCAGGAGGTGGAGGTGACGGTCAAGGGCGGCTACTCGCCGAGCCTGATCCGGGCTCGCGCGGGGATACCGCTGCGGCTGGTCTTCGACCGCCAGGAGGCCGGCGACTGCACCTCGCGCGTCGTCTTCCCCGACTTCCACGTCTCCAAGTCGCTGCCGGCATTCGCGAGGACCGCGGTCGAGTTCGTCCCCGATCGCAGCGGCGAGTTCGAGTTCGCGTGCGGGATGAACATGGTGCACGGGACCCTCCTCGTGGAGGGCGACGGCGACGGCGCCCCGGCGCCCGACGACCTTTCGAGTGTGGCCGGCGCGGCCGCGGGCGACGGCCACACGCACGAGGTCGCGCGCGCGGTCGGGGTCGGGCCGACGCGCGAGGTCGCGGGGACCGAGGAGGTGGAGCTGTCGCTTCGCGGCGCCGGGGTCACCTGCCCCACGTGCGTGACCAACATCGAGGCCTTCGTCGGCGACCTCCCCGGCGTCGACCGGGTCGACGTCAACTTCGGCGCCGAACGGGTGACCGTCGGCTACGACCCCGGCCAGCTCGGCGTCGACGAGATCAAGCAGGCTGTGGCCTCCTCCGGGTACCGGATCGAGGAGCGCGAGCATCCCGGGTCGGCCGAGACCGAGGATGCCGAGGCCGCCGCTCGCCGGGCCGAGGTCCGCGACCTCACGCTGCGTACGGCGTTCGGCGCCATCCTCACCTTGCCCGTGCTCGTCCCGGTGATGCTCGAGGACGTTCTCGGCGTCGAGGGGCTACCCGGCCTCCTGCTCGACCCGTGGGTCCAGCTCGCGCTGATCGCGCCGGTGATGGTGTACGCGGGGTGGCCGATCCATCGCACCGGGTGGCTGACCCTGACCCACCGAACCGCGGACATGAACACGCTGATCGCGGTCGGGACGAGCGCGGCGTTCCTGTACAGCCTCGTGGTCACCGTCGCGCCGGGACTCGTGCCCGAGGACCTGCGCGAGGTCTACTACGAGGTCGTCGGAGTGATCCTGACGCTGATCCTGCTCGGCCGCCTGCTCGAGGCTCGCGCCCGCGCCGGGACCGGCGAGGCGATCCGCGAGCTGATCGGGCTGCAGGCGAAGACGGCGCGCGTGGTTCGGGACGGAGGCGACGAGGAGGAGGTCCCCGTCGAGGACGTTCTACCCGGGGACGTGGTGATCGTGCGCCCGGGGGAGAAGGTGCCGGTCGACGGCGAGATCGTCGACGGCCGCTCGAGCCTCGACGAGTCGATGGTCACCGGCGAGTCGATCCCGGTGACCAAGGAGCCGGGGGACACGGTCGTCGGGGCGACGATCAACCAGACGGGGGCGTTCCGGTTTCGCGCCACCAACGTGGGTCGCGACACGATGCTCGCCCAGATCATCCGCCTCGTCGAGCAGGCGCAGGGCTCGAAGGCGCCGATCCAACGGCTGGCCGACCTCGTGTCGAGCTACTTCGTCCCCGCCGTGATCTTCATCGCGATCGCCACCTTCGTGATCTGGTTCGACTTCGGGCCCGACCCGATGCTGACGTTCGCGCTGATCAGCGCTGTGGCGGTGCTGATCATCGCCTGCCCGTGCGCGCTCGGCCTCGCGACCCCGCTCTCGATCATGGTCGCGACCGGGAAGGGCGCCCAGAACGGGACCCTGGTCCGCTCCGCCGAGGCGCTCGAGACCGCCCACAAGCTCGACGCGATCGTGCTCGACAAGACGGGGACGATCACGCGCGGCGAGCCGGCGCTGACCGACGTGCTCGCAATGGGGCGACTCGCCGAGGACGAGGTCCTCGGCCTGGTGGCGAGCGCCGAGCGCTCGTCCGAGCATCCGCTGGCCGAGGCGATCGTGCGAGGAGCGGACGAGCGCGGCGTGACGCTCGCCGAGCCCGAGGACTTCGAGTCGGTCACCGGCAAGGGCATCAAGGCGACGGTCGGAGGCCGCAGCGTGCTGGTCGGCACGTCGATGCTGCTCTCGGACGAGGGCGTGGACGCGGCGGCGGTCGACGCCGAGGCGGCGCGGCTCGAGGCCGACGGCAAGACCGCGATGCGCGCCGCGGTCGACGACGAGGTCGTCGGGCTCGTCGCGGTAGCCGACACGGTCAAGGAGGACTCGGCGGCGGCGATCGCGGCGCTGCGCGAGCTGAGGCTCGAGACCGTGATGATCACGGGCGACAACCGGCGCACCGCGGAGGCGATCGCGCGCCAGGTCGGCATCGACCGCGTGCTCGCCGAGGTGCTGCCGGAGGACAAGGCGGTCGAGGTCCGACGGCTCCAGGACCAGGGCAAGCTGGTCGCGATGGTCGGCGACGGGATCAACGACGCGCCGGCGCTCGCCCAGGCGGACGTGGGGATCGCGATCGGCACCGGCACCGACGTCGCGATCGAGGCGGCCGACGTGACCCTGGTGTCCGGCGAGCTCCGCGGCGCGGTGACGGCGATCCGCCTCAGCCGCGACACGATGCGCAACATCCGGCAGAACCTGTTCTTCGCCTTCGCGTACAACACGGCCGGGATCCCGATCGCGGCCGGGGTCCTGTACCCGTTCGTCGAGCTCCAGCTCAGCCCGATCATCGCGGCGATGGCGATGGCGATGAGCTCGCTGTCGGTGGTGCTGAACTCGAACCGGCTCCGGGGGTGGACGGCCACGCGCGTCGGGTAGCTCGGCCGCCGCGCCGAGCCGAAAGACCGATCAGCCGCGGGCGGCGACCGCGCGGCGCAGGACCAGGATCACGGCCACACCGAGCGCGGCGAGCCATGCGAGGCTCAGCGCCAGCTCTCCCCCGGCGTGGAAGGTGGTCGAGAACGCCCCGTCGTACATCACCCTCGATGGGCCGTAGCCGGGAAGCAACACCGCCCAGCGCCCGGGCGTGCCGTCGCCGAACATCGGGCTCTGCACGACGCCGATGTCGGTGATGACGCTGAACAGCATCAGGTAGGCGGCGGCGAGCCTGTCGAGGACGGCGCCCGCAAGCGCCCCGATCCCTCCGTAGATCAGCCCGGTCAGGGCCAGCGCGGCGATCAGGGGAGGCCACGAGGCCGGGGTGAAGCTGAGCGCCGTGACGACCGCCGACACGGCGACCACGAGCGCGGTCGCGGCCACGAGGACGAGGAGGCGTGCCGCGACCGTCTCGCCCGGCCGAAATCCGGCGACGACGAGCCGGCGGTCGCCAGCCAGCGCCGACTGCATCACGAAGACTCCCACCAGGGCGACCGTGAAGGCGATCGCGAATCCGCCCATCCCCGCACCGTGCAGCTCCTTCATCGTCGTCGTCACCCAGACGTCGTCCGGAAGGCCGATGCGGCGCGGGGTCGCCAGGGTCTCGGCGATGCCCCTCGTGATCACATAGGCGGGGACTAGGACCAGGAGTATCAGCACGAGCGGCCGGCGAGCCTGGTCGCGGAAGGCCATCGTCGTCGCGACTCGCGCTCGCCCCGCCATCGCTACGACCTCGTTCGAGCCGCGAGCCAGAACGCGCCGAGCGCGACGGCCAGCGCGCCGAGCGCCACCGCCGCCATCGCCAGCCAGTCGGCGCTCGGGGAACCCGCGCCCGCCCCGGCCGCGATCACCAGATCGGCGGCGTCCCGGGTCGGCGTGTACGAGAACAGGCCACTCGAAGTCATCTGCGGTCCCGAGAATGCGTCCACCGCGAAGACGAGGACGACGAGCAGCGAGCCGTTGAGCGGGTCGGCGACGAAGGCTCCGATGAGAGCGCCGATGCCGATGTAGATGACGGCGAAGCTGACAATCGCGACGGCGGCGTGGAGTGGGTGCTCGATGCCGCTTCGAAGCCACAGGGTGAGGAACGCGATCGCGCTGACGGAGATGCCGATCGCAAGCGCCGCGGCGATGCGCGCGGCGGCGACCCGCGCCGGTGCGAGACCGGCGGCGGCGAGCCGGCGGTCGGCCCCCCGAGACGAGCTCACCTGGAAGAAGGCGAGCGTGCCGGAGAGGAAGGCCGCAGCCCAGCCGGCGCTCACGGCCGTCGCCGACTGCGCCGCGAGGGTGCCGCCGAGGGCGTCGGCGAACTCGCCGAGCACGCTGGCGAAGATGAGCACGAAGAACACCGGGATCCCGATCAGCAGGACCAATGTCAGCGGGGCCCGCAGGTGCTCGCGGACGAACGCAGCGGTCATCGGCAGGATGGCGCTCAGCAGTTGCGGATCCTCCCGTCGCGGAGCTCGAACATGCGGTCGAGGCGCCCGCGCTCGGCAAGCAGGTGGGAGACGATTAGGATGCCCATCCCGCTGTCCCGACGCCGTTCGCTCATCTCCCAGAAGCGAAGGTAGGTCTCCCAGTCGAACCCCGTGTAGGGCTCGTCGAGCAGCAGCAGCTGCGGGTCGTGCATCAGGGACAGCGCCAGGTTGAGCTTCTGGCGAGTGCCTCCGGACAGCTCCTCGACGCGGTATGAGCGGTACCTGCCGAACTCGAGCTCCGCGAGCAGATCGTCGGCGGCGATCGCCGCGCAGTCCTGCTCGAGGTCGTAGGCCCGACCGAAGAGGTCGAAATGCTCGTCGACGGTGAGCTTCTCCCACAGCATCGGCACCTGGGGGCAGTAGCCGAGCCGGTCGGGGCGCTCCACCACCCCGTCGTCCCGCGCCAACAGGCCGACGACGATCTGCATCAGGGTGCTCTTGCCGGATCCGTTCTCGCCGACCAGGCCGACCAGCTCGCCCGCCCGGACCTCGAAGCTCGCCTCCTTCAGCACCTCGATCGTCCGCCTGAGGGGCCAGATCCCTCGGTGGAAGCTCTTGCGCACCCCCTCCACGCGCAGGGCGAGCCGTTCGGCGGGCGCCTCGGCGCGGTGCTCGACCAGCGTCGTCGGGCCAGGTGGGGTGCCAGGGTCGGCGCTCACCCTCTCGCCCCTCGCGCTAGCTCACCCGCTCGGTGGCCCGGTCAGCACGGCGCGGCGCTCCTTGTACTCCTCGACGCTGATCTCGCCCTCCGCGAGGCGGCGCTCGAGGATCTTGAGCGCGTCCGGCCGCGCCTGCTCTCGCTCGCCGGAGCGAGCGCCGAACAGCTCGGGGCCGCTGCGGATCAGCCACACCAGCGCGACGACGACGAGCGCCCAGAACAGGATCATCCCGACCATCATCACGATCCACCATCCTCCACTCATGTGCCCGTCCCACCAGCCGTCGTCGGCGAGCGGGAGAAGCAGGAAAACGAACATGTGATCCAGGCTACGAACGCGGATCGCCCGCACATCCGGTCTCGCCCCGGTTCTCACTGCGTAGTTTCCCGCCACCCGTCGGGGTCCCAAACGCACACGCCGGCGCGGTGGTGAAGAATCCCGTCCCGGGATGGCGATCGAGGCTCGGTCCTACCGCAACGTGGTCGTGGCCTACGACGGCACCGACGGCGCCCGGGCGGCATTGGCGCGCGCGGCCGCGGTGGCCGGCACCGAGGGCGCTTCCCTAACCCTGGTCCAGGCGGCGTCCGAGGAGTCGGAGGCGCGTCGCTCCCTGGACGAGGCGATCGAGTCGCTCGATCCCTCGCTTGCGGCGAGTCCCTGGGTCGTCACCGGACCCGCCGCCCCGGGGATCATCGCGGTGGCGGAGGAGATCCACGCCGATCTGATCGTCACCGGGTCTCGCGCCAGGGGCCAGGTGATCCGGACCCTGCTGGGCAGCGTGTCGACAGAGCTCGTCCAGAACGCTCCCTGCGACGTGCTGGTCGTGCATCCGCCCTCCGAGTGACCGTCGTCGCGACGATCGCCGGCGTTGCCCTGATCGCGCTCGCGATCCGCGACGTCTTCGACACGCTGTTCCATCCCCATGGCCGGGGGGTCGTCAGCGAAGCTCTGGTGTGCGCCGTGTGGCGAGCCCTCCACGCCTCGGCGCGAGCACGGTCGGGGGTCCTCTCCTCTGCCGGGCCCGCGGCGTTCGTGCTCGTGGTCCTGACGTGGTCGCGCTCGTCGTCGTCGGCTTCGCGCTGATCACGCTCCCTCACATGCCCGACGAGTACGTGTTCGACGTCGGCCTGCGGCCAGAGGAGACCGGCGGCTTCTTCGACACGCTGTACTTCTCGCTCGTCAACATGACGAGCCTCGGCTACGGGGACATCGCGGCGGAGAGCGATGTGCTGCGCCTGCTGGGGCCGGTGGAGACGATGATCGGGCTCGGCATCCTCACCGCGAGCATCTCCTGGATCCTGTCGATCTACGGCGTGCTCGCCGACTACCGCTCGGTCTCGCACGAGATCGAGCTCCTGTGCGACGCCGAGGCGCGGACCGGCGTCGACCTGGCGCAGGCCGAGCCCGCCGCGGCGGCGAGCATGCTCGGCGGGCTGACCTCGAAGCTGGTCGCGGCGCGGCGCGACATCCTCCACTTCCCGATCGCGTACTACTTTCACACCAGGGACCCTCGCTACGCGCTGTCGACGCTGCTTCCCCGCCTGCTGTCGTCGGCGGAGCGCTGCCGCGCCGGCGGAAGCGCGGCGTCGGTGCGACTCGAGGCCGAGCGGCTGATGGCGGCGATCGACGACTTCATGGGCGCGATCGACGACGAGTTCCTCGGCGGGCGGTCCGAGTCGACGGCGGACGCGATCTCCCGCTACCAGGCGGATCAGCTGCGCACGGCCGCCGAAGCCCGCTGACGGGCGATGTCGACGAGCTCGCGGACCGAGTCCTCGAGCCCGGACGCGACGACGTCGAGGTCGGGGACGGCGTCGCGGTCGGCGTTGATACAGAAGAACAGGTCGCCGTCGTAGCTGAACACCGCGATGCCCAGCGCGTGCTCCGCGGCGAGCGGAACCAGGGGCCATGCCTGCAGCATCCGGGATCCGAACGCGTACATGGGCTGCTGTGGGCCGGGGACATTGGTGATCGTGACATTGAAGAGCCGCGTCGCGTACAGGGATCGGGCGAGGAGGCTGTGGATCACTGGCGGCGCCAGGCTGGTGATCTCCACCAGCGACGAGGAGCCGATCGCCTGGGTTCCGGACTTGAGCCGCTCCGCCTCATCCATCTGGTGTACGTAACGGGCCTTCGCGTCCGCCTCGACGAGCGGGAGGTGCACGAACAGCGACGTGATCTTGTTTCCGAGCGCGAGGCGCTCGCTGGCGGTCCGGAGGTTCACCGGGACCATCGCCCGCATCCCCTGGGCGGGGAGCTCCTCGTTGCGGGACAGCAGCAGGCGGCGCAGCCCGCCGGCCGACCCCGCCAGCACGACGTCATTGACCGTCCCTCCAAGCGCGTTCTTGACGAGCTTCAAGTCGCCGAGGGGAATCCGGATCACGGCGAGCCGACGATTGGGGCCGATGGGGCGATTCAAGCTCGTGCTCGGGGCGGCGATCACCTCGTCGCTGTACAGCAGCTCCGCGACCGCGCGCGCCCGGCCGAACGTCTCCCGAGGGTGCGCCGCCGTGTCGACGCCGACGCGTAGGGCGCCGCGCACCGCCCGCACCCCGGCGTGCGCCAGCCCGAGCCCGGCTCCCGCCACGTTCCCGACCAGCCGGAGGGCGCCGTTTCCGGGACCCCCTGTCGCGTCCTCGTCCTCGGTCGATGGCTCGCCCGCCGATGAGCCCTCTCGCCGGGGCTCCGCGTGCTCGTCCAGGTCGAGGATCGTCTGGGCGATGTCGACAGAGCCGACCCCGTCGACCATGCAGTGGTGGGTCTTGGTTGTCATCGCCCAGCGGCCGTCGGCGAGCTCGGAGACGGCCACCTCCCACAGCGGCCTCGTGCGGTCGAGGCGGCGCGAGTAGTAGTCCGCGGCCCACTCCCTCAGCTCGTCCTCGCCGGCGGGGTCCGGGAGCGGCGCCACGAACACGTGGTTGGCGATGTCGAAGACGTCGTCGCCCTCCCATGTCGGCCAGTGGAGCCCGCCGGTGTGCGGCGTCGACAGGCGCTGCGACCATCGGGGGAGGTCGGGCAGACGAGCGTTGAACTCCTCCCGTATCCGCTCGATCGGGGGCACGCGTCCGCTCGGCTGCGGCTCGAAGATCATCACCGCGCCGATGTGCATATGAGCGCTGCGATCGATCTGCTCAAGCTCGAGGAAGGTCGCGTCGAGCGCTGTCAGGTGGTCGCTCATCCGATCGCCCCATGCTCTCCCGTGGCCGGCGCCGGCTGCATCGGAACCCTCCCGCACACCTCGATCCGTATCTTCCCACAGTGCCGGCGCCCCGGAAGTGGAAGGCTTCCGGCGTGGTCGACCTACACTGCCACATCCTTCCCGGGATCGACGACGGCGCCGTCGATGTAGAGGACAGCGTGTCGATGGCGCATCAGGGCTCGGCCGACGGGATCGATCTGATCTGCGCCACGCCGCACATCAGGCACGACCACGACGTCCGCATCTCCGAGCTCGCGTGGCGGGTCGAGGAAGTCAACACCGAGCTGGAGCGCGCCGGCATCCCGGCGCGAGTCAGGACCGGGGGCGAGGTGGCGGAGACGATCCTCGATCGCCTCGACGACGACGAGCTGCGGGCCGTGTCGCTGGGGGGTGGAGGACGGTGGATCCTGCTCGAGCCCGCTCCGGGTCCGCTTTCCGATTCCCTTGCTGCCGCCGTGGAGCACCTTCGCGAGCGGGGGTTCCGGAGCCTCATCGCTCACCCCGAGCGGCATCTGACCGCCGATGTTGACTCGCGACTCACAGCGCTCATCGAGCTCGGCGCGCTGGTCCAGGCCACGGCCGCGTACCTGACCGCCGCCGACACCGCGCCGACGATGCTCGAGCTCGCCGCCCGCGGCCTGATCCACGTGCTCTCAAGCGACAGCCACTCGGCCCGGCGCGGGCGCCCGCTGAGGATCTCCGACGGGCTGGCGGCCCTGCGCGAGGTCGAGGCGGTCGCGCCGCACCTCGAGTGGATCGCGGAGACGGCGCCCGCGGCGATCACGCGCGGCGAGGAGGTCGAGGCGCCGTTCGGCCCCTGAGCATGCGATCCAGCCGCGATCGGCCGTCGGAGTATGTTGCGCGAAGGGGATGACGGGCGCACCGTTCCAGCTCTGCTTCGACGGCTCGGACTCCGCGGCGCACGCGATCCGGGAGGCCGCAGCGATCACGGGTGGCGGACGGGCGCTCGTCGTGCACGCATGGCTTCCCCCCTCGGCCGTGATGTTGCAGGGACGAGCGCTCGAGCCTTCCCATCCCCTCGCTGCGGCGGTGGACGAGTTCGACTCGGCCGCACGCGAGGCGGCGGAGCGGGTCGCCGCCCGCGGCGTCGAGCTCGCCGGCGAGGCCGGATTCGACGCCGAGCCGCTTGCAATCCAGGCGCCCGACGGCGTGTGGAAGCCGCTCGTCCAGATCGCGGAGGAGCGTGAGGTGCGGGCGGTGATCGTCGGCTCCCACGGCCTGTCGCGAGTGAAGTCGGCGCTGCTGGGAAGCGTGTCGCGCGAGGTCGCGAACCACTGCAAGCGCCCGGTGATCGTCGTCCCGCCCTAGTGGTACCTCCCGCAACGTTTCACCGGAAATGACGGCCCCAGATCACCGCCATGCTGCGTCCTCGGTCGCCCAGGTAGCGCTGCTATCTGGGCTCCCTGCGCCCTTGCTGGTCGGCGCCTGGGTCTCGTCATTTCGTGGCGAACGTTACGCGAGGCACCACTAACCGGTGGCCGGGAGCGCGAACCAGCGTCTGCCGTCCGCCCCCGCGGGTCGCCGCCTAGCGCTGTTGCTGGTGGCCGTCGGAGCCGCGATCGCCGGGCTGTACGTGCTGCTACCGGCCGTCGCGGGCCTCGACGAGACGTGGGACCGTCTCTCCGAGGGAGATCCGTCGTGGCTGAGCGCGGCGTTCGGGCTCGAGCTGCTCTCGTTCGGCTCCTACGTCGTGCTCTTCCGCGCCGTCTTCGCCACCGGCGACGCTGTCGGCTGGCGGGAGAGCTACCGGATCACGATGGCCGGGGTCGCCGCGACCCGCCTGTTGGCCACAGCCGGAGCGGGAGGCGTCGTGCTGACGGTGTGGGCGCTGCGCAGACGCGGGGTGCCGGGGCGCGACGTCACGATCCAGATGGCCACCTTCCTGGTGCTGCTCTACGGCGTGTTCATGGCGGCGCTCCTGCTCGGCGGGCTGGGCCTGCGCAGCGGCGTGCTGGCCGGGCCGGCTCCCTTCGGCCTCACCGTGGTGCCGGCGGCGTTCGGGGGAGTCGTGATCGGGGCGACGCTGCTGATCGCGCTGGTCTCCGACGACCTCGACCAGGCGCTCGCGCGCCGGTCCGACGCCACGGGCAGAGCCGCCCGCTGGGCCCGGTCCCTGGCGACAGCGCCGGCGACGGTCGCGTCAGGGGTAGCGGGCGCGTTCGCGCTGATCCGGTCGCGAAACCCCGGCTCGCTCGGCGCCGTCGGGTGGTGGGCGTTCGACATCGCCGTTCTGTGGGCTTGCCTCGAGGCGTTCGGGGACGGCCCCACGATCGCGGTCGTCGTAATGGCGTACTTCGTCGGTTCGCTCGCGAACGTGCTTCCCGTCCCGGGAGGGATCGGCGCCGTCGACGGCGGGATGATCGGGGCCCTGATCGGGTTCGGGGTCGGCGGTGGGCTCGCGATCGTCGCGGTGCTGAGCTACCGGGCATTCGCGTTCTGGCTCCCGACGATCCCGGGCGCGATCGCGTACGTGCAGCTCGTCCGCGACTCGGCCGGGACGAAACGGACGTGAGGATCAGGTTCCTCGGGACGGGGGCCAGCGGCGGGACACCGGGCGCCGCCCGCTCCGGTCGGCGGGAGAGCTCGGCGCTCGTCGACGCCGGGTCGGTTGCGCTGATCGACGTAACCCGCGATTTCCGGGAGCAGGCCCGCGACGTCGAGATGGTCGGCGCGGCGCTGATTACCCATGCGCATCGCGACGCGAGCGGCGGGCTCCCCGCGCTCCGCGGGTGGTGGCGGGAGCGAGCGTCGGACTTGCTGCCGGTTTACGCCAGCCCGCAGACGATCGCGGCGCTTCGAGCCCGGTACCGAAGGCTCGACCATTGCGAGTTCGTTGCGGTTCGCCCCGGTCAGCGTCGTCGGCTGGGCGCGCTGGCGGTCACGCCGCTGACGGTCCCCCACGCGCGCGAGCCGCACTACCCCACGTTCGCGTGGAAGGTCGCGGCGGGCGGGCGGACCGCGGTGTACGCCTCGGACGTGGCCCGGCTGACCCCGCGGCTGCGGCGCTTCAGCGGCGGCGCAAACCTGCTCGTGATCGACGGTGCGATGTGGAGGCGGCGCCTGTTCTCGCATCTGACGATCGACGCCGAGCTTCCGCGCCTGTGCGAGTGGCGGGTCGATCGGATCCTGCTGACGCAGATCGGCAGCACTGCGCCGCCGCACGAGGAGCTGGCGCGCGCCGTCGCCGCGCTGTGTCCGAGGGCGGCGCCCGCGTACGACCGGCTGGAGGTGCGGGTCTGATGCTGCCCCGCGACGGCGGCGCGTAGGCTGCCCGCCACTCCCGTCATGGCAACCAGGGACGAGGCACCCAGACAAGTCGTCGTCGGGTTCGACGACAGCGATTGCGGCCGTGACGCGCTACGCCTCGGAGACCTGCTCGCGCAGACCGTGGGCGCGCCGCTGCGGGCGGCGCGGGTCTACCACGCGCCTCCGGGCCATGTTCTCCACGGCGCCGCGCAGGGGCTGTCGGCGGAGATCGCCTCGGTGCTGGGCCTGGACCGGCCCGTGGAGCCCGTTCCGCTGTTGGGAGGATCCCCAGCTCGCGCGCTGCAGGGGCTTGCGGAGACCGAGGACGTCGGTCTGCTGGTTCTGGGGTCCACCCACCGAGCGGGTCTTGGCCGGGTGATGCCTGGGAGCGTCGCCGAGCGACTGCTCAGCGGCGCCCCCTGCCCGGTCGCGGTCGCTCCGCGAGCCTACGACCCGCTCGACATTCGCGTGATCGCGGTGGGCTACGACGGGATGCCGGAGGCGACGAACGCGCTGGAGGTCGCGACGGCCATCGGCGAAGCTGCCGGTGCGACGTTGCGAGTGATCGCCGTTCGCGTCCAGGCCACGACGACCGCCGCCACGCAGGCCGAGGCGATCGCCGGGGCCGGCGGTGCGCCGGACCTCCAGAGCCGGCTTCACTCTGCCGTGTCCGGCTTGCCGTCGGACCTGCGCGCGCTTCCGATCTTCGAGCACGGCGGCGCCGCCCGCCACCTCCTCGATCACGCGGAGCAGGGAGTCGACCTGATGGTGCTCGGCTCGCGCGGCTACGGGCCGGTGCGCGCCGTGCTGCTGGGGAGCGTGTCGGCGACCGTCGTGCGGGCGGCGCCGTGCCCCGTCCTGGTGACGCCGCGCTCCGCCGCGCGCTAGGCGGGCCGCAGCTCGACCTTGGCGGCGATCTCCTCGACCGTCTGCCGGGACCCGGTGCCGAGCCCATGCCGCAGGAAGTTGACCGCTCCGGCTGCAGCGCCCACGACCAGGGCCTCCCTCCATTCCTGCCCCGCCGCGTGGGCGGCCGCGATGCCGCCCATCATCGAGTCCCCGCAGCCCTCGCGCGAGCCGCGATCGAAGCGGGGCGGCACGAGCTTTAGCACTTCGTCCTCGAGCAGCACCAGCGCCGGGTCGCCGCCTCGGGTGACGACGACGATCCCGGCGCCGGACTCCCGCAGCCGCTTCGCCGCCGCGAGCATCTGGTCCGGCTCGGAGACGGGTCCGCCCGTGAACTCGGCGAGCTCCCAGTCGTTCAGCTTCACCAGGTCGGGAGCCCCGGTCAGCGCGCTCTCGAGGCGCGGGCTCGACAGGTCGACGATCACGGGCACGCCGTTCTCGCGCACGTCCGAGACCAGGTTTCCGTACACCTCGACGGGGAGGGGGTCGCCGGGGTACGGGTTGCAGACTGCGAGCACCCTGCTGTGCAGCGCCGCGGTGCAGGTGGCGGCGAACAGGTCGTCGAGCTCGTGGCGGGTGGGTGCCGGCGCTATCGCCTCCGACACGAGCCGGCGCTCTCCGGAGCGGCGGTCGATCACATAGCAGCCGCTCGCCCCATCGGTCCTGACCAGGCGGCGCTCTCCCGGGAGGTCGTCGAGGAGCGGCTCCAGCACGCGCCCGGACTCGCCGCCCACGAAGCCGCAAAGCGTCGGATCAGCGCCGAGCTCGCCGCACATCCTCGTCAGCCACACGCCCTGCCCGCCGGGATGGAGGTGGATGTCGTCCTCCCCCTCGGGCCCCCGGGCCTCGATCGTCACCCCGAGCAGCGGGTTGGGGGCGAACACGGCCACCCTCGCGGCCCCTCGGCGTTCGGGCTCTGGCGCCATGGCGGGATTATCGACCGAGTAATAGATTGCGAGGCGCCGGCCTCCGCTACCAGGGAGACGAGATCCCGGGACAAACCGTCACCGAAGTCGAACGCCGCTACGGCCGGCGCGGCACTGAGGTGCTGGAGCGCCTTCGCTCGGCGAAGCGGGAGCGAGGGAAGATCGTCGCCGAGGACGTCGACGCGATCGCGGCCGACCTCGGGCTTCC
>DATHVJ010000149.1:0-8429 GCA_035461345.1 Solirubrobacterales bacterium | reverse complement strand
TCCAGGAACCCTCGACCGACTTCAGATCACCCTTCTCCTGCGTCCAGGAAAGGTGCGTGGGAGGTTCGTAGCGGAACCGCACCTGCGTCTTGACATGCCTGACCTTGATGTCGTTCTCGCTCTCCACCAGCGTCGGGCGCCGATTGGCATCGCGCTCCAAGGCCGACATCGCCACCAGGCCGCCCTGCCACTCCGGCGCCGTGAGCACGTCCTCCACCACCGCCCACACCTCCTCGACAGGTGCGTCGATCACAGCGCTAGCGCTGCCGCCCATGTGTGCCATCGAGGACCTCCCGGTAGATGGTCACGAGATCGAACGAGCCTATCGGCGGCCGTGTTCGCGCGATGCCCGCCTTACCGATGCGAACAAGGTCGTGCTCACGCATCGCGCAAGGATGAACCGGGCTCTTGCTTACTGGTAGGAGGGAATGAAGCCGCGGAGCGCACGGGTGTGCCGCGCTTCCGCAATGCGCGAGGAGGACAAGGAGCAGGCCCGCGCGCTCAGGAGCGGGCTCCGGGCTCGTTGACTTGCACCCATCCTCCTCTAGGCGATCCTCAGAGTCGACGCGGGTTGCGACGATAAGCTCCGCGCCACCTCGGCCGCCAAGGAGGAGGGGTAGCCGCGACCGACAGCGACCCGCGCAGCACCGACGAGGCCGACCCGCGCTCCACGGTGGTCACGTTCGTGACCACGGAGCATTTCGTGCTCCAGGGCGCCCGCTCCGCGACGATCGCCGAGTCGACCGGGCGGGCGAACATGTTCCTCGCGGCGGTCTCCGGCGGCCTCGTCGCCATGGGCCTCGTGGCGACTGCAAGCAGCTTGGGGGCGGCCTTCTACGGGTTCGGCCTCGTTCTCCTGCCGACCCTGGCCTTCGTTGGCGTTGTCACCTTCGAGCGGGCGCTGCAGTCCTCGATCGAGGACACCGAGTACGCGCGCCGGATCGCCCTGCTGCGCGGCTACTACTTCGAGCACGCGCCGGAGATCGCTCCGTACCTGGTGCGCGTCCCGCCCGCGGAGCGGCTCCTCATGCAGCGAGTGCCCGGCGATCGCTGGCAGGGATACCGGACGGTCGCCGGCATGGTCGCGGTGATCACGGCGGTGCTCGCCGGCTCGACCGCGGCCCTGGCGGCGATCCTGATCTTCGATCACTCGCTGGCCGCGGCGGTGATCTCGGGGGCGCTGGTCGCGCTTCCCGCGATGATCGCGATGATCCGGTACCAGGACTCGGCCTGGGAGCGCGCCGCGGCCGAGCCGCTGAGCCGCGCGGCTACTTCAGCTTGAACGCGCGGATCTGGTCCTTGTACGCGGCCTTGTCGCGCGAGTAGACCCCGTAGGCGAGCGCCTGGACGAGGGCCAGCAGGGCCGAGTTGGAGCGCGTGAACGACGGGCTGTTCGAGGAGTAGTACAGCGTCAGCTCGGCGTGCTCGCCGACGTCGGACAGCGTCGCGTCGGTGATCGCGAGGGTGCGGGCGCGACGGTGGCGCGCCAGCTTCATCGAGCGCACGACGAGCGGATGGGCGCGGCCGGCCGAGAACGCGACGACGAGCGTGTCCTCGTCCACGCGTCCGAGCCGGTTGAGCGCGTCCTGACGCGAGCTGGACACGACCTCGCAGCGGATGTCGAGCAGCGCCAGCAGGTGGCGCAGGTAGCTGGCGAAGAACGCCATCTGCTCGACGCCGACGATGACGACGCGCTGCGAGGTGGCGAGCGCGCTCACGCACGCCTCGATCTGCTCGCGGGTCAGGCTGCGGGCGGTCTCCTCGACGTTCGAGTGGTCGCTGGCGAGCGACGCCTCGAACTCGGAGTGGTCGAAGTCGAACAGCTGCGCCGGGCCGTTGCCCTCCGGCGCGCGGCGGCGGTACTCCTCGATCGCCGCCTGCTGGAGCTCGGGGTAGCCCTCGAAGCCGAGCGCCTGGGAGAACCTGACTACGGTCGAGGACGAGGTGTTGGCGCGGCGCGCGAGCTCCTCAGCGGTCTGGAACGCCGCCTCGTCGAGGTGGTCGACGATGTAGCGGGCGACGTCCTTCTGCGAGCGGGAGAACTCGTCGAAGCGCTCGGTGATGTACTCGGACAGGGTCTTGGTGCTCGACGAGCGCCCGCCGTTGCGGGTGCTGCGGGACTTGGTCGCTGTCTTGGCCACGGCACGGTTGGTTTCGACGGGATCGGGGGCTTCCCTTCCATAAACAAGAGCCCACCTGCCAGTCGCCTCGGAGTCGCGGGCTTCGTCCGCGATGCTCGGCGCCCGAATATCTGTTTCGATCACGTCCGTGACCCTCGAGGAGACGCTGCGGCTCACGAACCGCAACCTGATCGCCTTCGACCTGCTGCTCGGCTCGGCGGCAATCCTCGCCCCGGCGGCGACGCTGCGCGCGATCGGCCACGAGCACCCCTCCCCCGACGCCGAGCACCTGTTTCGGCGCTGCGGTCCGATCTGGCTCACCTACGCCGCCGCCCACGCCGTCGCCGAGGCACGCGGAGAGCCCGAGGACTGGTGGGCGGTCGCGTGGCTGCGGGCGACCGAGCTCGGGACCGACGTCCTGTGGTCGGGCTCGCCCGCCTTCCGGAGACCGGGCGCGCGCGCCGCGCTGTGGCTCGCCGGCGCGTTCAACCTCGCCGCGGCGCTCGGGTTCGGGTGGCTGGCTCGGCGCCGGTGATCAGTCGCCCGACGGGGCGGCGCGCGCGACCCGGCTGCAGTCGCTGAGGCCCGCCCGCTGCGCGAGCTCCGCGCGCCCGACCTGGCCCGCGGCGGCCTCCGCCTGGGCGTCGGCGTATCCCTGCGGGTCGTTCTGCTCGGCGGCGTCGCGCCCCTGTTCGAGCAACTCGATCGCCTCCCGGCGCGCGTCGAGGTAGCGGTCGAACGCCTGGGCGCGCTCGTCGGGAGGGTCGAGCGATTCGAGCTGCGCGACCTCGTCCTCGAAGACCGCGATCAGATCCTCCGCGAAGCGGATCGAGTCTTCGCGGCCGGCCGGCGGGTCGCTCTGCAGCTCGGCGACCCGCTCCTGCGCCGCGCGGCAGATCTCGTCGCCGCGGACGGCGAGGTCCTCCTCGCTCAGCGCCTCGCTTCCGTCACCGTCGTCGCCGAAAGGCCCGCAACCGGCGAGCGCCGCCGCCGCGAGCAGCGGCGTCGCCGGTGCGAGCAACGATCTCAGGCGGCGCTCAGCCGTCCTCGGATCCCTCTTCCGGCGAGGTGGCGGCCACCTCGAGCTCGCCGAACTTGTCGCCCTCCGCGAACGCGTTGCCGCCGAAGGCGTCGTTGATCGCCGCCGCGCCGTCCTCGGTCAGCCTCGCCCGAATCCCGGTCACGGTCACGTTCCGGCCCTCGACCGCGACCTCGACCCTGTTGGCGGGGAACGACATCACTGTGCGACGCTCGCCGCCGACGACCGCGGTGATCTCGCCGTCTCCGAGGTGGATCCGCGGCTTGGTCAGCTCGAGGTTGGTCCCGCCCTTGGTCAGCCGGATGCCGCCATCGAGCCGGATCACGCCGGATCCCCCGTCCTCGGCCACCTCGCCGCCGAGCACCGGGAACGAGTACTCATCGCCCTGCCTCGTGGCGGGGCTGACCGCCGCCCGGGTGATCCCCTGGGCGTTGAGCTTCGTGCGCGCCGCCGGGTCGAGGACCAGGCCCGCGTCCCCGCCGCTCAGCTTCACCTCGCCGCCACCGGTCTCCGCCTTCAGCTTCAGCTTCGCGAACTTGAACTCGGCCTCCTGGAGCTCCATGTCGGTGATCTCCTCGATCAGCGTCCCCGCCTCGCGCGTCGTGATCGCCTTGATCTTGGAGTAGGTGACGGTCGAGCCCTTCTGCCTCACCTTCGCCTTGTCCGTGTCGAGCTCGAAGAGCTTCGTCTTGTCGCCGTCCACCGTCGCGGTCAGCTTCGAGCGCTTGCCGAACTTCGCGGCGAGCTTGGTGATCTTGGCCTTGCCCCCATCGCCCCTCAGCGTGATGCCGCCGTCCTGCTTGACGCTCCCCTTCGCCTTCTTCGAGTCGAGCTCGCCGCTGCGGATCGGGAGCTGGATCCCGGACTTCTTGTCCTTGGCGGGCTTGATCGCCTTGACCTTGGTGCCCGTGTCGGCGAAGAACTCCGCCACCGCGCGCGTCATCTTCAGCGTCGTGGTCCCGCCGCTGACCGCCTCCGGCTTCGCGCCGGCGGTCGAGGCGAGCGCCAGCGCGCCTGCCGCTACCAGAACCAGGGTGGCGGCCCCGATCACGCGCCGCGGAGCGGCCTCGTGTGTGCAGTCTCGATTGGTCACGTCGACTTCCCTCCTGGTTGCGGAACAGGACATTTGAACAGAAGACGGGTCGCTGCGCGGCCCGCGGCTACTGGTAGAGCACGTAGTTCGGGGTCGGGTCCAGGCGGGTCACCTGGCGCGGTGTCATGAGCCCGTTGTCGAGCCGGTAGAAGAGCGAGAAGCCGGCGAACAGCTCATCGCGCGTGAGGCGCTCGTATCCGGCGACCTTGGCAGCGCGCCCGCCGATCCCGTCGAAGTTGAGCGTCACGGCGACGTCGTCGCGCTGCTTGACCTTGTGGCGCTTCCTGACGCTCCCGTTGTGGAACTGGTGGACAACGAGCGCCTTCGGCGGCAGGTTCTCGCGCGCGACGACCTTGTCCATGTAGGCGGACAGCTTGTTCAGGGCCTTGGCGTTGACCGAGCCCCGCGTTCGCCCGGGCCGCCCGCGCTTGCCCACGTTCCACTCGGGATCGAGCGCGATGTCGACGTCGGGGCGCTCGAGCCACTCGTCGAGCGCCCGGACTTCCGTCATGAAGCCGGAGCGACCCGGCTGGATGTCGAGGATCAGGCGCCCGTCGAGCTGCCGCGCGGCGTCGTGGTACTGCTCGATGACACGGTTCGACTGGCGGGTTCGGTACTTGCCGTCCGATCCGCGGTCGGCCGTCGCGATCACCGCGACGAGGTTCATCCCCTCGATCACCGGCATCCCCGCCCCCCCATAGCGCCGCGCCTGTTTGCGGAGCTTCCTCTTCGCCCCGCCGATCGATTTGCGCCCCAGGATCGTGGCGCCCATCTGCGGCGCACCGTAGAAGGCGATCAGCCGCCGGTCCGGGAACAGGCGCTCCTTCGAGCCGCGTCCGGCGCCGCCGGTGCCGGCCGCGCGCGCCCGCGAGCGATCGGACTCGTCGAGCGTGTCGAGGAACCGCTGCGTCCCGCGCTCGACCTCGGCGCTGGTCGGGGGCTGCGGTCGCACGCCGGAGCTGCCCGCCATGGCGCTGGGCGCGGTGGCCGCGAGCAGTGCGAGGGCGAGGCAGAGCGCGAGGGTATGGCGCCGAGCCGCCATACGCATAGGGAAACACGCCGGACGGCCTATTGTTCCGGCCGTCTCGACGGCGGCACTATCGTACTCGGGCTGCTGGTCGGCCGCCAGTCGTGCACGCGGCGCCTTACGATCCGACCATGCCGAGCTGGGAGGAGGTAGAGCGCGAGGCTCCCGATCTGGCCCGGGACGCGCGGCGGTTCCTCGACGCGCACACCCACAAGACCCTCGCCACCCTGCGGCTCGACGGCTCGCCGCGGATCAGCGGCACCGAGATCCAGTTCGACGGCGGCGACCTGCTTCTGGGCAGCATGTGGCGCTCGATGAAGGCGCTCGACCTGCTCCGCGACCCCCGCTTCGCGCTCCACAGCGGATCCGACGACCCTCCCGGCTGGGACGGCGACGCGAAGCTCGCGGGACGAGCCGAGGAGACCGCCGACGAGGCGCGCAAGGAGGCGATCCGCGACAGCGACACCTCGCCCGGCCCGTTCCACCTCTTCCGTGCCGACATCACGGAGCTCGTCGTGGTTCGGATCGGCGAGCCCCGGGACCACATCGTGATCGAGTCATGGCATGAGTGTCGCGGCGTGGCGCGGCGCGAGCGGCGCTAGGCGGGATCGTGACGGAGCGGGGATTCGAGCACGTCCGTGTCGGCGACGTCCTCACCGCGGCGCGGGCTTCCGGCCGGGCGTGGGCGGAGTTCCTGCGCTCCGGGATGTTCAGCGCCGGGGTGTACCGGCTGGCGGCGGGCGAAGAGGACACCCAGACGCCGCACGCTGAGGACGAGATCTACTACGTGCTCGCGGGACGCGCCGAGCTGGAGGTCGGCGGCGAGCGCCACCCGGTCGAGCCGGGCTCGCTCGCGTTTGTCGCCAAGCGGGTCGAGCACCGCTTCGTCGACGTCGCGGAGGACCTCGAGCTGCTGGTCGTGTTCGCCCCGCCCGAGTCGGCCGAGGCGGACCCGGAGGTGACCTAGAACCCGAGCGCGCCGCGGGCGAGGTCCCCGATCGAGCGCGGGTCCACACCGTGCTCGGCCTCGTACTCCTCCGAGGCCTCGTCGTCGACGAGCGCGATCGCGAGCTCCTCCCGCGAGGAGCCGAACTCGCACGCCGCGCGGTCGAGCCCGGTGAGGGCGACGTCCTGGACGATCCCGCCGATCCCGCCCGTGCCGGGCAGCTCGCGACCCTCGCACGGGTTCACGATCGCGACCCGCTCCGGCTCGGCGCGGGTCGCCGCCACCGCCTGTACGGCGATCAGCACCAGCCCCACCCCGACCAGCGCGAGCGAGGCGCCGAGCGGCCGTGGATCGCGGCGCGGGAGGACGAACAGCGCGCCGAGCAGCGCCAGCGTGCCGGCGACCACGAAAGCAGGGCCGAACGCGTCGTCGATGCCGATGATCAGCGCGTCGTCGGCCCGCCGCGCGAGCTCGGCGTACGCGGCCGCTGCCTCGGGGTCGTCGCCGGTGTCCGGGGCCGCCTCGTCGAGCGAGCGCCGTAGCGTTTCCCGCGGGTCGACGGGGTCGAGCTCAGCAGTGACCGCGTTGGCAAGCTCGATCTTGTCGAGCGGCCCGAGCTCCGCGTCGAGGACGAGCGCGGCCCCGCGCTCGCGCGTGTCGGCGACGGCGTCGTCGATCTGGGCCGCCGTGATCGGCGCCAGGATCAGCAGCGCGAGCGTGATCCCGGCGTGGCGGATCGCCAGCAGCTCCGCGGTCTGCGCCGGAGTCTCCTCGGGCAGCAACGGGCCGATCAGCGACGTCAGCGCGAGCCCCATCCCGACCCCCGCGAGGAGCTGCGGGAGGACCGTCCACGCGACCGACGCCGAGCCGAGGAAGGCGAGCCCGAGGACGCCGGCGCCCACGAGCCCGCACCCGGCGGCGGCGCGCAGCCGCGCGTCACCGCGGATCCGCATCCCGACCAGCGCGGCGGCCGGCAGGATCGTCACCGCGAGCGCGGCCTCGAGCGGCGCGATCGACCACCCCGACACGAGCAGCAGCACGAGCAGGAACAGGACCGCGCTGAGCGCCGCGGAGACGAGCGCCAGCGCCACCGTGGGCCCGACCTCGAGCCGGTGGCGCGGCTGCGATTCCGCCACCGGTTCGGCGAGCTCGACCGCTCCGGACGACCGCGCGACCGCGACCGCGGCGAGCAGGCCGACCGGCGCCTGGAAGAGGAAGATCGCCCGCCAGTCGAACAGCTCGGTCAGCAGCCCGCCGAGCGCCGGGCCGGCCGCGGCACCGAGCACCGCCGCGGCCGTCCACAGCCGCTCGCGCCCGCGCTCACCGGCGGTCAGGAAGGCGAATCCGCACACGAGCCCGGCGGCGGCGGCGAGCGCCTGCGCGGCGCGCAGCACGAGCAACGGCGCGAGCGCGTCGACGATCCCGCACGCCGCGCCGGCGATCGCGAAAGCCGCGAACCCCCACGCGCCGAGTCGCGCCGTCCCCGCCCACCGGCGCAGCCGCTCAGCTGGGATCAGCGCCGCCGCGAGCGCCAGCGTGTAGACGCCGAGGACGGCGGCGACGCCCTCGACCGTGGTGTCGAGCTCGACGATCAGCTCGGGCAGCGCGAGCGTCACCACCGAGGCGTCGGCGAGCGCCAGCCCGACTCCGGCTGCGACCAGGATCCGGGCGGGGGCCATGGCAAGGGCTTAGCACGCTCCACCTCTCATCGCCATCTCACCGATGCGTCCTACGTTGGCGCGACGTACGATGGATCGAAGGAAGGAGCGAACGATGCAAGGCAAGACGAAGGGCGTGCTGGCGGGGGTCGCCGCGGTCGCCGCGCTCGGCGGCGGAGCCGCAGCGATCGCGGGCGCCACGGGCAGCGCCGAGGACGGCGCCGAGGGCCCGGATCAGGCGATCACCGGCAGCGCGCTGGATCGGGCGAGCGCGGCCGCGCTCGACCACACCGGCGGCGGCCAGGTGACCGACACCGAGGTCGGCGACGAGGAGAGCTACTACGAGATCGAGGTCACGCGCGACGACGGATCGCAGGTCGACGTGCAGCTCGACCGTAGCTTGCAGGTCGTCGGCGACGAGGCCGACGAGACGGACGACGAGTAGCCGTGGCGCGGGGCCGCGGGGGCGCTACAGCCCCGCGGCCTCCGCCAGCAGCCCGACCTGGTCGGGGTCGCTCGAGCTGGGGAGGAAGAAGAGCTCGTCGC
>DATHVJ010000148.1:0-3058 GCA_035461345.1 Solirubrobacterales bacterium | reverse complement strand
TGCGCGGCCACGAACGCTACCGCCGCCCTCAGGCGAATCGAGGCAACCAGCCGCTCCGCGAGCGCGAACAACCCCAGCGCCAGGATCGCGCCGAGCAGCGCCGTGTACGGCTGAAACACCCAGGCGGGATCCTGGCCGGTGACGGCAGCGCCGACGCCGAGCGGCAGGAAGGCACCGATCGGGTAGCCGTTGCCGAAGTTGATGTCCAGCGTAGCCTCGTACGAGGACGGCGGCAAGCCCGCCGCGCTTCGCCCGTGCTCCATCACCCGGTCGGTGATCGCGAGCCACGTGGCGGTGTCGTCGAGCTTCACGTACCCGGCGAACGTCGCCTCGCCCGAGATCAGCACGGGCGCGCCATAGGCGGCCAGCACCGCCGCCGCCGCGAGCGCCGACCACGGACGGGGGCGAAGCGGCCGGCGGCTGCGGACGCCGGCGAGGACCCCCGCCACCGCGAGCGCGACGACCACCGGGGTCGCCACCTTCGCCGTCGCGTCGGTGGCCGTGGCGAGCTGGGCCACGACGACGATCACGGCGAGGCCGGCGACCGGAAGCAGAGCGCCGGGCATCCGCCTGCCCCCGGTCCACTCCAGCAGCAGGCCGCATCCCGTCGCGATCGCGACGAGCGCGATCGGGAACAGCACCCACGCCTGGAACATGGGTTCTCTACAGCCCTAGGTCGTCCGCGTAGTGCTCGCGATACTCGCCGCGCTTGTCGAGTACCTGCTCGACGTACGCGTGCGTCTCGTCGAAGCCGATGTCGTCGACGTCCAGCTCGGCGCCGCCCCACCTCTCGACGCGGGTCTCGCCGGCGTTGTACGCCGCGAGCGCCGCCACCTCGTTACCCCGGTACTTCTCGAGCAGATAGCCGAGGTAGAACGATCCGTAGGCGATGTTGATGTCGGGATCGGCGAGGTCCTGGACGACGAAGGTCGTCCCGCCGCTCTCGCGTTCGATCACCTCGGCGGTCTCCGGCGTTATCTGCATAAGCCCTCGGGCGCCGGCGTGCGAGGTCTGGTCCTGGAACCGCGACTCCGCGTAGATCACCGCCGCGATCAGGGCCGGATCGAGGCCCTTGTCGCCGGCCTGCTGGCGGATGATGTCGTCGTGGCGCAGGGGAAGGGTCAGCTCGCGAAGCTGACCCCCGATCTCATCGATACGTGAGATCCCGAACGCGCCGAGCACGCCGAGCACGACCGCTGCGGCGAGCACCAGGCCGCGCCGGCCCTTGTCACGCGGACGGGCACGCGAAACGGTCGTGCTGCGCGCCGTCATCTGTCCCCGCTCCCGGTCAGCTCCCGCACCAGATCCTCGATCTTGGCCTCGAGCTCGGCGAGCGTACCGTCGTTGGCGATCACGTGTGTGGCGCGAGCCGCCTTCTCCTCCTGGCTGAGCTGGCGACCGCGACGACCCTCCAGCCCGGTGAGCTCGCGGCCCCTGGCGCGATCCTCGCGCACGCCGTCTTCGGCGACCACGCAGACGACAGCGTCGAAGGCGGCCTCCATCCCGGTCTCGAACAGCAACGGCACCTCCACGACCGCGAGCTCGACACCCTCGGGCAGCCCGGCGCGCCACGCTGCGAACCGCTCGGCGACGAGGGGATGGAGCTCGGCCTCGAGCCAGTCGAGCTCCTCGGCTCGCTCGAAGACGATCTCCGCGACGCGCGCGCGGTCGATCTCGCCGTCCGGCGCGATGCCTTCACCCCAGCGGGCGATCAGCCTCTCGCGGAGTTGCCGGGCGCGCAGCAGGTCGTGAACGACCTCGTCGCTGGCGAGCGTCGCGGCGCCGGCGCGGCCAAACGCCGCCAACGCCTCGGATTTCCCCGCGCTGATCCCCCCCGTCAGGCCGACGAAGGTCGGCGCCACCGGCTACTCGTCGGTTCGCGACGCCTCGCCGGAGGGTTCCTCCCCCTCCCCCGGCGCTACCTCGGGCGAAGGATCGGAGAACACCTCCTCCGACAGGCCGAGGTCGGGTACGTCCTCAGGCGCGGGCTCGGCCTGCGGCGCCTGCTCGGGCGCCTGGGCGTCACGGAGCGGCGGCAGGCCCTGACCGTTCACGCGCTTGATGCTGAGCGAGATCCGCCGGCGCTCCTCGTCGATCTCGAGGATCTTGACCCGGACCTCGTCGCCCGGGGAGACGACCTCGCTGGAGCTCTCGACGTGATGCTCGGCAAGCTCGGAGATGTGCACGAGGCCCTCGACGCCGGGAACGATCTCGACGAACGCGCCGAACGCCACCACCTTGGTGACCTTGCCCTCGAGCACGTCTCCCGAGTTGTAGCTGTCGAGCACCCGCTGCCACGGGTCCTCCTGGGTCTGCTTGAGGCCGAGCGAGATGCGCTGCCGGTCGCGGTCGATGTCGAGGACCTTGACCCGAACCGTGTCGCCGATCGACAGCACCTCGGAGGGGTGGTTGACGTGGCTCCACGAGAGCTCCGAGATGTGGATCAGGCCGTCCATCCCGTCGAGGTCGACGAAGGCGCCGAAGTCGACGATGTTGGAGATCTGGCCGTCGACGACGTCGCCCGGGCTGAGCCGGTCGAGGATCGCCTGGCGCATCTCCTTCCGCTCGTCCTCGAGGACGGCGCGGCGCGAGAGCACGACGTTGTTGCGCGAGCGGTTGAGCTCGATCACCTTGCAGCGCAGCTCCTGGCCCATGAACTCGTCGAGGTCCTGGACGCGCCGGATGTCGACGAGCGAGGCGGGCAGGAAGCCGCGCACGCCCAGGTCGAGGATGAGCCCGCCCTTGACGACCTCGATCACGCGGCCGTCCACCGGCTCGCCGGACTCGGCGGCGCGCTCGATGTTCTTCCACGCGAGCTCAAACCGTGCGCGCTTCTTGGAAAGGATCAGCCGGCCCTCGGCGTCCTCCTTCGTCAGCACGAGCGCGTCGATCGTGTCCCCGAGCGCCACCTCGTCGGCCGGGGTCACCGACCGGCGGATCGACAGCTCGGCGACCGGGATGACGCCCTCCGACTTGTAGCCGATGTCGACGAGCACCTCGTCCTTGTCGACGCGGACGACCGTGCCGTGCACGACCTCCCCCTCGTTGATCGTGGGGA
>DATHVJ010000147.1:0-3621 GCA_035461345.1 Solirubrobacterales bacterium | reverse complement strand
GCGCTCGCCCTCGCGTCGGCGATGTGGTGCGCGGCGGCGTCGCGCGCGTGCGTTACCCGCTCGGCGGCGGCGTCGCGGGCGTCGGTGAATCGCTCCGCGGCAGCGTCGCGGGCGTCGGTGACGCGCTGCGTAGCGGCGTCGCGGGCGTCGGCGACTCGCTCCTTCGCCGGCTTCCCCCCGTGCGACTCATTCCCCCGATGCGACTCGGCCATCTCGAACGAGCCTAACGAACCCGCAGGCTGCGGCGTGAACATGCGTCACACCCCGCGCCTAGGCGCTACATGTAGCGGCGCCCCAAAAGCGGAGAACACCAGTCCTAGTAGAATCGGGTGCTCGTGAACTGTCCCACCTGCGACTCCCCCACCCACGTGCTCGAGAGCCGGCGAGCGGACGCCGGCGCGGCTGTGCGCCGCCGCCGCGAGTGCACCGCCTGCGGCCGCCGCTTCACGACCTTCGAGCGCCGCGAGCCGGGACCGCTCTATGTCATCAAGCGGAGCGGCGCGCGGCAGCGGTTCGACCGCGACAAGCTCCGGGCGGCGCTTCTGCGCGCCGCCCACAAGCGCCCGGTTTCAGCCGACCAGGTCGACGCGATCGTCCGCCACGTCCAACTCGAGGCCGAGGGCGCGGGCGGCGAGCTGGCGGCGGAGCGGATCGGGGGGCTGTGCATGAGCGACCTGCGCGAGCTCGACGCCGGCGCCTACATGCAGTTCGCGGGCACGCTCCCGTCCCCCAACCCGGAAACAGCGGACCCCGAGGAGGGCGGTTCTGTCCGGCCCGGTGGAGAGGATGCGGAGTTACCGCGCAAAGCTGGTTCGAGGAGAGGATCCGATGAGTAAAGCCGCTGCAAAGCACGCACAGGACGGGACGCGGGGACTGTCGATCGAGCGCCGCTTCACGACCCCCGACGTGCGTCCCTTCGACGAGGTCGAGTGGGAGCTTCGCGACGCGGTCATCGGCGATCCCGAGAAGCCGGCTTTCGAGCAGCGCGACGTCGAGTTCCCCAAGACGTGGTCCCAGAACGCGACCAACATCGTCGCCCAGAAATACTTCCGCGGCCAGCTCGACAGCCCCCAGCGCGAGCGCTCGGTGAAGCAGATGATCGGCCGCGTCGCCGGCACGATCGCGGCCTGGGGCCGCGACGGCGGCTACTTCGCGAGCGACGAGGACGCCTCGGTCTTCGAGGACGAGCTGACCCACATCCTGCTGCACCAGAAGGCGGCCTTCAACAGCCCCGTGTGGTTCAACGTCGGCTTCGAGGAGCAGCCGCAGTGCTCCGCCTGCTTCATCCTCAGCGTCGACGACACCATGGAGTCGATCCTCGGCTGGAACACCAAGGAGGGGATGATCTTCCGCGGCGGGTCGGGGTCGGGGATCAACCTGTCGAACATCCGCTCCTCCAAGGAGCCGCTGTCGAAGGGCGGCCTCGCCTCCGGGCCGGTGTCGTTCATGCGCGGCGCCGACGCCTGGGCTGGGACGATCAAGAGCGGCGGCAAAACACGGCGCGCGGCGAAGATGGTCGTGCTCGACGTCGACCACCCCGACGTCGAGGCTTTCATCTGGTGCAAGGCCGACGAGGAGAAGAAGGCGGCGGCGCTGCGCGACGCCGGCTTCGACATGCGGCTCGACAGCGAGGCGTTCGCCTCGATCCAATACCAGAACGCCAACAACTCGGTCCGCGTCAGCGACGAGTTCATGCAGGCGGTCGAGAACGGCGACGCGTGGGAGCTCAAGGCCCGCACGACCGGCGAGGCGATCCAGTCGCTCGACGCGCGCGAGCTGATGCGCCAGGTCGCCGACGCCGCGTGGCGCTGCGCCGATCCCGGCGTCCAGTACGACAGCGTCATCAACCGCTGGCACACGTGCCCCGAGTCGGGCCGGATCAACGCGTCGAACCCGTGCTCCGAGTACATGCACGTCGACGACTCGGCCTGCAACCTCGCGTCGCTCAACCTGATGAAGTTCCGCAACGCCGACGGCACCTTCGACGTCGCCGAGTTCGAGCACGCGGTCGACATCGTCTTCCTCGCCCAGGAGATCATCGTCGGCCCGTCGAGCTACCCGACGCAGCAGATCGGCGACAACGCGCGCGCGTTCCGCCAGATCGGGCTCGGGTACGCGAACCTCGGCGCGCTGCTGATGTCGGACGGGCTCGCGTACGACTCCGACCAGGGGCGTTCGGTCGCGGCCGCGATCACGGCCCTGATGACCGGGCGGGCGTACCGGCACTCGGCCGAGATCGCCGCCGCGATGGGCCCGTACGACGAGTACGCGAAGAACCGCGAGCCACACAACAAGGTGATGCGGATGCACCGCGACGCCGCGTACGAGATCGACGGCGACTTCGTCGACCCGAACCTGCTCGACGCGGCTCGGCGCACGTGGGACGAGGCGGTCGAGCTCGGCGAGCGCGACGGGTACCGCAACGCCCAGGCGACGGTGCTTGCCCCCACGGGGACGATCAGCTTCCTCATGGACTGCGACACGACCGGGATCGAGCCGGACTTCTCGCTCGTCAAGTACAAGGAGCTGGTCGGCGGCGGGCAGATGACGATCGTCAACCGCTCGATCCCGTTGGCGCTGCGCACGCTCGGCTACTCCGACCACGAGATCGAGCAGATCGAGGCGTACGTGAGCGAGAAGGGAACGATCATCGGCGCGCCCGAGTTGCGCGACGAGCACCTCGAGGTGTTCGATGTCGCCGTCGGCGAACGCGCGATCTCGCACGGCGGCCACATCAAGATGATGGCCGCGGTGCAGCCGTTCCTCTCCGGCGCGATCTCGAAGACCGTCAACCTGCCGGAGTCGGCGACCGTCGAGGACATCGCCGACGCCTACAAGCTGGGCTGGAGGCTCGGGCTGAAGGCACTGGCGATCTACCGCGACGGCTCGAAGACGGCGCAGGCGCTGAGCAATAACTCGGGCGACAAGAAGGACGAGCCCGCGGAGGCGGCCGCGCCGGCGGCGGATCCGGCCGCGCGCGAGCCCGTGCGGCGCAAGATGCCGCGCGAGCGCGAGTCGATCACGCACAAGTTCTCGATCGGCCAGCACGAGGGCTACATCACCGCCGGCAAGTACGAGGACGGGTCGGTCGGCGAGATCTTCCTCACCGACATCGGCAAGGAGGGCTCGACCCTGCGCGGGATGATGAACGCGTTCGCGACCGCGATCTCGATCGGGCTCCAGTACGGCGTCCCGCTGGAGACGTTCGTGAAGAAGTTCAGCTACATGCGCTTCGACCCCGAGGGGATCACGAAGAACCCCGAGATCCCGTTCGCGAAGTCGATGCCCGACTACATCATGCGCTGGCTCGCCAGCCGCTTCATCGCCGATCCCGACCTGCTCGAGGACCTCGGCATCATGACCGCGGAGGTCCGCGCCCGCCGCGAGGCGCAGCAGTTGCTGTTCGCCGGCAACGGCGGCGAGGACGGCAACGGAGACGGGAACGGCAATGGGAACGGCGGCAACGGCTCGGGGACCGACGAGGAGCAGCCGACCTCACCGGCCGCCCCCGAGGCCCCGATCGCACCGTCGCAGGCGATGACCGACACCCCGCCGGTGATCCCCGCCAAGCTCGCCGGCGCCGACCTCGGCCCCGCGTGCGCCGAGTGCGGCGGCATGATG
>DATHVJ010000146.1:0-10593 GCA_035461345.1 Solirubrobacterales bacterium | reverse complement strand
GGACGCAGCAGCGTCGCGAGCATCCGGATCGTCGTCGTCTTGCCGGCGCCGTTCGGGCCGAGCATGCCGTACACGCTGCCCCGGCGGACCGCGAGGTCGACGCCGGACACCGCCTGTGCGTCGCCGAACGACTTCCGGAGGCCACCCGCTTCTATCGCCAGCATGGATTCCATCGGTGCTTCCAGGTATAGACCGCGGGGCACTGGAGAACTCATCGCGACAGCCGTCAACGCCCCGCGCCTACACCGTAGCGAGCGACCACCCGGTCGTAGTTGAGGCGCATCAGCTCGATGACGTCGGCGACGTCATCGTCGTTCTCGATCCGCCGTGCGGCGGGCCCCGGCTTGCCCGGGAACACGGGATGGTCGACGACCCGGCCCTCGGCCTTGAGCTCGAGGCCGACCTGCTTCGGGAACATGAAATGCGCAGCGTGGTCACCGTGCAGGTGACCGATCTCGTGCCGCCCGAGGCTGAGCGAGACCTCGCCCCGCCTGCCGGGGCCGGCCTCGACGCCGGGCCACGACGTGACCTCCTCGGTGATCCGTTCGCTCGCGGTCTGGGACCCAGTCGTCATCGGTCGGTCCTTTCGAGGTGGGGGGCAGGCCCAAACTACAAGCTCAAGTGAGCTTGAGGTCAAGGGCCGATTCGTGGTTTGCTTCGGGGGTGGACGACGAGCTGCTCTCGATAGGCGAGGTCGCACAGCGCAGCGGCGTCGCCGCCTCGGCGCTTCGCTTCTACGAGCAGCGGGGTCTGATCGAGTCGGAGCGCGCGGGCTCGGGGCACCGGCACTACCGGCGCGCGGTGCTGAGACGGATCGCGTTCATCGTCTTCGCGCAGCGCATCGGGCTGACCCTCGACGAGATCGCGCCTGAGCTGGCGAAGCTGCCCGAGAACCGTGTCCCGACACGGTCCGACTGGGCGAAGCTGTCGAGCTCCTGGACGGCGCGCATCGAGGAGCGAATCGCGGAGCTCGAGCGGCTGCGGGCCGGCCTCACAGAGTGCATCGGCTGCGGGTGCCTGTCGCTCGACCGCTGCAAGCTGTCAAACCCCGGCGACCGAGCCGGCCGTCGTGGCCCCGGGCCGCGCTACTGGGTGGGAGACGCCCCTCCAAAGTAGATCCCGCGACCTGCTCCTCACCAGCTGGACCTGCCTGTCGCGGCGACATTCGTCGCCACGCTCACATCGCTAGTCCGCCGTCGCGGGGTTCCTGCTTCAGCGGGAGGCCGCGCGGCGCGCCGAGGCGTGCGCCGCGGACTCGAGCTCGTCGTCGAGCGGCTTTAGCTGCGGCTCGGCGCCGCCACGGCGCGCCAGCGCGAGCTGGATCAGCCGGTCGGCGAGCGACGCGTTCTTGGGCAGCAGCGGGCCGTGGAGGTAGGTCCCGAACATGTTCGCGCGCCGGACGCCCTCGTAGCCGTCCCCGCCGTTGTTCCCGTGCCCGTTGACGACGCGACCCAGCGGCTGCGCCGACTCGCCGAGGTATGTGCGCCCGCCGTGGTTCTCGAACCCGGCGACGAGCTGCGGCCCGGACCCGATGTCGACCTCGATCGTCACGTTGCCGATCAGTCGCGGGCCCGGCTCGCGCACGGTCTCGAGGTCGGCCAGCCCGAGCCCCGCGATGCGGCTGTCGCCGAGCTGGTAGCCGTGCCCGAGCAGCTGGTAGCCGCCGCACACGGCGAGCACGACCGCGCGGTCCTCGACCGCTTCGGCGAGGGCGTCGCGCTTGGTTTCGACCATGTCGGCGGCCACCTGGACCTGGTCGCGGTCCTGCCCGCCGCCGATGTAGATCAGGTCATGCTCGGCCGGGTCGAAACGCTCCCCGGGTCCGGCCGCGGCGTAGGAGAACCCGATCCCGCGCCACTCACACCGCCGCCGAAGGAAGATGATGTTGCCGCGGTCGGCATAGATGTTCATCTGGTCGGGGTACAGGGCGAGGACTCGGAGCTTCATCACGCCGCCTCCAGGATCACGACGGTCGAACCGACGTGCCAATGGGTCGCGACCACCTCGCGGGTGCCCGCGGGGCGCAGCCCGGCGTCGCGGGCCTCGGCACCCAGCTGAGCGGCCGACAGGGGGGAGAGGTGCGTTATGTCGACCTGCTCCGAGACCCCGCCGTCCGGCGCGATCGCGTGGCGGAGGCGCTCGATCGTCAGCCGGCCTTCCTCACGGCGAACCGATCGGGGGAGGCTCGAGAAGACCCATCCGTCCCGCTCGCGCACGTCGGGGAGCGGCGCCGCGCCGTCGCCGGCATAGGCCGGGATGTGGCGGTCCTCGACCAGCGCCGCCGCGAAGGCGCCGCCGGGCCCGAGGTGGTCCGCGATCCGGTCCAGGGCCGCGCTGCGGGCGGCCTCGTCCGGGAGGAGCTGGATGAGCTGCATCGGAGCGAGGACGAGCGCGAACGAGCGCCCGAGGTCGAACTCGGTGGTGTCGCAGGGCTCCGCGTGCGCCGGCAGATCCTCCTCCTCGGCGCGGGCGTTGAGCTCCGCGACGAACGCCTCGTCGGTGTCGATGCCGGCGACGTCGTGTCCGGCGCGCGCAAGGTGCAGCGCCACCCGTCCCGTGCCGCATCCCAGCTCCAGCACCGGCCCGCCGGCGGCGCCGGCGAGCTCCTCCCACAGCGCCAGGTCGGCCGCGTAGCCTGCGCACTCGACCTCGTGCCATCTGACCGCGTCGCTCGCCGCGGTCATTGCTGCGACTGCCAGTAGTGGGGCGCGAGCCCGCGTGCCGAGAGCAGCTTCCGCAGCTCCAGCAGCGCGGTGTAGGTAGGGAGCGCGAACAGCGGCCCCTGGGCGCGCGACAGGGCGCGATGGAGCGACCGGCCGATGTCCGACTCGACCTCGATCGCGTCAATGGGCCACCCCGCGTACTTGAGTCGCACGGCCATCTCGGGCGCGCGGGTGCCGGCGCACACCACCGTGCGCACCGCTCCGTCGAGCAACTCGAAGTCGGCGTCCCACACCCACGACACGTCGCGCCCGTCGGCGATCCGGTCGTTGAGCGCCAGCCACAGGTCGAGCCCCGCCGCGCCGCGCTCCAGCCGCAGCGTGCGCAGCACCTCGTTCGCGCCGGCCGGATTCTTGATCAGCAGGATCGACACCGGCACGCCGTCGACCTCGATCGTCTCGACGCGGCCGAAGGCGGCCTTCACCGCCTCGAGCCCGCGAGCGACGGTCCCGATGTCGACGCCGAGACGCAGCGTCGCGGCGACGGCGGCGATCGCGTTGTAGACGTTGTAGAGGCCGGGGAGGGGGAGGTGGAAGCTCAGCTCGCCCGCCGGCGTGCGCGCCCGGATCGCCGAGCCGCCAATGCCCTCGAGCGCGATCTCGATCGCCGCGACGTCCGGCTCGGGGCGGTCCGCGTCGCAGTTCGGGCACGAGTAGTGACCGAGGTGGCCTACGAACGCGCGCTCGTAGCTGTACGCGGCGCCGCAGCGGCGGCAGTGCTTCGCGTCGTGGGCGTGCTCGAGGCCCGGCAGGGCCTGGGAGGCGTCGTCGATGCCGAAGTACGTGACCCCCGGTCGCCGGTCGCCGGAGCGGCCCCGGCCCAGGTCGGCGACCAGCGGGTCGTCGGCGTTGAGGACGAAGCCCGTCGCGCCGGCCCGCGACTCGACCACCGTCGCCCAGTTGTCGGCGAGCCGCTCCAGCTCCCCGTAGCGGTCGAGCTGGTCGCGAAACAGGTTCGCGAGCACGATCAGCCGCGGCTCGAGCTCGCCCGCGACCGCCGGCAGCCACGCCTCGTCGACCTCGAACAGACCCTCGCTCCCGTGCTGCTCGAGCAGCGCCGTCGCCACGCCCCAGCTCATGTTGGACCCGGCCCGGTTGTGGACTGGGACGCGTCCGTCGGCGCGGAGGATCGCGGCGATCATTCCCGCGGTCGTGGTCTTCCCGTTCGTCGCGCTGACGATCGTCGAGCCGCCGACGAGCGACGAGGAGAGTCGCCCCAGCGCGTCCGGGGCGAGGCGCAGGAGCAGGCGCCCCGGGAGCGTCGTTCCGCCTCCGCGCCCGCTGCGGCGGCTGACCGCGCCGGCCGCCCGCGCGAGGACAACCTTGGAGGCGAAGAGCGCGGTCACTCGGGTGCTTGCGGCGCGATGACCCCCAGCGCCCGGGGCAGCACGCACAGCCTGACCGGCAGGTCGGCGAGATGGTCGCCGTCCGCGTACACGGCGAACTCCCGGTCCGCGGCGATCTCGACCTCGGCGCCGCGCAGGACCGTCACCTCCTCGTTGTCTGTGTGCGCGCCCTTGAACACCTTCGGCAGGTTAGCCAGGAACTTCAGCTTCCCCACGTCGCCGGTCATCACGACATCGAGCCTTCCGTCGTCCAACTCGGCGTCGGGCGCGAGGAACATCCCCCCGCCGTAGGCCTTGTTATTGGCCGCGGCGACGGTGTAGCCGGTGAACTCGTGGACCTCGCCGTCGATCGTGACCGTGAACCGCGCCGGACGCCACCCGGCCAACGCGCGCAGCGCCGCATACGCGTACACGAGGTTGCCCCTGATCAGCTCCGCGTCGTTGGCGATCCGGTTCGCGTCGGAGTCGAAGCCGCAGCTCGCGATCCCGACGAAGCGATGGCCGTCGACCTCGCCGACGTCGATCCTGCGCACGGACCCGTCCGCGATCACACCGACAGCTCCGGCGGGGTCGTTCGGGATACCGAGCACGCGCGCGAGGTCGTTGCCGCGCCCGCCGGGGACGATCCCGAGCGGGGTGTCCCCGCCGGCGAGCACGCCGCCGACCTGCCCGACGAGGCCGTCGCCGCTCATCACCACGGGGACCTCCCCCGCCATGGCGGCTTCGCGCGCCTCGTGGAGGGCGTGCTCGAGCGCCTCGGTCCTGACCGTGCGGTGCGAGAGCCCGCGCTCGGCGAACGCGCGCTCCACCCCGGGCAGCAGCTTCGCGCACCGCCCGCCGCCGGCGGCCGGGTTGACGAGCAGGAGGTGGCGCCGTGGCTCGCTGATAGGCAGAATCTATCCGTGGCCACGGAGGCGCCCGAGACACGGTACGCGAGAAGCGGGGAGTTCAGCATCGCCTACCAGGTGGTGGGGGAGGGCGATCTCGACCTCGTGTACATGCCGGGGTTCGCGTCGCATCTCGAGGTCTTCTGGGAGCAGCCGGCGTACTCGCGTTTCCTGCATCGGCTCGCTTCGTTCAGCCGCCTGGTCATGATCGACCGTCTCGGTACTGGGCTCTCCGATCGGCTTCCCACCGACAAGACGTCGACGCTGGAGCAGCGCATGGATGACATCCAGGCCGTCATGGACGCCGTCGGCATCGAGCGCGCGGCGCTGCTCGGATGGTCCGAGGGTGTGATGCCGTGCGCGACGTTCGCCGCCACCTATCCGGAGCGCGCGACGGCGCTCGTCATGTACGGAGGCATGCCGCGGATCCTCGAGGCCGACGACTACGAGTGGGGGGTACCCGAGGAGATGTACGACGAGTGGGTGGACACGGTCCAGGACCTGTGGGGTCACTCCGGGGCGCCGTTGCGATTCTGGGCCCCGACCGTCGCCGATGATCCCGAGCCGCAGCGGTGGTTCCAGCGCTTCACCCGCCTCGCGGCCAGTCCCGGCGCTGCCGCGGCCCTGTTCAAGTCGATCAAGCAGACCGACATACGCGATGTCCTTCCCACGATCCAGGTGCCGACGCTCATCATCCATCGGACCGAGGACGCTCTCGTCCAGGTCGAGCACAGCCGCTACATGGCGGAGCGGATCCCCGGCGCAAGGCTGGTCGAGTTCCCCGGCGAGGACCACCTGTGGTGGTTCGGGGACCAGGACGTCATCGTCGACGAGGTGCAGGAGTTCCTCACCGGCGCCCGCTCGGCGCCGGCGCCCGACCGTGTGCTGGCGACGGTGATGTTCACCGACATCGTCGGATCGACCGACCGCGCGGCCGAGCTCGGAGACCGGCGATGGAGGGAGCTGCTCGAGGGCCACGAGGCGGTCGTGCGGCGCGAGCTGGCAAGGCACCGCGGCAGCGAGGTGAAGACGACGGGGGACGGGTTCCTGGCGACGTTCGACGGCCCGGCTCGGGCGATCTCGTGCGCGCGGGCGATCGCGGACGCGGTGCGACCGCTGGGGATCGAGATCCGGGCAGGCCTGCACACCGGGGAGTGCGAGGTGATGAACGGCGACGTTGGGGGAATCGCGGTCCATACGGGGGCGCGGGTGTCGGCGGAGGCCGGGCCGAGCGAGGTGCTCGTCTCGAGCACCGTTAAAGATCTCGTCGCGGGCTCCGGGATTGAGTTCGAGGATCGCGGCAGCCGCGAGCTCAAGGGCGTGCCGGGCGAGTGGCGCCTATACGCGGTCGCGGCCTGAGCGCGGGCTACGCGGGCAGCTTGCGGCCGACGAAGTAGGTGCCGTGCTGGACCTCGCCGGACGCGGCGGGCTCGATCCCACGGCGCCGAAACCCGCGCTCGAGGACCGCGGAGGGCGTGTAGAAGGGGGTGTCGGCTCCCCAGCTCGCGGCGACGATCACGTGGCCGCCCGGGCGCAGGACGCGATCGATCTCGGAGAAGAACGGCGGCATGTTGAGCTGGGCGACGAGGTCGAACGACTCCGCGTCATACGGAAGCGAGGCGGCGTCCGCGACCCGGAACGCGACCCGGCCCTCGGGGTCGAGCCCGATCTTGGCCTGAGCTGAGCGGATCATCGGCGGCGAGATGTCGATCCCGCGCACGCTCGCGCGCGGGAACTCGCGCGCCAGCAGCAGGGCCCCCTCCCCGGTGCCGGTGCCGACGTCGAGGACGCGCTCAGGGGGCGCGGAGACGACGTACAGCGCCGCCGCCGCCAGCGGCGCGAGGTGGTCGGGCGATCCGGCGCCGGTGCGCTCGTCCCAGCCCGGGGCCGAACGGTCGAAGAAGCCCTGGACGGGCCGCCGTAGCAGCGGCCACAGCCTTGGCGCCGCGACGATGGTGCGGTTGAGAGCCCGGCCGACAATCCGGACCCAGGCCGGGGGGCCCGTGCGCTCCGAAGCCTCCACCGGCCCATCATCGCAACCCGCTAACTTGCTCGGCCGATGAGCCCTCGACTGGCGTCGATCGCGCTCCTGCCGCTGGTCTGTGGCCTGATCGCGGCGTGCGGCGGCGACGACTCCGACGATCCTGGGGTCGAGCTGCCGGAGGGCTGCGAGCAGGTCGCCGAGCCGGAGCCGAAGCAGGTGGAGCTACGCAGGCCTCAGGGCTTGAAGCCGCCGGCGGCGGGAACCGTGACGGTCGTCGACACGAGCTGCGGGTCGTTCGAGATCGAGCTCGACACGCGCTCGTCGCCGAGGACCACGGCGTCGTTCGCCAACATGGTCGAGGAGGGCGTGTACAACGGCACCGGCTTCCACCGCATCGTCCCGGACTTCGTGATCCAGGCCGGCGACCCGCGCGGCGACGGCACCGGTGACGCCGGCTACTTCGTCGACGAGCCGCCGCCGGATGACGTCGCATATACGCGCGGGACCGTGGCGATGGCCAAGACCGAGGTCGAGCCACCGGGCCGCTCGGGAAGCCAGTTCTTCGTCGTCGTCGCGGCGGATGCCGGATTGCCGGCCGACTTCGCGCTGCTCGGCGAGGTGGGCTCGGGGCTCGACGTCGTCGAGCGGATCGCGAGGATCGGCGATCCGGCCGCCGGGCAGTCCGGCGCGCCGCTGGCGCCGGTGGTGATCGACTCGATCACGCTCAAGCGGCGCTAGGCGGGACGCTGCGGATGGCTAGGCTTGCGGCGATGGCAAAGGTCGACGTCGGTGAGACCGCGCCGGACTTCGAGCTTGCCGGCACAGGGAACGGGACGTATCGCCTCTCCGACTACCGCGGCAAGTGGGTGATCCTGGCGTTCTACCCGGGCGACTTCACGCCCGTGTGCACGCGCCAGTTCTGCTCCTACCGAGACGGCGACGACCGGCTGAACGAGCTCGGCGTGGAGGTCCTGGGAGTGTCCCCGCAGAGCGTAGACTCGCACCAGCGCTTCGCCGCCAAGCACGGCCTCACCGTGCCGCTGCTCGCCGACGAGAGCCGCGAGGTGATCAGGGCGTACGGGGTGGGGGTGCCCGGTGGGCTGGTGCGCCGCTCGATCTTCATCATCGACCCGGACCGGATGGTCCGCTACCGCCACGTCGCGCTGCTGGGGCTCCACTACGAAGACGTGTCCGCGCTCGGCGACGCCCTCGCGGCCGTCCGGCGGTGAGCGCTCGGCTCAACAAGGGTGGGGGTGGGCCGGGAATTTGGTGTTGGGCCGAGCGCGAACACCATTGACGGTGAGGACCCAGCTCGACGACCTCGGGGCCCTGCTGCTCGACCTCGACGGCGTCCTCTACGTCGCCGACGAGCCGGTGGACGGTGCGCAGGAGGCTGTCGCGACGCTGCGCGAGGCGGGCCTGGCGCTGCGGTTCGTCACCAACACCACGGCGCGCTCTCGGGCCGAGACGATCGACAAGCTCGGCCGCCTCGGGTTCGCGGTCGAGCCCGAGGAGGTGATCACGCCGGCGGCGCTGGCGCGCCGCCACTGCGTCGAGGCGGGCCACCGCGCGGTGGCGCTGGTCATGAACGAGAACGTGAAGCGGGACTTCGAGGGGCTCGAGGAGGCGTCCGAGGGGCCGGACGCGGTGATCATGGGCGACCTCGGGGAGGCGTTCGGGTTCGAGATCCTCAACCGCGCGTTCCGGATGGTGATGGACGGCGCCGAGTTGGTGGCGCTGCAGAAGAACCGCTTCTGGCTCACGGAGGGCGGGCTGTCGCTGGACGCGGGTCCGTTCGTGGCCGCGATCGAGTACGCGACGGACCGCGAGGCGGTCGTGGTGGGCAAGCCGTCGACCTCCTTCTTCGAGCTCGTCCTCCGCGACGCGGGCGTCGACGCGGACCGGACCGGGATGGTCGGAGACGACGTCGAGACAGACGTTGGCGGAGCGCTGCGGGCCGGGCTGGCCGGGATCCTGGTTCGCACCGGCAAGTATCGGGAGGACTTCGTGCGCTCCTCCGGAATCGAGCCGACCGCGACCGTGGACTCCATCGCCGACGTGCCGGCGCTCGTCGCGGGCCGGGGCTAGATGTCGGCTTGGGACACCGAGGGCGGCACCGCCAGCGTCCGGTCCGACGGGCGCGCGCTCGCAGTGGAGGCGCTGGGCGAGGGCCCGCCCGTCCTCCTCGCGCACGGGATCACCGCCAGCCGCCGCTACGTGGTCCACGGGTCGAAGCACATTCCCCGCCACGGGCTGAGAGCTATCGCGTTCGACGCCCGCGGTCATGGCGACTCCGACCCGGCGCCTCCCCGCGGTGGCTACTCCTACGCCGAGCTCGCCGACGACCTCGAGGCGGTCCTGAACGCGGAGGCCGACGACGGGCCCGCGCTCCTGGCGGGGCACTCGATGGGCGCCCACACGGTCGCGGCGTTCGCGCTCGCCCGGCCCGAGCGGGTCGCGGGGCTGGTCCTGATCGGGCCCGCGTATCCGGGCGTGCCGACGTCCGAAGAGGTGCTGGCGAGGTGGGACGAGCTCGCCGAGGGGCTCGAGGAGGGCGGGGTGGACGGCTTTCTCGTCGCGTACGAGCGCCAGGAGCTGAATCCGAGCTGGCGGGACACCATGCTGCGGATCACGCGCGAGCGCCTGCTCACCCACCGCCATCCCGACGCGGTGGCGCAGGCGATGCGCGAGGTGCCCCGCGACGTGCCGTTCGAGTCGCTGGACGAGCTCGAGTTCCTCGACGTGCCGGCGCTCGTGGTCGCGAGCAACGACGAGGCCGATCCCGGTCACCCGCGCTCGGTCGCGGAGGCGTACGCCGAGCGGCTGCCGAGGGTGACCCTGGTGGGTGAGGGTGAGGGTGAGTCGCCGCTCGCGTGGCAGGGCGGCAGGCTGTCGCGCGAGATCGTGCGCTTCTGCGAGCGCCCCGAGGTGGCCGAGCGGCTCGCCGCCTGAGTCACCATGGATGCCTGCCCCTCGCCTCGCAGTTGGGGCTTCGCCGCAATGCTCGGCGCCCAGGTAGCTAGCGGTTCTCGAGCCTGATCACGAGCCGAAGCCCGGACCACACGTCGTCGATCGCGCACACCTTGTTGTCGACGAGGCCGCGCGGAAGCGCGACGTCGCGGACGACGTCCTCGGTGATGTCGGTGTCGACGCCCGAGGAGCGCTTCGGCCACGCGATCCACAGCCCGCCGGCGGGCTCGAGGGCCTCGACCAGGCGGTCGAGGCGGCGCTCGAGCTCGGCGCGGCGGGTGACGAAGTAGAGGACGACGTCGAGCGGCCCGCGGGCGCGGTCGCGGAGCGCGACGTCGTCGGGCAGCGGCCGCAGGGATTTATGTAAACCGTCCGGAGCGCGGAGAACCGCGACGCGGTGGCCCTCCTTGACGCCCAGCTTCTTCGGCAGCGGCGTTCCCGAGTAGCCGGCCACGATGCCTATGCTTCTACAGAATGGCGATCGACGAGGGGCACGCGGTCCACTACACGGCGGTCCAGCGCGGGACGCCGGTGTACGCATCGGACGAGGTCGAGGTGGGAAAGGTCGACGAGGTGGTCGACAACTACCGCGAGCACATCCTCGACGGGATCGTGATCGAGACCCCGGACCGCAAGCTGCGGTTCGTCGACGGGCCCGAGGTGCAGCGGACGTTCGAGCGTGCCGT
>DATHVJ010000145.1:0-4523 GCA_035461345.1 Solirubrobacterales bacterium | reverse complement strand
AGTCGGCGTCGGCTACATCTTCGGCAAGACGATCGAGTCGGTGACCCGCCAGCCCGAGATGCGCGGCGAGATCCAGAGCATCATGTGGCTCGGCTTCGCGCTCACCGAGGCGATCGTGTTCTACGCGCTGATGATGTCGCTCGTGGCCTTCTTCATCGCCTGATGAGAAACATTTCCGCTCGAATCCTCTGCTCCCGCTCGCGCCCGCAGAATCATTTCCTGACGGGCGTTCGCTCCCGCGTCCGGTTCGAGCGGGTTGGTGCCAGGCTGTACTCGGTGGCGCCCGGGTTCGTGCTGCTCGCGCAGGAGCACGCCGGCGGCGCCGAGGAGGACTCGGGGAACTTCCTCGTCACCCCGAACGTCGGGCTGATGATCTGGACCCTGATCGCGTTCGGGCTCACGATGCTGATCCTGAAGCGGTACGCGTTCCCGCGCATCGGCGAGGCGCTCGACAAGCGCGCCAACGCGATCCGCGACAGCGTCGAGGCGGCCGAGCGCCAGCGCCGGGAGGCGGACGAGTTGCTGGCCGAGTACCGCCACCGGCTGACCGAGGCGCGCGAGCAGGCTGACGACATCGTCGCCCGCGCGCGCAAGGCGGCCGAGACCGTGAAGTCCGAGGCGGCGTCGGAGGGGTACACGAAGCGCGAGGAGCTCGTCGCGGCGGCGCGCAAGGACATCGAGGTCGAGACCCGCCGCTCGCTGGAGCGGATCCGCAAGGAGGTCGCGGACCTCACCGTGGCCGCGACCGAGAAGGTGACCCGCAAGTCGCTAGACCCCGATGACCACCGCCGGCTGGTCCAGGAGGCGCTCGAGGAGACCGACTTCTCGGCCCTTGTGCCGGAGGGCAACGGCGGAGGGCGAGCATGAGTCGGCGCATGCCCGCCAGAACCGGACGCGAGAGCGAGCGAGCATCCCAACGGAATGCGGCAAGTTCGCTAGCGAACTTGCCGGTGGTCGTCGGGCGAGCGAGCGAGAGCCGAGGATTCGGGCGGGATTTGTAGTGGAGGAGATCGCCCGCGTGTACGCCGAGGCCCTGTTCGGGGTCGCGAAGGAGAGGGGCAAGCTGGACGCGATCCGCGAGCAGCTGGGGCAGTTCGCCGACGCCTTGGAAGCCAACCGCGACCTGGCCGTGTTCTTCTTCAGCCCCTACTTCTCGACCGCGGAGAAGCGGGACGGGATCCAGCGCGCGATCAGCGGCGCCGAGCCCGAGCTCGTCAACTTCCTCGAGCTTCTGGTCGAGAAGCACCGGATGCCGGTGATCTTCCGCATCCGGCGCCAGTTCGACGACCTGTGGGCGCAGGAGAACAGGCTCCTCGACGTGACGCTGACCAGCGCGGTCGAGCTCGACCCGGCTATCGTGGAGCGGGTTGGCGCCGAGATCGAGCGGCAGACGGATCGTCGCGTCCAGCTCCACAGCCGCGTCGACGAGGACGCCCTCGGCGGCCTGGTGCTTCAGGTCGGCAACATGGTGCTCGACGCGAGCATTCGCAACAGGCTCGAGAAGCTGAGAAAGGAGATCGCCCAGGCCGCCTAGGCGGGCGATCGCTGAGGACTTACCGAGGACAGATCTAGGAGGAAGCCCAACCCCATGGAGATCAAGCCGGACGAGATAACCAAGATCCTTCGCGAGCGAATCGAGGGGTTGGAGACGGGATCGGCCGACCTCTCCGAGGTCGGCACCGTGCTCTCCATCGGTGACGGGATCGCTCGCGTGCACGGGCTCGACAACTGCATGGCGCTCGAGATGCTCGAGCTGCCGCACGACGTCGTCGGGCTGGCGCTCAACCTGGAGCAGGACAACGTCGGCGCGGTGCTGTTCGGCGATTGGGAGGAGATCGTCGAGGGCGACACCGTCAAGCGCACGGGCCGCCTGCTCGAGATCCCGGTCGGCGACGGCCTGTTGGGACGGCTCGTCGACCCGCTGGGCCGGCCGCTCGACGACAAGGGCGATGTGAGGACCGACCGCACGCGTCCGGCCGAGTTCAAGGCACCGGGTGTGGTCAAGCGCCAGCCGGTGGAGGAGCCGATGCAGACCGGGCTGAAGGCGATCGACTCGATGATCCCGATCGGGCGCGGGCAGCGGGAGCTGATCATCGGCGACCGCCAGACCGGGAAGTCCGCGATCGCGCTCGACACGATCATCAACAACCGCGACAAGGACCTAATCTGCATCTACGTGGCGATCGGCCAGCGGCTGTCGACCGTGATCCAGTTCATGGAGGTGCTCGAGCAACACGGGGCGATGGACAACACGATCATCGTCGCCGCCTCCGCCGATGAGGCCGCGCCGATCAAGTTCATGGCCCCGTACGCCGGCTGCGCGATGGGGGAGCACTTCCTGTACGACGGCAAGCACGCGCTGTGCATCTACGACGACCTCTCGAAGCACGCCGCGGCGTACCGGGAGATGTCGCTGTTGCTGCGCCGCCCGCCGGGGCGCGAGGCGTATCCGGGCGACGTCTTCTACCTCCACTCGCGGCTGCTGGAGCGCGCCGTGAAGCTGAACGACGAGCTCGGCGGCGGCTCGCTCACCGCGCTGCCGGTGATCGAGACCCAGGCCGGGGACGTGTCCGCGTACATCCCGACCAACGTGATCTCGATCACCGACGGGCAGATATTCCTCGAGTCGGACCTGTTCCACTCGGGCGTGCGCCCGGCGATCAACGTCGGGATCTCGGTCTCGAGGGTCGGCGGCAACGCCCAGACGAAGGCGATGAAGCGGGTGGCCGGGAAGCTGCGCCTCGACCTTTCGCAGTACCGCGAGCTGGAGGCGTTCGCGCAGTTCGGCTCCGAGCTCGACCCCGAGACCCAGCGGGCCCTTGCGCGGGGCGAGCGCCTCGTCGCGGCGCTAAACCAGAGGGAGCGCAGCCCGCTGTCGGTCGCCGACCAGGTGATCTCGATCTTCGCCGGCACGGGCGGCTACCTGGACCGGATCAAGGCGGAGCGCGTGGGGTCGTTCCTCGAGGACCTGATCACCAGAATGCGCGCCGAGCACGCCGACCTGCTGGCGCGAATCAACGACACCGGTCAGCTCTCGGACGAGGACGAGAGCGCCCTCGGCGACGCGATCAAGGACATGGTCGACGACTTCGGGCCGGACTTCGACGAGGAGGGCAACCCGCTCGAAGCCGGCGAGTCCGACCGCGTCCGCTCCGAGGAGGAGCGCGCCCGCTCGGCCCGCGCCGCGGAGGAGGAGGCCGAGGAGGAAGAGCCGGAGCGCGAGGAGGTCCCGGCTTGAGACGTCGTGCCGCTCAAGGAGTTCGAGACCCCGCGAAAGCGGACGCGAGAGCGAGCGAGCAAGACTTCCAGTCGTTTGAGTGCGAGCGAGCGGGAGCGGAGCATTTCGCGGGAGTGATGTAGATGGCAACCCAGAAGGACGTCAAGGGCCGCATCGCCAGCGTCAAGAACATCCACAAGATCACGCGGGCGATGGAGATGGTCGCCGCGGCGCGGCTGCGGCGCGCGGAGCAGCGGATCGACCACCTGCGGCCGTACGCGCAGGCGATCCGCAAGATGGCGCGCCGCGTCGCCGAGGCCGCCGAGGGGACCTCGCGTGTGCCCGTGCTCGAGCAGCGCGAGCAGGTGCGAAGCGCCGGAATCCTGCTCGTCACCGGCGACCGCGGTCTGGCCGGCGCCTTCAACACCAACATCGTTCGGGCCGGGATCCAGCTCAGGCGCGAGCTGGAGGCCGAGGGCACCGGGGTCACGTTCTACGTCGTCGGGCGACGCGGCGACTCCACGCTGCGCTTTCGGGGAGAGCAGGTCGACAGCTCGTACATCGGCTTCACCGACCGACCCGGGTTCGCGAACGCGCGCGAGATCTCACGGGACCTGACCGCGGCGTACGTGGACGAGCGCTTCGACCGCGTCGAGCTGATCTACAACCGCTACGTCTCGCCGCTGACCCAGTACGTGCGTCGCCAGACGCTGCTGCCCCTGCAGCAGGCGGAGGTGTTCGGCGCCGGGATCCCGGAGCAGGCGGCCGTCGAGGACGAGGAGCTCGAGGCGGCACATGCGCGGGCGGTGTGGGAGTACGAGCCCGACCCGGACGAGCTGCTGCCGATGCTGTTCGAGGAGTACGTCGACCTGTCGGTGTTTCGGGCGCTGCTCGAGTCGACCGCGTCCGAGCACGGTGCGCGGATGACCGCGATGCGCAACGCGGCCGAGAACGCCGAGGACATGATCGACGACCTGACGCTGGAGATGAACCGCGTGCGTCAGGCGGAGATCACGCAGGAGATCTTGGAAGTGGTGGCGGGCGCCGAGGCGCTCGGATAAGGAGACACATGGCGACTGAGAACGGAAACGTTGGACGTGTGGACGAGGTCCGAGGCGTCGTGGTCGACATCGCCTTCCCCGACCACCTGCCGGAGATCTACCACGCGCTTCGCATTGATCTCCCGGTGGAAGAGTCGCGGACCGAGTCCGCCCTGATCCTCGAGGTGCAGCAGCACCTCGGCGACGATCGCGTCCGCGCGGTCGCGATGGACTCCACCGACGGCCTCCAGCGCGGCCAGACGGTC
>DATHVJ010000144.1:0-2083 GCA_035461345.1 Solirubrobacterales bacterium | reverse complement strand
AGTCGGCGTCGGCTACATCTTCGGCAAGACGATCGAGTCGGTGACCCGCCAGCCCGAGATGCGCGGCGAGATCCAGAGCATCATGTGGCTCGGCTTCGCGCTCACCGAGGCGATCGTGTTCTACGCGCTGATGATGTCGCTGGTCGCGTTCTTCATCGCGTAGTCACGCCCGCGAAATGCTCCGCTTCGCGTCCGCTTTCGCGGGGTCGGTGGCGGGTACCGCGGGCTTCAGGTTCGCCACGCCGCCGATGCCGCAGAAGGCGGCGAGCGCGAACAGCGCGGCCTCACCGCTGCCGGCGGCGAGCGCCGCGCCGACGATCGGGATCACGACCATCGGGACCGCGTTGGCGGCGAGCTGCAGGACGGTGATCGGCGCCAGCGGCTGCTTCGGGAACAGGCGCTGGGCCTCGTCCATCATCACCGCGTAGGGCGTCGAGAACCCGATCCCCATCAGCACCACCGCCGGCAGCGCGACCGCGAACGAGCGGTCGATCGCGATCGCCACGAGCCCCGTCGTCGCGAGCAGCGGCGCGATCCCGACGAGCACGACCGGCGAGACCCCCCGGGCCGAGAGCGTCCCGCCGAGGTCGCGCGCCAGGGCCGAGAAGCCGAACATCACGAACGCGAGCAGGCCGGCGACAGAGACCGCCATCCCGTCGTCCTCGGTCAGGTAGTGGATCAGCCACGCGCCGACGATCAGCTGCACCCCGAACGAGCCGACGTACACGAGCCCCACCCGCCACAGACTCGCGTTGCGGACCATCGACCGCAGCGGGCCACGGGCCTTGCGCTCGGGGCCGCCAAACTGCATCCGCGCCGGCAGGAACGGCAGCGCCATCACCCCGGCCGTCGCTGAGGCCACGAAGGCGACGCGCCACTCGACGCCGGCGTCCTCGAGCACGCTGCCGACCCCGAGCGCCGCCGCCATGCCCAGCGTGACCCCGGCCCCGAACACACCGAGCAGCCGCACGCCGCCGTACTCGCGCGCGAAGATCGGCCCCAGCACGAGCGCCAGGCCGAGGCCGCCGCCGACCAGCACCCGCGCCACGAGCAGGCCGGCGAACCACGGGCTGAGCGCGAACAGCAGGTTCCCCGCGCCGCACAGGATGCAGCCAAGCCGCGCCGCGCCCGCGACGCCGGTGCGCTTTGCGAGCTCCGGCGCGACCGTGGTGGTCGCGAGAACACCGGCGAAGAAGACGGTGCCGGACAGTAGCCCGACCGCGGTCAGCGAGACCGAGAAGTCCGCGCTCAGCGCGGAGGTGACCGGGCCGATGTTGCCCGCGTTCCACGACGTACCGGCGGCGAGCAGCGCGGTCGCAAGCGTCACGCGGGCGGCGGGCGCCGGCTGGGCCTCGCGCGCCTTGCGGTCCGATCCGGGGGGTTTGATCTCAGCCTGCCGCATTAAGGGCGGGTTAACGAACCTCGGCACCTCGCCTATGCCTCGAGGACCGGACCGGCTTGCCGATGCGAAGCGTTGACAGCGGCTGCCGGGGCGACGAGCATGGCCGACGGCTTGCCGGTCGCCACGATATATAGGCTGCCGGGGGTCGGTGGAGGAGAGCTTCGACCGCGGAAGGCACGGGAGCGTGCAGATCACGGTGTTGACCACCTCGGGAGAGTGATCCCGGGAGTGGGAGCTGGTAGTGGCTGACGGGGCAGGCGGCAGCGCCGGCCGATCGACCCCGGCTCGCATCGCCGCGCTCGGCGCGCTGCTTGCCGCGATCGCCCTCGTCCTGATCCTGTTCCTCGGCAACGGGAGCAGCTACAAGTACCGGCTGCTGTTCGAGACCGGCGGCCAGCTCGTCGATGGGAACCAGGTCCAAGTCGCCGGCCACCCGATCGGTTCGATTGAGTCGATCGAGCTGACCGACGACTGGCAGGCCGACATCACGATCTCGGTCGACGAGCAGCTGCACGAGGGGACGACCGCCGTCATCCGCACCGCGTCACTGTCGGGGATCGCGAACCGCTACATCGCGGTCACGCCGGGGCCCGACGACGCGCCGGCGCTCGAGGACGGAGCGGCGATCACCGCCCAGGACACGACCTCCCCCGTCGACCTCGACCAGCTCTTCAACACCTT
>DATHVJ010000143.1:0-5308 GCA_035461345.1 Solirubrobacterales bacterium | reverse complement strand
CGCTTCGGGGCGATGGGCCTGCGGGCACACGAGCTTGCCGCGGGCAACGACCGCGACCTGCGCCCTCGCCGGGCACCCGAAGACGTATCCGTGTCCCTGTCGCTCCCGGAGGCGGTCTCCGGCATCCAGCTCGAGCGGGCGCTGGCGCTGCTGATCGGTCGCCTGCTGGCCCACCCCCGCCGGGACGGCCGATCGTTTCGCAAGCTGCGGATCACGGCGCGTCTCGCCGCCGGCGGCGGGTGGCGCTCGGACATGCCACTGCGCCGGGTCACAGCCGATCCCGATCGGATCCGCCTGGCGTTGCTGCCCAAGCTCGGCGAGCTCCCCGGCCCCGCCGAGCGGCTCGGCCTGCGTGCGCTCGTCCTGGGCCCCGCCGGCCACGATCAACCGTCGCTGTCGCGCGACGAGCGGGAGCGTCGCCGGGAGCGAGTCGCCGAGGCGGTTCGCCAGGCGAGGGCGGCGGGCGGGCGCGGCGCCGTCCTGCGCGTGCTCGACGTCGATCCGGGCTCGCGGGTGCCGGAGCGACGCTTGATGCTCACACCGTTCCCAACATGACTCCCGCGACGTACTCCGCTGCGCGTCCGTCGTCGCGGGGTTCCTGCTACTTCCCCCTCCCGACGACCGTCAAAGCAGTCGACGGGGTGCCTCGCGCGGTCGACGGCACGCCAGTCGAGGCGGTGCGGGAGGAGTGGGTGATCGAGGATCGCTGGTGGACGCCCTCCCCCCTCCGCCGCCGCTATTTCGAGCTGGCGCTCGCCGACGGGAGGTGCGTGGTCGTGTTTCGCGAGCTGGAGGATGGGCGCTGGTTCTCGCAGCGGGCATGAGCTACGTCGAGCTGCACTGCCATTCCGCCTACTCGTTCCTCGACGGGGCGTCGTCCCCCGCGGAGCTGGCGGCCGCCGCCGCGGACCACGGCCATCGGGCGCTCGCGATCACCGACCACGACGGGCTGTGGGGCGCGATGGAGTTCGCCCACGCTTGCAAGGGGGTCGGGGTGCGCCCGATCACCGGCGTCGAGCTCACGGTCGAGGATCCCGGCCGGGAGAGGAACGCGTTCCACGTCACCCTGCTGGCGGAGGACGCGGCCGGCTATCGCAACCTGTGCCGTCTGGTCACCGAGGCGCACCGGGGGACCCGCCCTCGCCCCGACCGCGAGCCCCTCCCCCCCTCGGTCCCGCTCGCCGAGCTGGAGCGCCGCGCGGACGGTCTGGTGTGCCTGTCGGGATGCGCCCGGGACGGCGCCCTGGCAAAGGGGTGGGCGAGCGACGACGGGCGGGGCGCGGAGTCACTCGGGCGGCGGCTCGTGGCGGCGTTCGGGAAGGACCGGTTCCGGGTCGAGCTCCAGCGCCCAATGTGGCGCCGCGACCGATCCCGCAATCGGTGGCTCGAGTCGCTGGCGGAGCGCCTGGAAGTGGCGTGCGTGGCGACCGGCGACGTCCACGCCCATGCCGCGGCACGCGCCCGACTCCAGGACGCCCTGGTAGCGGTGCGCCTCCACGCGAGGCTGGAGGAGACAGAGCCGCAGCGACGGGGGAACGCTGCATCGGCGATGGCCTCGTCGGCCGAGATCGCGGCGCGGTTTCGCGACCATCCCGACGCCGTCGCGGAGAGCGGGCGTCTGGCGGAGCGGCTTCGGTTCGACCTCACCAGCGACCTCGGATACCGCTACCCGGGGTCCGAGGACCTCGGGGCGGACCGCAAGCTGGCGGAGCTGTGCCGGGCGCACCTCGACGAGCGCTATCCCCGAGGCGGCGAGCGGGTCGAGGCGGCGCGGCGGCTCGAGGAGGAGCTGCGCGTCATCCGCTCGCTCGGCCTGTCGGGGTTCTTCCTCCTGCATCGCGACCTGCTGGAGCTGGCGCGCGAGGTGGCGCGCGAGGTGCGGGGACCGGGGTCGGCGCGAGCGCTGCTGCCGCCCGGGCGCGGGCGGGGGTCCAGCGTCAGTTCGATCGTCTGCTACCTGACCGGCCTGTCCCACGTCGATCCGGTCCGCTGCGGGCTGTTCCTGGGACGGTTCCTGAACGAGGAGGTCGCAGACGCGCCCGACATCGACCTCGACTTCCCCCGCGACATCCGCGAGACCCTGATCCCGCGCGTCCACGGGCGCTACGGCCCCGAGCGCTCTGCGCTCGTGGCGGCGTTCGCCACCTATCGCTCGCGGGGAGTGGTGCGCGACCTCGGCAAGGCGCTCGGCCTGCCGCCCGGGGAGATCGAGCGGGTGGCGCGCTCCGTCGACGTCCACGCCCGTCCCGACGACGTGGAGCGGGACGTGGCGGAGGCGATAGGGCCGCAGCGGGCACGGTCGGTGCGGTGGCGGGCGCTGCTCGAGCTGGGGCGGGAGGCGTGGGGCCTTCCCCGCCATCTCTCCCAGCACCCCGGCGGGATGGTGCTGTCAACCCGTCCTCTGATCGACATCTGCCCGGTCCAGCCGGTGGCGATGGAGGGCCGGCAGGCGGTTCAGTGGGACAAGGACTCGTGCGCGGACGCGGGGTTCCTGAAGATCGACCTGCTGGGGCTGGGGATGCTGTCGGCAGTGGAGCGCTGCGTCGACGAGGTCGCGCGGATGCGCGGCGAGCGCGTCGACCTGTCGCGGATCCCGCTCGACGACCCGGAGGTGTACGCGACGATCCAACGGGCGGAGACGACGGGCGTATTTCAGATCGAGAGCCGTGCTCAGATGCAGATGCTGCGACGAAGCCGGCCCGAGAACCTCGACGACCTGACCGTGCAGGTGGCGCTGGTGCGGCCCGGGCCGATCCAGGGGGGCGCGGTGCACCCGTACCTGGAGCGGCGCCGCAGATTGCGCGAGGACCCCGCATACGAGGTGCCCTACGACCACCCGTCGCTGGAGCCGATCCTCGCCGACACGCTGGGCGCGATCGTGTTTCAGGACCAGGTGATCCAGGTGGCGATGGCGCTGGCGGGGTTCAGCCCCGGGGAGGCGGAGGGTCTGCGCAGGGCGATGAGTCGCAAGCGCTCCGACGCCGCCCTGCGCGCATACCGCGAGCGCTTCGTCTCCGGCGCGGTCGACCGAGGCGTCGCCGAGCATGTCGCCGAGCGGGCGTTCGACGGGATCATGGGGTTCTCGGGGTTCGGGTTCCCGAAATCGCATGCGGCGGCCTTCGCTCTGCTGGCCTACCAGTCGACGTGGCTCCGGGTCCACTATGGCCCCGAGTTCCTGTGCGCGCTGCTCAACGAGCAGCCGATGGGGTTCTATCCCCCCGACTCGCTCGTCCATGAGGCGCAGCGGCGGGGGATCGAGGTGCGGGGGCCGGACGTGAACCGCAGCGGCGTCGAGTGCTCCGTCGAGGAGGCGGCGGTCCGGATCGGGCTCGGATACGTCACCGGGCTGCGCGAGGACGACGCGGCCGCGGTGGTCGGGGAGCGCGAACGCCGTGGCCCGTATCGCGATCTCGCCGATCTTCCCTCCCGGGCGGGGATCGGCAGGGACGCGCTACGGCGGCTGGGATGGGCCGGCGCGTGCGAGTCGATCGCCGGCTCACGGCGGCAGGCACTGTGGCGGCTCGGGGTGGTGCCGGGCGCCTCGCGGGCGGGGGCGGGAGTCCAATTGGCGCTCCCGCTCCCCGTGCCGGCGGGACCGTCCCTGCGCGAGCAGACTCCATGGGAGGAGGTCGTCGCGGAGTACGCCTCGGTGGGGATCGCGCTGGAGAACCACCCGATGAAGCTGCTGCGCCCGGAGTTGACCCCGGTCGTGGCCTCGAGCGCCGCCGTGGAACGGGTCGCCGACGGCTCCCCGGTCGAGGTGGCGGGAATGGTCGTCGCGCGCCAGCGGCCCGCCACCGCCCGGGGCGTGGTGTTCATGCTGCTCGAGGACGAGCTGGGGACGATCAACGTGATCGTCCCCCCACCGGTCTACGAGCGCCACCGGCTGATCGTGCGCACGGCGTCGTTCGCGCGCGTGAGCGGCCGCCTCGAGCGTCGCGAGGGAACGACCAACGTGGTCGCGTCGACGCTGTCCCCGCTGTCGCGGCCGGACCTGCCGGTGGCCGAAGTCCGCCACATCGAGCCGCCGCGCGAGCGGGAGACGGGACGCACCGAGCGCGACGGTGAGGGCACGCGCGAGCGGCGCGAGCTCTCCGACCTCGACGCCGTGCTCCCGGCCGCGCACAGCTTCGGCAGGCGTGGGCGGTGACCCAGGTGCAAGATCGGTTGCAGAACACACGTTCCGTCCTGCGCCGCCCGTACGGTCGCACCGTGATGAGCCCGAATTCGAGACGCCTGGTCCACCGCATCATGGGCGGGCTCGACCTGTTGATCGACTTCGCCACGCTCGGCGAGTACGGGCTCCAGGAGCTGCCCGCGGACGGGCCCGGCTGCGAAGGGATCGGCCGTACGCGCGTCGCCCCGACCAAGCCCCGGGGCCTCGCGCCGACCGGTTGGGAGGCCCTCGCGCCGGCCCGTCGCGGCTCGCTCCGCTAGTCGGCTTCGCCGCGGTCGATCGCGGCGATCATCTCCCTCCCCGCCTCGAGAGCGCGACCGAGCACCTCGGGGTCGAGGTTCTCCACCGTGTCGGTAAGCAGGTGCAGGTTGGGGATCGTCTCGTCCTGGGCGCTGAACGTGATCGCGCGACCGCCGCGCGCCAGCACCGGGCTGCTGTCGTAGGTCAGGCCGGCGGGGGTGTCGGTGGGCTCGAGCCGGAGCTCGGGACGGCGCAGGCGGAGACGCTCGGCCGCGTCGACGAGCTTCGCATCGGCGTCCCATTTCGTGAGGACGCCTTCGCGGCGCAGGAAGCGCAGCGTCGCGGGCCCGCCGAGGTTGTCGAAGTTCACGAACAGCCACCCGGCCGTGTCGCGCGAAGCGAGGAACGCCTGCGCGCCGAGCAGGCCGGACTCCTCGCACCCGGTCATCAGCACGACGACGCGCGTGCTGGCGGGGGGTCGCGAAGCGCACTCCGCCGCGAGCTCCGCGACGACCGCCGCGCCGCTGGCGTTGTCGCTCGCCCCCGGGACGTCGCCGCCGCGAAGCTCGCGCTCGACGAGCAGGCCGAGGCCGGCGGCGACGACGGCGCGAGCGGCGGCGAGCGCTCCGCGGCCCAGCCGGCGGCGGACCAGCAGTGCCTCGGCGGCCTGGGCGAGGACGGCTGCGGCCTGGGCGGAGATGATCCCGTTGAGGTGCTCGACGACGCCGGGCTGGAACATCAGCCCGCTGCGGGACGTGTCGAGGTGGCAGCTCAGGCACAGGGTTCGCGCCGGGGCTTCGGCGGGCTCGATCGTGGCGACGACATTGCGGCTGCGGCGCCGCGAGAGCGCCGTGGAGAGCGGCGTGTGCACGAGCCCGCCCTCGGTGACCA
>DATHVJ010000142.1:0-8848 GCA_035461345.1 Solirubrobacterales bacterium | reverse complement strand
GCCGCTGACCAGCGCTCCGACACCAGCGTAGAACTCGTCGTAGCCGGCCTTCCCGGGGCTGGTCTCGCCGCCCTCGTAGCTCCCCTCGTACGAGGTCAGCCACTCGAGCGTGTCGTCGGCCTCGGCTATGTAGCCGTCGAGCGAGCTGGCGCAGTAGTACTGCGTTCGACACACGGTCTCAGCCGCCGATGTTCCGCTTCACGCGGCGGCGGTCCTGCTCGGTGAAGAAGCGTCCTCCGTACCGCGCCGGCAACCCCTCGAAGGCGTCGTCCACGCCCGCAGCCTATCCGGCGACAATGGGAGAGACCGTGTATCGCTGGGTCGACCACACAGCCGAGCTCGAGCTGCACGTAGACGCCCCGACCGAGGAGGAGGTGTTCACGGAGGCGATGGGCGCGCTTCGCGAGCTGCTCGTCGAACACATGGACGGCACTTCGGGCGCCGAACCGACGCGGCACGAGGTGCACGCCAGCGCCCCGGATCGCCGCACGCTGCTCGCCGAGTGGTTGAGCGAGCTCGTCTACCTGGCCGAGTCCGACGGATTCGTGCCCGAGCGAGTCGACTCGCTGCGGCTGTCCGCCGACTCGGTCGACGCGAGGGTGAGCGGGGTGCGCGCCTCGCCGCCGAACCTGGTCAAGGCGGTCACCTACCACCGGCTCGAGATGGCCGCGATCGAGGGCTCGTGGCACGCCACGGTCGTCCTCGACGTCTGATCCCGATGCCGCAGCCGCGCCAGATCGACGAGGTGGTGTGGGAGATAGCGGCCACCGAGCGAGCCGACATGCGGGTGCCGGCGCGCCTGTTCGCAAGCCGCGAGATCCTCGACGCGATTCGCGACGACCGCTCGCTCGAGCAGCTCGAGAACGTCGCCACCCTGCCCGGGATCGTCGACGCCGCGATGGCGATGCCCGACATCCACCAGGGCTATGGGTTCCCGGTCGGCGGGCTCGCGGCCACCGAGCCGCCCGACGGAGTCGTGTCGCCGGGCGGGGTCGGATACGACATCAACTGCGGCGTGCGGTTGCTCACCCTCCCCGTCGCGGCCCGCGAGCTCGGGGCACGCAAGGAGACCCTGGTGCACGAGATCGCGCGCGCCGTCCCCGCCGGCGCCGGGCGCGAGGGTGCGTTGAGGCTGTCCTGTGGGCAGCTCGACGCGGTGCTGCACGCCGGCCCGCGCGTGCTGGTGGAGCGCGGCATCGGCACCCCGGACGACGTCGAGCGAACGGAGTCCCGCGGGCGGCTCGACGGGGCCGACCCGGAGTCCGTCTCCGAGCGCGCCCGCAAGCGCGGTGCCGGCCAGCTCGGCACGGCCGGATCCGGCAACCACTTCATCGAGGTCCAGCGCGTCGAGCGGATCTTCGACGAGCGGGGGGCGGCAGCGTACGGCCTCTCCACCGACGGGGTGACGGTCCTCATCCACTCCGGCTCGCGCGGGCTCGGGCACCAGGTCTGTACCGACCACGTCAAGGTGATGGACGCCGCGCTGAGGCGGCACGCGATCGAGCTCCCGGACCGGCAGCTCGCGTGTGCCCCGATCACCTCCGACGAAGGACGCGCCTACCTCGGTGCGATGGCGGCGGCCGCCAACTTCGCGTGGGCCAACCGCCACGCGATCGCGCACGCGGTCCGCGAGTCCGTCCGCGAGGTCTTGGGCGTCGAGGCGGCAGACGGGACCCGCCAGGTGTACGACGTCGCCCACAACGTCGCCAAGCTCGAACGCCACGGCGGCCGCGAGCTGTGCGTGCACCGGAAGGGCGCCACCCGGGCGTTCCCCGCGGGCCACCCCGAGATCCCGCCCGACTACGCCGAGGTCGGTCAGCCGGTCTTCATCCCCGGCAGCATGGGGACATCGAGCTTCGTTCTCAGGGGGCGGGAGGGGTCGATGCAGCGCTCCTTCGGCACCGCCTGCCACGGCGCCGGAAGGGTGATGAGCCGAACCCGCGCGCGCAAGCGGATCCGCGGCGCCGAGCTGCGCCGCCAGCTCGAGGCTCAGGGCATCACCGTGCGCTGCCCGTCGAGCAAGGGCCTGACCGAGGAGGCTCCGTTCGCGTACAAGGACGTCGAGGCGGTCGTCGACGTCGTCGAGCGCGCCGGCCTCGCCGCAAGGGTTGCTCAGCTGCGTCCGATCGGCGTCATCAAGGGCTAGCCGAGGTGCTCGCGCATCCGCTCCAGCGCCTCGGTGAGCCGCTCGTCCGGGGTCGTCAGAGAGATGCGGAAGAAGCCCTCGCCGCTGGGGCCGTACATCGAGCCGGGCGAGACGACGACCGCGGCCTCCTCGAGGACGAGCTCGGAGAACGAGACCGAGGTGTGGCCCTCGGGCACCGGCGCCCAGACGTAGATCGTGCCCTTCGGAGGCTCGATCGGGACGCCGATCTCCCGCAGGGTGTCGACGACGAGATCGCGACGGCGCGTGTAGATCTCGTTCATCTCGTCGATCGGCTTGCGGGAGCCGGTCAGCGCCGCGGCGCCGGCGAGCTGCACCGCCTCGAACAGGCCCGAGTCGACGTATGTCTTCAGCCGCCAGTAGGTGGCGATCGCGTCCGCATTGCCGACGATCGCCGCGCATCGCCACCCGGTCATGTTGAAGCCCTTCGAGAGCGAGAACACCTCGACCCCGATCTCCATCGCGCCCGGAGTAGCGAGGAAGCTCGGCGCAACGTAGCCGTCGAAGGTCGTCTCGGAGTAGGCGCTGTCGTGGACGACGAGCAGCTCGTGCTCGCGCGCGAGGTCCACGACCTGCTCGAAGAACCCGTCTGGCGCCACCGCGCCGGTCGGGTTGTTGGGGTAGTTGACGAACATCAGCCGCGCCCGGTCGAGCGTCCCCCCCGCGCCGCGCTCGATGTCGTCGAGGTCGGGGACGAAGCCGAGCTCGGGTCGCAGCGGGAGCAGCACCGCCTCGGCGCCCGCCAGCACCGGCCCTCCCGTGTACACGGGATAGCCAGGGTCGGCCGCGAGCGCCACGTCGCCTGGATCGAGGAACGCGAAGCACAGGTTGTAAATGCACTCCTTGGCGCCGATCGCCGGCATCGCCTCGCGGTCGGGATCGAGCTCGACCCCGAAGCGGTTCGCGTAGAAGGACGCCACCGCGGTCCTGAACTCGTCGCACCCGCGGTTGCTCGGGTACGTGTGAGTGCCCGGATCGGCGACCGCGTGGCGCATCGCCTCGACTATGTGGTCGAACGTGGGGTGGTCCGGGTCGCCGATCCCGAGGCTGATCACGTCGATGCCCGCCTCGCGCTTGCCGGCGATCCGTCGCTCGAGCTCGGCGAACATGTACGGCGGGATCGCCTCGAGCCGCTTCGATGGGTCGGTCAGCGTCATTGGGCCGAGCAGACTAGCCGTCCTGCCGCTCGAGCTTCGCGAGCATCTCGGCGAACAGCTCTCCCGCGTATACAGGCTCCGCCGAGCCGATCAGGACGACGTCGAGGTCGGGGCTCACCTCGACCTCCAGCTCGCCGCCATCCAGCCGCACCGTAATCGGGCTCGCGGCGCCGCCGAGCACAGCGGCCACCGCCGCCCCGGAGGCGCCGGTGCCTGACGAAAGCGTCTCCCCCACCCCGCGCTCGAAGACCCGCGCCCGAACCGTGCTGCCGTCGACACGGGTGAACGAGACGTTCGTGCGCTCGGGAAACAGCTCGTGCCTCTCGATCCCCGGGCCGATCGCACCCAGGTCGAGCTCCTCGACGTCGTCGCCGACCTCGATCACGCACTGAGGGTTGCCGATCGAGACGTGCTGGAAACCCCACCGCCGCCCGCCGGCTTCGAGCTCCCCCCTCCCATCGGAGCCCCCCGAGGGGAACGCACTCGAGGTCGTGCTCGCCCGACCGATCGCCATCGCGCACGAGCTCTCGGACAGGATCCGCGGCCGGACCTCGCCCGCGGCGGTGAGGATCGAGAACTCTTCCTCCTCGGTCCATCCCCGGCGCCGCAGGTACAGCGCGGCCTCGCGCGCGCCGTTCCCCGACAGCTCGGCCTCGGAGCCGTCGGGGTTGAAGATCCGAAGCTCGGCGACGTGATTGCCGCCGGCGGGCGACAGCAGCAGCACTCCGTCCGATCCGACGCCGAAGTGAGGCGCGCAGATCCGCCGCACGCGCTCCGGGGTGAGTTCCCACGCAAGCCCTTCACGCTCCACGATCACGTAGTCGTTGCCGAGCGCCTGCCACTTCTCGAACCGCATCGCGCCAGGCTATCCGTGGCCGAGGTGGAGAAGCGCGCTGCGCCTGCTCGCGTACATGCCGAGCTCGACGACCTTGCCGTCGCGCACGGTCCAGGCCTGGGTGATTTTGTCCTTCACCTCAGCCCCGCTGCCTCGCCCGCGCGCCTCGATGTCGAGCCTGAACAGGACCGTGTCGCCCACCTCCTCCCAGTGGGAGAACTCGACCGAGTACGACTCCCACGGCTCGAGCCAGCTGCGCCAGAACCGCAGCCACCCGTCCCAACCTTCGAAGTCACGCCCGACCATGTGCGCGGCGTGGATGTCGTGCAGGTGTATTCGGACAGCCGGGTCGATCACCTTGGGCATGAGCGCGCCCAGGGATCCCCCGCTCGCGACGAGGTCCTCGAGCCTGTCCGCTCCCGCGAGCGCGTCGCGAAACCGCTCGAAGTCGAGGTCGCTGAAGGCCGTCGTGATCACGCGCACGATCTCGATCCGGTCGCTCGTCACGACAGCGGGTCTCCGAGCGCCGCGGACGCCCTGAAGCAGCGCCACCACACGTCCCTACCGGGCGCGAGCCCCTCCGTCAGTGACGCCGCGCCCTCGATGTCGGTTTCCCCGCTCACGGCGCGAACCTGCTCGAACGGGGCGGCGGCGAACGCGTCGTTGATGCGACGCACGACGTCGATCGGCTCCGCGGACGTCATCCGAGCAGCGAGACTATTTCGCGGGCGACGTCGAGATCGTCGCGGCCGGTGCGGTCGATCAACTCGATGCCCGACATCTTCCTCATCCACGTGAGCTGGCGGCGGGCGCAGCGGCGCTGCTCGCGCTTCGTTGCCTCGATGTCCCCTGACAGCAGCTCCTCGAAGCCGATTGCGGCGCGCACGGTGCGCGTCGCCCCGGCCGCCGCGGCGCGCCGAGCCTCGTCCGCGGCTCCCTCGGCCACCATCGCGTCCACGCGGGCGTCGATTCGCCGCGCGAGCTCGTCGCGGTCGATCGTCAGCCCTGCGAGGGCTGTCGGGTGGCGCAGGCCCGCCGTCCACAGCTCGCCGCCGCCCGGTGGAGGAGGGTCGAGCCCCGCCCGCTGCAGCTCGAGGGCACGGGCGATCCTCTTGCCGTCGCGCGGGTGCGTCTCGGCCGCGACCTCGCGCGCGAGCTCGCGGTGAAGCGCCTCGGGACCACGCGCGGCGATCTCGCGCTCCACGCTCGCCCGCACGGCGGGGGCGACGGGCGGCCGGAGCTCGATCTCGGCGAGCGCCGCGCGCATGTACAGGCCTGTGCCCCCCACTACGATCGGTCGCCGGCCGTGCGCCAGAAGGGAGTCGATCTCCTCGCGGGCGAGCCGCGCGAATCGACCGGCGCTGAACTCCTCGTCAACGCCGGCGATGCCGAGCAGCCGGTGCTCCAGCCGCGCGCGCTCATCGGGGCGAGCGGCGCCGGTCAGCACCTCGATTCCTCGGTACACCTGCAGCGCGTCGCAGCTCACCGCCACCGGGTCCTCGCCGCGATCGCGCAGAAGCTCGCCGACCGCAACCGCAACCGCGGTCTTGCCCACGCCGGTGGGGCCGATGAGCGCGAGGACTTTCAGAGGGTCCTGCTGAGAAGGCGCTCCGTCCCCGACAAGGTCGTCGAAGTGGCGCCCCCGATCTCGACCTCGACCAGCTCCCCAGGCGCCGCCGTGCCGTCGAAGTTGACGGTCTTGTTGTGGCGGGTCCGCCCCCGCATCTTCGCCGGGTCGGTCCGGCTCGGCCCCTCGACCAGGACCTCCATCGTCCGACCCACGAACCGCTCCGCGCGCTCGCGGGCGCGGCGCTGGACGACCTCGACCAATCGCTGCATCCGCTCCCGCTTGACGGGATGCGGCACCTGATCCGGGTACTTGGCCGCCGCGGTCCCCCGCCGGGGCGAGAACACGAACGTGAACGCCCCGTCGTAGCCGACCTCCTCGACGACCTCGAGCGTCTCCGCGAACTCGGCCTCGGTCTCGCCCGGGAAGCCGACGATGATGTCGGTGGTCAGTGCAACGTCGGGAAGATGCTCGCGGATCTGGGCGACGCGATCCATGTAGCGGCGGCGGTCGTAGGTCCGCTTCATCGCCTTCAGCACGCGGCTGGACCCGGACTGCAGCGGCAGGTGGATGTGCTCGCAGACCGCGTCGAGCTCGCCGTGGGCTCGGATCACGTCCTCGCGCATGTCCTTGGGGTGCGGGCTCGTGTAGCGGATCCGCTCCACCCCCTCGACCGCGTCGACCCGCGCGAGGAGCTCTGAGAACCGGATCCGCTCGTCCGGCGGCAGATCGCGCCCGTAGCTGTTGACGTTCTGCCCCAGCAAAGTGACCTCGCGCACCCCGTCGGCCGCCAGCGCCGACACCTCGGCCACGACCTCGCGCGGCGAGCGGCTCACCTCGCGCCCCCGGGTCGAGGGGACGATGCAGTACGCGCACACGCAGTTGCACCCCTGGGAGATCTGCACCCAGGCCTGGAACTCGCGCTCCCGCTTCATCGGCAGATGCCCGGACAGCTCCTCGAACTCGAAGAACCCCTGCGCCGTCAGCGAGTCGGAGGTGAGGAACTCGGCGAGCTTGTGGATCTGCCCAGGGCCGAACGCGACGTCGACGAACGGGAAGCGCTCAAAGACATCGTCCTTGACCGATTGCGCCCAGCAGCCTCCGACGCCTACGATCCGCTCCGGGGCCTCGCCCTTCAGCCGCTTCGCCTCGCCGAGATGGGCGACGAACCGATTGTCCGCCGACTCGCGGATCGAGCACGTGTTGAACAGGATCAGATCGGCATCGGCGCGGCTCGCGCTCTCCTCGTAGCCGAGCGAGTCGAGCATCCCCTTGAGACGCTCCGAGTCGTGTTCGTTCATCTGGCACCCGAAGGTGGTGACGTGGTAGCTCTTTTGCAGCATCATCGGAGCGGGCCTTACCTTCAGGATGCTAGGCCATCCCGCCAACTCGTCAGTCGCCGTCGAGCACGTGAAGCTCATCGCGGTCGGCCATCCCCAGCTCGCGCTGGCGCAGCATCTCCCTGACGCTCCAATGGTCGCCCCGATGGAGGACTAAGCAGACCTCCCCGTCGTGGCGGGCGCGCAGCTCATCGAGCGCCGCGTCGGTGCGGGCGCGGAGCTCTAGGCCGCATCGGCATCTCAGCGTGTTGTCGCCTGTCATCGGCGGCATCTCAATGCCCTCCAAGGTCAGGACCGGGCCGGATTGGCCGCCGGTCGTCCAGGTGCGAGATCGGTGCCCCAGGTGGAGCTGGTCCTCGGGCCGCCCCCGGTCTCGCCTCACGTCATGCTCGGGCCGCGGTTGACGCGGCCACTCGATTCGCGCAGCTAGATCGCGATCACGCTGGCGCACCTTGCGGCACCTTGCGCGCTCGCGGATGCACGTCTCGTCGTCGCAGTAGATCGCTGCTTGGCTGGCCGGCGGCCTTTGGCCGCACCAACTGCACTTCATGCCTTACCTCGCTGACTGGTCGTCTACAGCGCGCTTCACCGAGGGAGCTGGTGCGGGGCTGGCGCCGACGCCGCAGTGCCACGACGCCGGCGCGAGTCCCGCTGCTGTCGCGACCAGTCCCCGCGCTCAGGCAAAGCGCAGGTCTTACGGAAGCTTCTAAGAGGTGGGGCGACCCGTTTCCGGGCAGGGGCTTGCACCACCTTCCCCCATTCTGAGGTCACAGGCGGACGTAATCGCGGCGGCGGAAAGAATCGGCGGGGGCGTGGCAGGAAGCGGCGCTAAGAGGCGACCGCCGCGCCTAGACCGCGCCTAGACCGCGCCTAGCCCGGCCCGTGTGTACCGAACGTGTACCGCCGTGTCGGAGGCTTCTGGCAGTCAACCGGCACCGAAGCTCGCCTCATCGGGAGACAAGGTCCGAGGCCACGACACGAAGGAGGCCCGAAATGAGGGCTCACACCAGCACCACCAAGGCACGGATTGGGGCGAGGGCACGCATGAAGCGCAGAATCGTTCCCGGCGGCATCCTCGCACTGAGCCTCGCCGTCGTGCTATTGGCCGCCACGGCGAGCACCGCCAGCGCGGAGGTGGTCCTGACCCCGTGGTACTGCCCACCCCCATCGACGCCGCCGACGACTGTCGAGCAGATCCCCGCGACCTGCATTAATCCTGCGACGCATCCTGGCGTCCCCAGAGGGAGCTTCGAATTCGGCGACCGGCAGTTCGGAACGACGAGCACGGCGCAGCGCCTTGCCCTGGCGGTCTTGGGCAACGATTCCTTCAACCCCAGGATCAGCGTCTCCGGCGACTACGCCCAGACCAATGACTGCCCACCGACGCTGTCGGCTCCTGAGGGGCAGATCCAGGGCTGCCTGATCACGGTCACCTTCACCCCCACGAGCACCGGGCCTAAGCACGGCACCCTGAGCACCGGAACCGGAGGCCCGACCGCCGCGCTCGCCGGTAAGGGCGTCATCACCCCGACCCCTTCGCCGGACCTCCAGCTCTCCGGGAAGAAGAAGCAGCACCCCACCATCAGGCCGGGTAAAGGCTGTGGCCCGCGCAGCCTGGGCTCCACTTGCTCCGTGAAGGTCAAGGCGAGCTGTGGCGCCGACGCGTGCACCGCACGCGCCAAGGGGAAGCTGACGAAGGTCAAGAACGACAAGCTCCAGGGGGCGGAGTTGCCGATCGTGCCGGGTGAGACGAGAACCCTGAAGCTGAGGCTGACGAAGAAGATG
>DATHVJ010000141.1:0-25256 GCA_035461345.1 Solirubrobacterales bacterium | reverse complement strand
CGAATCTTGGAGATCGACTCTCCCTCGCCGCGCATGCGGAACGCCTTTCGCACGGCCGGGGCCGTCTCGTTCGGCTCGAACACCCCGTCCTCGTTCCGGGTGTATCCAGGCGTGGTGTTCTTCCACGGGGCCACGCCACGCGCTACGGCGGCAGCTTGCGCCCCCCGCACCCGCTCCGCCGTCGAGCGGCGGTGATATTCGGACACGGCTCCCAGCATGGTGCTCGAGAGCCATTGGCTCGCCGAGCCGTTGGTCACCGCGCCCACGTCGACGGTGAGCACCTGCCCACCCGCCCGCTCCACGCGGGACACGAGCTCGTCCTGCACCCGCAGCGAGCGGACGAGGCGGTCGAAGTAGGCAGCGACGATCACCTCCGCGTCCCCGGACTCGACGGCCTCGATGGCGCGGCGCAGACCGTCTCGCTTTGTGAGCGGCGTGGCCCCGCTCACGTCTAACTCCTCAAGGACTCCCGCAAGCCGCAGGTCTCGCCGGTCGCACTCGCTCTCGATCCGCTCCCGCTGCTCCCCCGGTGAGGCGAACCCATCCCCCTCGCGGCCACGGGTCTGCGACACGCGGATCACCCCGATGGCCTTCTGCACCGCCGCCACTGCTGCAAATACTATCGCACGTGGTGACGTGGTACCGCCTGTGCGCCATCGCGGAGAGGGTACCGCCCGCTATTTGACCGTCAGGGTGCCCTCCATGCCGCCCTCGCGATGGCCCGGGACGGAGCAGTAGAACACGTACTCGCCCGGCTCGAGCTCGGCCGTGACCTCGGTCGTTCCCTCGCTGACCAGGTCGCTCTTTGCGATTTCCTCGCCGTCGCGCTCGATCGCCACGTCGTGCTCGATGGAGGCCGGGTTGTCGAGCGTGATCGTGACCTCGCCGGCGCCGGCCTCGAGCGCGTCGGTGTCGAACGCGAGCTCGCCCCCGGCGTCGGCCTCGAGGTCGAGCGCGCCGGTCTCGGCGGGAGCGCCGCCATCCGCCTCGGGGTCCTCGGGCTGCTTCGGGGACTCGCCTTCCTGTTCCGCCTCGGTCGCGGTCTCCTGCTCCTCGTGGGCGGCCTCCTCGTTGCGATGCCGCTGCTCCTCGCGCGCGAGGATCACGGCCGAAGTCGTGGTCGCGGCGACCAGGGCCACCAGTAGGCCGACGCCCCCCGCGAGAGCGAGCCTGGTGGTCGGGAAACGCTCGCTGCGCAGCCCGCTCACGGACACGATGAGGGCGATCACGACGAGCGCGATGCCGATGGCGTAGAAGGCGGTCTCCTCCATGCGGTGCCGATCCTACCGACGGCGGTGACGGTCAGCCCGCGTAGCTGGTCGCCCGGCTCTCGCGGATCACCGTGATCTTGATCCGGCCCGGGTACTCCATCTCCTTCTCGACCGCGGTGGCGATCTCGTGCGCGATCAGCGCCGCGCGTTCGTCGTCGATCTCCCCGGGATCGACCATAACCCGGATCTCGCGCCCGGCGCGCATCGCGAACACCTTGTGCACGCCCGGATGCCGCGAGGCGATCTCCTCGAGGTCGCGCAGCCTGGTCGCGTACTGCTCCAGCGACTCGCCGCGGGCCCCGGGGCGGGCGCCGGAGACGGCATCGACGGTCTGGACGATGACGGCCTCAACGGTGCGCGGCTCGACCTCCCCGTGATGGGCCTCCATCGCGTGCGCGACGGCCTCGCTCTCGCCGTGGCGGCGGGCAATGTTGGCCCCCACCGACGCGTGCGCCCCCTCGACCTCGTGGGTGACAGCCTTGCCGATGTCGTGCAGCAGCGCGGCGCGCCGCGCGGTCTCCACCGACGCGCCGAGCTCCTCGGCGAGGATCCCGGCGAGCTGCGCGCACTCGACCAGGTGGTCGAGGACGTTCTGGCCGTAGCTGGTCCGGAACCGCAGCCGGCCGAGCATCGCGGTCAGCTCGGGGTCCAGCGGATGGACCTTGGCATCGAGCACGGCCCGCTCACCGTGCTCGGCGATCTGCGCCTCGACGTCAGCTCGGGCCTGCTCGTACACCTCCTCGCACAGTGCGGGGTGGATGCGCCCGTCGGCGATCAGCCGCTCCAGGGTCACTCGCGCGACCTCACGCCGCACGCCGTCGAAGCTGGACAGGACGACCGCGTTCGGCGTCTCGTCGATGATGAAGTCGACGCCGGTGAGGTTCTCGAGCGCGCGGATGTTCCGCCCGTCCCGGCCGATGATCCGCCCCTTCATCTCGTCGTTGGGAAGCTCCACCAGCCGGGTCGTGGTCTCGCTGGCGTGTGTGGCCGCCAGGCGCTGCATCGCGATCGAGAGGATGCTGCGGGCGCGCCGTTCGGCGTCCTGCTTGGTCTCCTCCTCGATCCGGCGCAGGTTGAGCCCGGCCTGATGGCGGGCCTCCTCCTCGACCTCCCGGATCAGGATCTGCTTCGCCTGCGCGGCGCTCAACCCCGAGATCTGCTCGAGCTCGCGGCGCTGGACACGCTTGGCGCGCTTCAGCTCCTCCGACTGCTGCTCGAGGTTGCGGGCGCGGTCCTCGAGCGCCTGCCGACGCCGATCGAGCTCCGCGAGCTGCACCTTGATCGACTCCGCCCGCCGCAGCGCCTGCTCCTCCATGCGCGCGATCTCCGCCCGCCGCGCGCGCAGCTCCTCGTCGGCGCTCGTGACCGCGGCGGGCGGCTCCCCGTCGTCCGCCGGCCGCGCGGCCTCGCGGGCCTGGCTCCGTCGGCCGGACGCCTCCGGGTCGGATCGGCCATCGTCGGCGCGGCGGCGGCGGCCGAACGGCCACAGTGCGCCTATCTCCATCGCTCGATTCTCTCCCAGGCCCGTGCGGGGCCACTCGGTGTTGGTCGTCGCGGCGCTGTCTCGATGGCGGCGCCGGCGACCGCGGGCCTCGCAGACGCGTCTGTCCAACTGTTGCCGGGAGCCGGCCGCCGCGGGAAGGCATCGCCAACTCGCGCAGCGCGACCGGATGAGCGCTCTCGCGGCCCGCTAGAGGCGAAGCCTCCCTCGCGCCGCGAGGCGCTCCGCGAGAACCGTTCCTACCTCTCTGAAATCCATGATCGAAGTCTTGCTAACAGCCAAACTTTCGTGTCCGTGAGCGGCACGCAGCCGCCGCCTGATGGTATTGGCACGCGGCGCTCGTGGCAAATCCAGCGCCCGGGGCGAGCTACGCACGTGGCGTGGCTTGCGCAGGCCGTCGCATGAACCAGTTCGGCACCCCGATCACCGCCTGCTCGCCGACGACCTCGTACCCGAACCGCTCGTAGAAGCGGACGTTGTCGGGCTTGTCGGTCTCCAGGTAGCCGACCTCGCCGGCCTCGTCCAGGCGCCGGCAGTGCTCACGCATGATCGCCGAACCGATCCCCTGGCCCTGTACGGGCGCGTCGACGGCGAGCGGTCCGAGATGGACGTGCGGCTCATCCGGGTCGCGCTCGGCCCAGGTCGAGACCCAGCGCACTACCCGGCTTGCGGTGCGCGGCCCCAGCATCGCCATCGTGGGCAGCATGCGCAGGCGTTGCCTCCCCGTTGGCTGACACGTCCCCGGCGGGGCGACCCCAGTGACCCCGACCAGGGTCCCGTCGCGTAGCGCGCTGATCGGCTCCGGAGTGGGCGATCCCGTCAGCACGGCGCGCATCAGCCGTTCGTGGCAGCGCAGCCGCCACTCCGGGTCAGTGCCGTACGCGGCGACGTGCAGCGGGTTGTCGCGCATGCCCCGGGCAAGCACGCCAACCGCCGCGGGCAGCTCGTCCTTGCGCAGGTCGCGTACCTCGATCGTCGCCGACTCGCTCACCGGCGCGAGGATAACCCCGGGCTTACGTGGACTCGCGGTCGTACGCCCGCAGCGCCTCGTGGGCGATCTCGTACGAATACCCCCTGCGGGTCAGGTAGCCGAGCGCGCGGGCGCGTTCACGCTCCGACTCGAGCGGCTCCGCCCGGCGCACCAGCAGCGCCGCGGCGCGCTCGAGCTCCTCCGCCGGGCCGTCCGCGGCCACTGCCGGCTCGATGTGCTCGGGGGCGACGCCCCGCGCCAGCAGCGCCTCGCGGATCCGCTCCGCGCCCCAGCCCGCAAGCTCGCGCTTGTCCTCCGCGTAGCGACGCGCGAAGCGCGCGTCGTCGAGCTGGCCGATTCCCTCGAGGTGGGCGACCACGGCGTCTGCCTCGTCGTCCGCGACCTCGCGATCCGCGAGCCACGAGCGCAGCTCGGCGCTGCTGCGCTCGCGCCGACCGAGCGCCCGCAGGGCCAGCTCTAGTGCCTCGTCCGACAATGGTGGCCCGCTTCTGGCGCGCGAGAGTCAAGCATGGCAAGGACGCAGGGAGCCGGAATGGCAGCGCCATTTCGGCGACTGAGGACGCGACCAGGCGCAGACTCGCAGCCGCCAGAACGGGGCGCCCATTGGTGGACGGGGCACTCGCGCCGCGTCGTCGTCCGTCGCCATCGGACCCCGCCCGGCGCCGTCCTACGCGGCCTTGCGCTCGGACTCCTGCTGCGCCGCCTTCTTCGCCCCCTTCGCGGGCTCGGCACCGTCGGCGACGGCCTGCACCGGCGCGGCACCCGAGGACGGGCGGTCGATCCCGATCCGCTCGAAGATCTTCGCCTCGAGCTCGGCGGCCAGCTCGGGGTGCTCCGCGATGTAGGCCTTGGAGTTGTTGCGGCCCTGGCCCAAGCGCAGATCCCCGTAGGAGAAGAACGACCCGGACTTCTGCACCAGGTCGTGCTCCAGCGCCAGGTCGAGCAGGCAGCCCTGCTTCGAGATCCCGGCCCCGTACTCGATGTCGAACTCGGCGAGCCGGAACGGAGCTGCGACCTTGTTCTTGACCACCTTCACCCGGCAGCGGTTACCGACCGCCTCGGTGCCCTCCTTGAGCGTCTCGATGCGGCGGATGTCGAGCCGCTGCGAGGAATAGAACTTCAGTGCCCGCCCTCCGGGCTGGGTCTCGGGCGAGCCGAAGCTGACCCCGATCTTCTCCCGGATCTGGTTCGTGAACACGCACGCGGTCTTGGCCCGGTTGAGGTTCCCGGCCAGCTTGCGCAGGGCCTGCGACATCAGCCTCGCCTGGAGGCCCACCTGAGTCTCCCCCATCTGCCCCTCCAGCTCGACGCGCGGCGTCAGCGCCGCGACGGAGTCGACGGCGACCACGTCGATGGCGCCCGAGCGCACCAGCACGTCGACGATCTCGAGCGCCTGCTCGCCGTAGTCGGGCTGCGAGACGAGAAGCTCGTCGGTGTCGACGCCGATGCCGCGCGCGTAGATCGGGTCGATCGCGTGCTCGGCGTCGACGAAGGCGCACACCCCGCCGCGCGCCTGGGCCTCGGCGATGATGTGGTACACGAGCGTCGTCTTCCCCGACGACTCGGGCCCGAAGATCTCGATGATTCGCCCCCGCGGGACGCCGCCGACCCCGAGCGCCACGTCGAGCGACAGCGCGCCGGTCGGGATCGCCTCGACCTTGACCGCGTTCTGATCGCCGAGGCGCATCAGCGACCCCTGCCCGAACTCGCGCTCGATCTGGGTGAAGGCGGCCTGAAGCGCCGCGTCCTTGGCCTTCGCGTCCTTGGCGCCGTCGTCCTTGGGGGTGCTTCGCTTGCCTTCTGCCATGTCTAACTCGCCTTTCCGCCGCCTCGCGGCAGCAGTTCCGTTTGCGCCAAGGACTCGTACTCCGCGCCCGAGGGCCGGAGATGCGAACGGTAGAGAGCGATCCGGACGCCACGGAAGGGATCGAGCAGCGCCTCCGGGAGGGGGCCGGGCGGGCGCTCGACCCGTGCCGGCTTGCCTCGCCGGCGCCCCGGCGGCCGCTTCGCGGACCGCACCCTGGCCACCGTCAGGTGGGGCCAGAAGTCGCGCTTCTCGGGCTCGTAGAACCCGGCCTCGACGAGCCGCCGCTCGACGTCGGACTGGAGCGTCACCGTCTCGTCGCTGTCCGCGTCGATCGCGTACAGCCTCGGGCGGCTCCGCGGAACCGGCACCGGATCCGGCCGCAGCGTGATCAGGGGCGCTGTCAGCTCGAGGCCGAGCGCCGCGTCGGCGATCCGCCCCACCGCCCGCTTCGGGTGATAGCCGAGGAAGGCGAGCGTGATGTGGAGCGTCTCCGCCTGGGGGGGCCGCAGCGCCGGATCGGCAGCCAGCTCCGCGCGCTGCCACTCGCCGAGCCCCTCGCGGACCGCGGGCGGCAGGTCGAGCGCCACGAACAGGCGGGCCCTAGGGCTCTTCAACCGTTCCTTCGCCACCGGGGCAAGCTACGAGAGCGATCGGCACGCGACAAGTCGCGATCGTGCCCGGAGCGTGTCGCCTTCTGCTCGTCGGCCAGCAGCGACGGCGACAGGCGCCGCCGCCCAAGCAGCGCCGCGCGGGTGACCGCGTCGGAGCCGAACCGCTCCCGCAGCTCGTCCACCGCCGCGTCGAGGGCGGCGGACCACCCACGCCCGAGCGGGAGCTCCAGCTGGACACCGAAGCCGCGCCCGTCGAGGTTCCCCACGGTCACGCCGACCAGGGTCAGGCCGCGGCGGCGGATGGTCGGCATGGCGGCGTCGAGCAGCTCGGCGGCGGCGGCGAGGACGGTGCGCTGCGCCGCGGTCGCGTACGGAAGCGTGCGCGAGCGCGACGCCCGCGTGAAGTCGTCGAACCGCATCCGCAACGTCACGGTGCGGCCCGCCCGGCCCGACGCCCGCATCCGCCTGGTGACTCGGTCGACCAGCCCGGCGAGGACCGTGTTCAGCGCCTCGCGCGACCTCGTCGACGCGAGCGCGGACTGCGACCCGTACGAGCTCCGCCGTCGGCCAGCTCGCACGGGGCGGTAGTCGCGGTTGTGCGCGACCGCGTGCAGGCGGCGCCCGGCCGCCGGCCCGAGGGTGGATGCCAGGAACGCTTCCCCTGCGGCGGCGATCTCGCCAACGGTCGCGATCCCCAGATCGTGGAGCTTGCGGGCCGTCGACGGGCCCACGCCCCACACCGCCTCGACAGGGAGCGGGTGCAGGAACTCAATCTCCCTCCCCGGCTGGACCACGAGCAGCCCGTCGGGCTTGGCCATTCGGCTCGCCATCTTCGCGATCACCTTCCCGGTCGCCACCCCGACGGTGATCGTCAGCCCAATACGCTCGCGCACCTCGCGCCGCAGGCGGCGCGCGATCTCGACCGGGGAGCCCGAGATCCGCTCGAGCCCGCGGACGTCGAGGAACGCCTCCTCCAACGACAGGCCCTCGACCACCGGCGAGGTCTCGCGGAAGACGTCGAACACGGCCCTGCTCGCCTCGACGTAGGCCTCGAACCGCGGCTCGACGAAGATCGCCTGCGGGCACAGCCGTCGCGCCTGTGCCCCGCCCATCGCCCCGCGCACGCCGTACGCGCGCGCCTCGTAGCTGGCCGCCATTACGACGCCGGACCCGACGATCGTGGGCTTACCGCGCAGCCGGGGATCGTCTCGCTGCTCGACGGAGGCGAAGAAGGCGTCGACGTCGGCATGCAGCAGCATGGTGCTCGATGATACGAACACATGTTCGCCGCGCCCAGTCGCATGCCGGCGGCACCCGGCACCCGTCACACTGCGGGTCGCCGTGGGCCGCGAGCTTCCCCACGTCGAGGGCGTTGAACACCGCTTGGTCGAGGCGCGAGGGCTGCGCTTCCACGTCGCCGAGGCGGGAGCGGGCGATCCCGTCGTGATGCTGCACGGGTGGCCCCAGCACTGGTTCGAGTGGCGCGGGCTGATCCCGTCGCTGGCCCGGCGCCACCGCGTCCTCTGCCCCGACCTTCGCGGGCTGGGGTGGAGCGACGCGCCGGCGGCGGGCTACGAGAAGGAGGAGCTCGCGAGCGACGTGCTGGCGCTGCTCGACGCTCTGGAGCTGGAGCGGGTGCAGCTCGTCGGGCACGACTGGGGTGGGTGGATCGGATTCCTGATCTGCATGCGCGAGCCGGAGCGGATAGCGCGCTTGCTGGCGCTCAACATCCTGCCGCCCTTCCTACCCCCCGACGCCCGCAACCTCGCCTCGCTGTGGCGGTTCTGGTACCAGTGGGTGATCGCCTCACCGCTCGGCGAAGCGGCCGTGCGAGCAGCCGGAGCCGCCAACCCGGTGTTCCGGTGGATCGGCGCCGGCCCGCCGGCCTGGACCCCCGCCGACCGCGAGACGTTCCTAGGCCAGTTCCGCGAGCCGGCACGTGCGCGCGCCAGCGTCCAGTACTACCGCAGCTTCGCGCTCCGGGAGATGCCCGCGATCCTCCGCGGTCGCTACCGCCGCGCCCGACTCCGAACCCCGACCCGGCTCGTGTTCGGCACCGACGACCCCGTGATGAGCTCGCGCGGGCTCGAGGACAGCGAGCGTCTCGCCGACGACCTCCGGGTCGAGCTCGTGCCCGGAGTCGGTCACTTCATCGCCGACGAGCGCCCCGACCTGGTGCTCGACCGGGCGATGTCATTCCTCGGCTCGCGCCGCTGATCACACCGGCGGCTCCTCGCCGCTGAGCAGGTGCCGGAGCATGTGCATCGCGACGGCGACGCTGCGCTCGCGGATGTCCGCCCGCGAGCCGGGCAGGACCGGGTCGCGCACGATCCTTCCCCCGCCCGAGTCCTTGACGCACAGGCACACGTATCCGACCGGCTTCTCGTCGGTGCCGCCGTCCGGTCCCGCGATCCCCGTCACGCCGCACGCGACGTCGGCGCCGAAACGGTCGAGCGCGCCATCGGCCATCGCCTCGGCGACCTCGACCGACACGGCTCCGTGCGCTTCGATCAGCTCCGGCGCCACGTTCAGGAGGTCGACCTTGGCGTCGTCGGAGTACGCGACCACCCCGCCGGCGACGTACGCCGACGCTCCGGGGCGGTCCGTGAGCCGCACGGCGAGCATCCCCGCCGTGCACGACTCTGCCACCCCGATCCGGCGCCCCGCCAGGAGCTCTGCGACCTGGTCGTCGACCGAGCGCCCGTCGCGGCTGAACAGGAAGCGCTCGTGGCGCTCGGCGATCTCCTCGCGCAGCCGGGCCGCCAGGGGCTCGTCCTCGGGCCGGTGGCGGACGTCGATCACGAGCTCGGCCTGCCGCAGGCAGGTCGTGATCTCGAGCGCCGAGAGGTCGGTGCTCTGCTCGATCTCGCGCAGCGACTTGGCGATCTCCGACTCCGGGATCCCGAACAGCCGCATCGTCGCGGTCCTGTACGGGGTTGCGCGCTCGAGCACCGCGCGCACCGGCTCGGTGGCGAGCGCATGCGGCCACATCGCGTGCAGCTCCCGCGGCGGGCCGGGCAGCACGATCACGACCAACGAGTCCGCGGGGACGACCAGACCGGGCGCGGTGCCCGCGGGGGCGATCGTCGTCGCGCCATCCGGGACCATGGCCTGCTTGCGGTTCGCGGCCCGCAGCGCGTCGGGGTCGAAGCGCAGCCGCCGGGCGAACTCGCGCAGGATCGCGGCGATCCTCTCCTCCATGCCCGCGTCGAGCACCATCTCGCGGCCGGCGAACTTCCCCACCACCTCCGCGGTGAGATCGTCCGCGGTCGGCCCCAGCCCCCCCGAGGTGACGACGAGGTCCATCCTCTCCGCGGCGAGGAAGCGCAGGGCGGCCTCGAGATCCTCGGCGCGGTCGCCGACGGTCATGATGTGCGCGACGTCGACGCCGACCTCCTCGAGCCGCTCCGAGACCCACGGCCCGTTGCGGTCGCTGATCCGGCCGGTCAGCACCTCGGTGCCGGTGACCACGATCCCGGCTCGGACGCTCATTCGCACAGCCTCCCGGTGAACTCGGTCGCGCGCACGCCGCGCGGGCTGAGCCTGTAGGCGGCCGGCTCGGAGGAGCGCGGGACCGCCGCGGGCTCGCCGTTGACCACCACGCGGGCCTCGCCGGGGTCGAGCTCGAGGCGGAAGCGCTTGGCGACGTACGGCCCGTCCTCCACCCCCGTGGTCAGGAGCTGGTCCGGGATCAGGACCCGGCCGCGGTTGTCGATCAGGCACGCCTGCACGTCGGATCGCGCCACCAGCTTGACGGTCACCTCGCCCGCGCCGTCGCCCGGCCCGGAGCCGTTCGAGTCACGGTCCCGCCTCGCGTCCCGGCGACCTTCGGTGCCCCGCCCGGTCGCCGCGGAGCCCCCGTCGCCGTCGTCGTCGTTCCCAGCGGTCACCCCGAGCACGAGCAGCAGGACCGCGGCGAGCGCCGCGAGCGACCCGAGCACCACGTAGCGGGCGGTCGGCGACGCGACCCGCTCGCGCGCTCTCCGCCCCCGCAGCAGCGGCTCGGGCAGCTCGTAGCTCGCGGTCGGGGGCTGCTCGTGGCGGCGCCGGTACTCGTCGACTAGCACCTCGGAGTCGAGCCCGAGGAGCTCCGCGTAGGCGCGGATGAAGCCCCGCGTGTACGCGGGGCCCGGCAGCACGTCCCAGTCCTCGTCCTCGAGCGCGCGCAGGTACTTGGAGCGGATCTTGGTCTCCTGCTCGACCGTCTCGAGCTCGATCCCGCGTCGCTCGCGCGTCTGCTTGAGGACCGCGCCAACCGCGATCGGCCCTCCGTTTCCACGATCGGTCGCCACTGCGACCGTATTCTCGCGGGGCGACGGCCCCGGCGGTCACTTGGGCGCCGCCGTCACTCCTCCTCGCCGCCGCCGTCCTGGGCCACGACGGGCTCCGGCTCACGTTCCTCGGCGCCGCTCCCCTCCCCGCCCGACTCGATGCGCTGCAGCATCCGCGGCAGCTCGCTCTCGGAGACGAGCACCTGGCGCGGCTTCGAGCCCTCGTAGCCCGAGATCACTCCGCGGCGCTCGAGCATGTCGATCAGCCGCCCGGCGCGCGTGTAACCGACCCGCAGCCGCCGCTGGATCATCGACACCGACGCGGTCTGAGTCGAGACGACGAGCCGCACCGCCTCGGCGAGCAGGTCGTCCTGATCGGGGGAGTTGTCGCGCTCCGCCTCCTCGGCGGCCTCGTCGGGGGCAGCCTCGAGCAGCTCCTCGGCGAACTCCGGCGCTCCCTGCTTCGACCAGTGCTTGGTCAGCCGCGCGATCTCGTCCTCGGTCACGAACGCCCCCTGGATCCGCTGCAGCTTCGACGTCCCGGCGGGGCGGAACAGCATGTCCCCCTGGCCGAGCAGCGTCTCGGCGCCGCCCTGGTCGAGGATCACCCGCGAGTCGACCTGGGACGCGACCGCGAACGCGATCCGCGCCGGGATGTTGACCTTGATCGTCCCGGTGATCACGTCGGTCGAGGGGCGCTGGGTCGCGAGCACGAGGTGGATCCCGACCGCGCGCGACTTCTGCGCCAGGCGGATGATCGAGTCCTCGACCTCTGCCGGGGCGACCATCATCAGGTCGGCGAGCTCGTCGATCACGCACAGAACGTGCGGAAGCGGGTGCTCGCCGGCGCGCTTGCGGGCGCGGTTGAGCTCGACGAGGTTGCGCGCGCGCAGTTCGCCCATCACCTCGTAGCGGGACTCCATCTCGCCAATCAGGTTGGCGAGCACGTTCGCGGCCAGCCGCGGGTTGGTGACCACGGGCGTCAGCAGGTGCGGGACGTGCTCGTAATGGTTCAGCTCGACCCGCTTGGGATCGACGAGCACGAGTCGCAGCTCGTTCGGGGAGGCGTGGAGGAGCAGCGAGCTGAGGATTGCGTTGATGCACCCGGACTTCCCCGATCCGGTGGTGCCCGCGACCAGGACGTGGGGCATTTTCGCCAGGTCGGTCCACACCGCGTGCCCCGCGATGTCCTTGCCCAGCCAGCCAACGATCGGCGACGAGTTGGACGGTCGCCCCTGGTAGATGTCGCCCAGCCGCACGAGGCGGCGGCGCCGGTTCGGGACCTCGACACCGATCGCGTGCTTGCCGGGGATCGGGGCGAGGATGCGGATGTCGGTCGACGCCAGGGCGTACGCGAGGTCGTCCTTGAGCTGTGTGACTTTGGCGACCTTGGTCCCCGGCGCGAGCCGCAGCTCGTAGCGGCTCACGTGGGGCCCGATCACGGTGCCGACGATCTCGGCCTCGACCCCGAAGCTCCCAAGCGTCTCCAGCAGCGCCCGGCCGACCGCCTCGCGATCGCGCGTGTCGGGACCGGGGTCGTTCCCGCCCCGCTCGAGCAGCTCGGGCGAGGGCAGCTTGTAGTCGATCTCGTCGGACTCGGTGATCCCGCCCCGCGTGCGGCGCTCGCCCTGCGGTGTGCGGGCGACCTCGATCTCCCGGGCTGGCTCGGGAGGGACGTCGGGCCCGTCGTCATCGTCGGGCGTCGGGGTGCTGATCGCCTCGTCGAAGCTGAGCGGCTGCGGGGACCCGTCGCCGTTGGTCGCCGGCTCGGTCACCGCGATCTCTCCGGTGTCCGCTCGATCGGCCTCCCCACCGTCCGGCTCCGGCCCGAGCAGCTCCGTCGCGATCGGCTCCGTCGCGGCGACCCTGGTCAGCACCTTCTCCTCGTCCGGCGAGCTGCGTTTCGCGGCCGTCTCGCGGACCGCGGTGCCGAGGTCGCGGGCGCCGTCCCGCGCCAGGCCGAGGAAACGGCCGAGCGCGCGGATCATCCCCGCGACGGTCGTGCCGCTGAGCAGCAGCAGACCGGCGACGAACAACAGCACGCCGATGATGTGGGCGCCGATGCGCTGGAAGAGGGTGGTCGTGGCCCAGTACAGCGTCTCGCCCAGGATCCCGCCGTGCTCGCCGAAGAAGTCGGCGTCGAAGTAGCCGTGGCGGGCCGGCGGCCCGTCGGGACCGAGGCCGCCGGTCTGGGCGGCGTGGGCGAGCAGTATCGCCGCGACGATGCAGACGACTCCCGCGTTCACCGCCCCCGGCGAGCTGATGAAGGGACGCAGCACCAGCGCGACCCCCACCGCGGCGATGACGAGCGGGACTACGCTCGCGCACGCGCCGGCGAGGTACGAGAGCCCGTCCTCGGCAGCCGTGCCGACCCGTCCCCCGTTCCAGCCGAGGTGCAGGACGCAGAACAGGTAGGTGGCGAGCGCCACCAGCCCGAGACCGATCAGATCGAGGTGCCGCTGCTCCAGCGCCGCGATGCCGCCCCAGCCCTCCGGCACGCGGCCACGCGCGCCCTGCCGCTTGGCCGGCGTGCGACGACGCGCGGGCCTGCGGCCGCGCGTGGTGCGCTTCGAGCTCTTTCGCACATACGGGTCTTCGACGCCTGGCCGCGGACCCCTGCGCACGCGTAAAACGTGCCTAAATCACGGGGGAATCCGGCACGCCGCGGACTAACCTAACGTGGTGATGGTCACTAGCGAGGTGGCAACCGGGCGCGTGCTGGTGATCGAGGACGACGCCGAGATCGCGGACGTGCTGCGCCGATTCCTGCGCCAGGAGGGCCACGAGGTCCGCGTCGCCGCCGATGGCGAGGTCGCGCTGCCGGCCGCCGCCGAGTTCGTGCCCGACCTCGTCATCCTCGACCTCGGCCTGCCGGGCGTCGACGGGGTCGAGGTCTGCCGCCACCTGCGGGCCGAGGGCGACGTCCCGATCCTGATCCTCACCGCCCGCGCCGAGCTCGAGGACCGGGTCGAGGGGCTCGACAGCGGCGCCGACGACTATCTGGTGAAGCCGTTCGAGCGCCAGGAGCTCTTGGCCCGGATCCGGGCGCTGCTGAGGCGCCGCCCCCCGCGCGGCAGCGCGTCGCTCACGGTCGGCGACCTGCGTCTGAATCCGGACACCCGCGAGGTCGCGCGCGGCGACCGGGCGATCGAGCTCACCAATCGCGAGTTCGAGCTGCTCGAGTACCTGATGCGCAACGAGCGGCTGGTGATCTCGCGCGAGCGGCTGCTCGAGGAGGTGTGGGGCTACGACCCGATGGCGATGACGAACACGATCGACGTCTTCATCTCCAACGTCCGGCGCAAGCTCGAGGCGGACGACGAGCCGCGCATTCTGCACACCAAGCGCGGCGCCGGGTACGTGCTGCGCGCCTGACGAAGGGGGTGCTGGGAGTGGGCCGACGGGGTCTGGTCGAGCGGGCGCTCAGAACTCCCCAGCGGTGGCCCGTGCGGTGGCGCCTGGCCGCGGTGTCCGCGACTCTGACGCTGATCATCCTGCTCGGGTTCGCCGCCGTGGTCGGGCGCCTGACCGAGAACAAGCTCGAGGGCGACTTCCGGGACGATCTGCGCGACACCGCCGGCCAGCTGGCCTTCGAGACCGAGGTGACTCACGTCGGAGCCCGGCTCGCCATCCGGCGACCAGACCTCACGGGCTCGAAGATGGCGGATGGGGCCATCTTCCGCGTCATCACCGAGTCGGGGCAGGTGGTCGGGCCGGCGAACACGCCCGACCTCGGACCGCCGGAGCCCGACAGCATCCAGACGGTTGGGGCGTACGAGGTCGCAACCGCCCCGATCCCGACGAGCGAGCTCGGCCTGCCCCCGCTGTTCGTCCAGTACGCGCGCGACCACCAGGACCTCCAGACGACTATCGACCGGTTGTGGCTGTTCCTCGGCGCCGGAGTGCTGGTCGGCGCGGGGCTCGCCTACCTCGCGGGCCTCGCCGTCGCGAGCCGCGCCATGCGCCCGATCTCGTCGCTGACGGCCGCCGCGCGCGAGATCGCGTCGACCCGCGACCCCTCCCGGCGGATCCCCTCTCCCGACACCGACGACGAGGTCGCCGAGCTCGCGAGCACCCTCGACGACATGCTCCGCGCGCTCGATCAGTCGCGCTCCGAGACCCAGCAGGCGATGCAGCGCCAGCGCGAGTTCGTCGCCGACGCCTCGCACGAGCTCCGCACGCCGCTGACGAGCATCCTCGCCAACCTCGAGCTGCTCCAGACCTCGCTCGAAGCGGCCGACCGCGAGGACCGGGCCGCGGTCACCTCCGCGCTGCGGTCCTCGAAGCGCATGCGCCGGCTCGTCGCCGATCTGCTGCTGCTGGCCCGCGCCGACGCCGGGCGGGTCAGTGCCCGTCAGGCCTGCGACCTGGCGGAGATCGCGGCCGGCGCGCTCGCCGAGGTACGCCCCGTCGCAGGCGAGCACGAGCTCGCGCTGAGCTCGGACGGCCCCGTCACGGTCGAGGGCAACCCCGACGAGCTGCACCGCATGGTCCTCAACCTGCTCGACAATGCCGTCCAGCACACTCCGGACGGCACCGAGATCGCGGTCAACATCGGACGTGAGAACGGTCGGGCCGTGCTCGAGGTCTCCGACGACGGGCCCGGAATCCCCGCCGGGATGGAGCGGCAGGTGTTCGACCGCTTCGTGCGCGGAGTGGGCCCGGCGGATCGCGCGACCGGCGACGGGACCGGGCTCGGCCTGGCGATCGTGGAGGCGGTGGCGAGCTCCCACGGCGGCGAGGCGGAGGCCGGCCCCTCGCCCGCGGGCGGCGCGCGGTTCACGGTGCGGCTTCCGGCGGGGCACGATTGACGCCTGCGCCGCCGGGGTAGAGTTCTCCGGCAACCGTTCGAGGAGGTCAGATGGAGGCGACGGCCGGAACCGACACCCGCGGGATCCTCGCCGAGGAGAACGCGGCCAAGCGCCAGGAGATCGTCGAGATGCTGACGCGCGCGTACTGGATGGAGATCGAGACCGTGATGAGCTACATGGCGAACTCGGTCAACCCCGACGGCGTGCGCGCTCAGGAGATCAAGGAGTCGCTGGCAGAGGACATCCAGGAGGAGCTCGGTCACGCGCAGCGGTTTGCGGAGCGGATCAAGGAGCTGTGGGGCGTCGTCCCGGGGTCGCAGGAGTTCCAGGCCGAGCAGTCGTACCTCCAGCCCCCCGAGCATCAGACCGACGTCGTGCACGTCATCCGCGGCGTGATCGAGGCGGAGGCCGGCGCAATCGACCACTACAACCGGATCATCGAGGCGAGCGAGGGCGTCGACCCGGTGACCCAGGACATGGTCACGGAGATCCTCCACGACGAGGAAGGTCACCGGCGGCTGTTCGAGGGGTTCCTGCGCGAGTACCAGGCCGAAGGGCTCGCTTAAGCGTTCCTTTAGCCAGTCTTCGTAGTCTGCAGACGGATGAGACGGGCCCGTCGTGCCCTTCCCCAAGCTTGGGTTCGACGGTGTCCGATGGCCAACCTGAGCCAATGGCCCGCCGGGGTTTCCCCTCCCTGACCCCGGCGGGCCTCATCTTTTCACTCGCGCGAAGTGCTCCGCTGCGCGTCCGCCTTCGCGCGGTCACCGCCGGGACGCGCATCCCAAAGACCACCGGCAAGTTCGCTCGCGAACTTGCCGTTTGGCATAGGGTCCGGGTATGGGGATCATCGGCTGGATCCTGCTGGGGCTGTTCGCTGGGCTGATCGCACGGGCGATCGTCCCCGGGCAGACCGAGCCCGGAGGGTGCATCGGGACGACCGCGGTCGGGATCCTCGGCGCCCTGATCGGCGGGTTCATCGCCACCGCCCTCGACATCGGCAGGATCGAGGACTTCTTCGACCTCGGGACGTGGCTGATCGCGATCGGCGGCTCGATCCTGCTGCTGCTGATCATCCGCGCGATCGCGGGCCGAGCGTAGGGCTCCCGAGCTAGACCTCGACGACCACCGGGAGGATCATCGGGCGGCGCCGTAGGCGCTCATAGACGAACTCCGCCACGTCGTCATGGAGGTCCTCCTGCAGGAGCGCCACCTCGCGCACCTCGTCCGCGGCCGCGTCGGCGAGCGACGTCTCAACAACCCCCCGCAGCTCCTCGACCAGGCCGTCCGCCTCCTCGACGAACGGGACGCCGCGGAAGATCACCTCCGGCGGCGCCACGGAGCTCCCGTCATCCGACGAGATCGTCGCCACGACGATGAACACCCCGTCCGCGGACAGCGTCCGCCGATCGCGCAGCGCGACGTCGTCCGGGTCGCCGATGTCGACGCCGTCGACGAAGATCATCCCGGCGTGGACGTCGTCGCCGAACCGCGCCTCGCCGTGCTCGTGGACCTCCAGAGCGAGACCGTTGCGTCCCGTGAACACGCGCTCGGGCTCGACGCCCACCGACTCTGCGAGCCGGGCGTGGAGATGGAGCCGCTTGTGGTCGCCGTGGAAGGGGAACACGAGCCGCGGCTTGGTCAGGTTGAGCATCAGCTTCATCTCCTCCTGCCACCCGTGGCCCGAGGCGTGGATCGGGGCGTCCCTGGCGGTGATCACCGAGGCCCCGATCTGGAAGATGCGATCGATCGTCTCGTTGACGGAGCGCTCGTTCCCGGGGATCGGCGTCGCGGAGAAGATCACGGTGTCCCCGGAGTGCAGCTCGACGTCCGGATGGTCCCCGTGCGCCATCCGCCGCAGCGCCGACAGCGGCTCGCCCTGGCTCCCGGTCGAGAGCGCGACGACGCGCTCGTCGGGAAAGTCCTGGATCTCCTTCGGCGAGATCAGCAGCCCGTCGGGCGCAGAGGCGAGCCCGAGGTTGGTGGCGATGTTGAAGTTCTTGCGCATCGAGCGCCCGACGAGCGACACCTTGCGGTCGAGCTCGGCCGCGGCGTCGATCACCTGCTGCACCCGGTGGACATTGGAGGCGAAGCTGGTGACGATGAGCCGGCCCCGGCAGCGCGAGAACGCCTCCAGCAGCGCCGGCCCCACGCTCGACTCCGAGGGCGCCACCCCGGGACGGTCGGCGTTCGTCGAGTCGCCGCACAGGCACAGCAGGCCGTCGCGGCCGAGCTCGGCGAGGCGCGACACGTCGGCCGGCTTGCCGTCGACCGGCGTCTGGTCGAACTTGTAGTCGCCGGTGACCAGCACCTTCCCGATCCCGGTCGAAACGAGCACGCCCCGCGAGTCGGGGATGGAGTGCGACATGTGGACAAGCTCGAGGCCGAACGGGCCGGCCTCGATTGGGTCGCCGGGCTCGAGCACGTCGAGCGGAGCGTCGCGGATCTTGTGCTCCTCGAGCTTCGAGCGCACCAGTCCGATCGTGAGCGAGCCCCCATAGATCGCGTTCGGCATCCCGATCTCGCGCAGCACGTACGGCAGCGCGCCGACGTGGTCCTCATGGCCGTGGGTGAGCACGATCGCCTCGATGTCCCCCGCCCGCTCGCGCAGGCAAGAGAAGTCGGGAAGCACGAGGTCGATGCCCAGCATGTCGCCGGTCGGGAACATCAGGCCCGTGTCGACGACCACGATCCGGCCGTCGTGCTCGAGCACGGTCATGTTCTTGCCGATCTCCCCCAGCCCGCCGAGGGGGAGGATCCGCAGCGGGGCGCTCACCCGGCGCTTGTCGCCAGCAGGCCCTGGCGCTCGAGCGCGGACCGCACGGCCCCGCGCTGCTCATCGTCCGCGGGAACCATCGGCAGGCGCAACGTGGCGTCGATCACGCCAAGCATCTCGAGCCCGGTCTTGACCGGGATCGGGTTGGCGGTGACCGTCATCGCCTCGTAGATCCCGCGCAGGCCGGCGTCGATCTCCCTCGCCCGGTCGAGGTCGCCCGCGGTCGCAGACTCGTACACGGCGCGCATCTCGGAGCCGACTAGGTGCGAGGAGACGAGGATCCCGCCGGCGCCGCCGATCTCGAGCGTGCGGAGGAAGATCTCGTCGTTCCCGGCGAGGATCTCGAGCCCGTCGATCGGCCGCAGCTCCTCGTTGTTCGCCTGCTTGACGGCGACGACGTTGTCGATCCGGGCCAGCTCCGCCAGCAGGTCGGGCGGCAGGTTGATCACGCATCGCGAGGGGATGTTGTAGAGGACCACGGGAACGTCCCCGGCCGCGACCGCGACCGCCTCGAAGTGCGCTCGCAGGCCGGCGCGGTTGGGCTTGTTGTAGTACGGGGTCACGACGAGCACCGCGTCGGCGCCCTCCGCCGCCGCCGCCCGGGTGAGCTCGACGGAGTGACGCGTGTCGTTCGACCCCGTGCCGCAGATCAGGGTCAGCTCGTCGCCGACCTCGTCCCTGACCGCGCGCAGCAGCGCCAGCTTCTCGTCGTCGGACAGCGTCGGCGACTCCCCGGTCGTCCCGGCGAGCACGAGGCCGTGCGACCCGTGCTCGGCCAGGTGACGGGCGAGGCGCCTGGCCGCATCGACGTCGAGGCCTCCCCCGTCGTCGAACGGCGTCACCATCGCGGTGATCACCCCCGAGATCGCCATGGCGAAAGTTTAGGCCGCCGCTGCCGCGAATACAGGCGGCCTGCGATCGTGCCACGGGCGCGCCTGCTCGAGCTGCGACGCGACCCTCAGCAGCAGGCCCTCGTCGCCGTACGCCCCGACGAGCTGCACCCCGATCGGCAGCCCGTCGTCGCTCCAGTGCAGGGGGAGCGAGATCGCCGGCTGGCCGGTGGCGTTCCAGTACGCGGTGAACCCGGCCGTGGGACCCGCGCGACGCAGGAACCCCTCCGGGTTGTCGGGGTCGAACCCGAACGACCCCAGCGGTGGGGGCGACTCGCCGAGCGTCGGGGTGAGCAGGAGGTCGAACCCCTCCTCCCACCACGTTGCGGCCGCCCGGGCGGAGCCCTGCTGGTAGGCCATGATCCCGAGCAGGTCGACCGCGGTCACGCTGCGCCCAATCTCGCCCAGTGCCCAGGTGCCGGGCTCGACCCCAGCGGCGGTCACCGGCTTTCCACTCTTCAGCGACCAGTACTCGAGATTGGACGCGATCGCGACGCACCAGCGGCCGATGAAGCGGTCGATGTAGTCCGGGTCGTCGACCGCCTCCGGATGCGAGACCTCGAGCTCATGGCCGAGCGACTCGAGCAGCTCGCCCGCACCCTCGGCGGCGGCGACACAGTCCGGGTGGACCTCGAACATCCCCGCCGGCGCGCTCGTCATCAGCCCGATCCGCAACTTGCCGGGGGTGGTGGTCAGCTCCTCGATGTACGGTCGCTCGGGCGGTGGCGCCACGTAGGGGTCGCCGGGCCCCGCGCCGTGGGTGGCGTCGAGGATCGCCGCCGAGTCGCGGACCGAGCGCGTGACGACGTGCTCGACCACGAACCCGCTCGAGGGCTCGCCGAGGTCGGGGCCGAGGGTTGTCCTGGCCCGCGACGGCTTCAGCCCCACCAAGCCGCACATGCTGGCCGGGATCCGGATCGAGCCCCCTCCGTCGTTTGCGTGGGCGACGGGGACCATCCCGGCGGCCACCGCGGCGCCCGAGCCGCCGCTCGAGCCACCCGTCGAGCGGGTCGTGTCCCACGGGTTGCGGCTCGGGCCGTGGGCCTCGGGCTCGGTCGTCGGGAGGATCCCCAACTCGGGGGTGTTCGTCTTGCCGCAGCTCACCAGCCCGGCGTCGCGCCACCGCGCGGCGAGCCAGCTGTCCCGCGGCTCGGTCCAGCCGAGGTCGCGCAGGTGCTTGGTCCCCTCGTGGTAGGGCTCGCCCGCGAAGTGCGCGCCGAGGTCCTTGTGCAGCATCGGCACTCCCTTGAACGGCCCGTCCGGGACGTCGGCCGCGGCCTGATCGCGGGCGCGCTCGAACAGCGGGTGGATGACGGCGTTGAGCTCGCCGTTCATCGCCTCGATGCGCTCGATGGCAGCGTCAATCAACTCGACTGGGCTCGCCACGCCGGAGCGAACGAGCTGGGCCTGGGCGGTCGCGTCCATGGTCGCAAGGTCGTCACTCATGTAGATCCTTACCTCCTGTCGGTGCGGGCAGCCTATCCGGGTCCATCGCGTCGCGGGTGAGCCGGTCGCGGATCGCGGCCGGAAGAAGCCGCGCGATCCCGATCCTGATCCGCTCCCGGGCGGGGAACGTCAGCGTCGGGCGGCGGGCGAGCGTCGCGGCGTGGATCCGCTCCGCCGCGTTGCGTGGCTCGAGCGAGTAGGGATGCTTGAAGGCGTTGCGCCGGAACATCGCCGTGTCGACGAAGCCCGGGAACACCGTCGTGCAGGTGATGCCTCGCGGCGCGAGCTCCGCCCGCGTGGACTCGAGCGCCGCCGCCAGCGCCGCCTTGCTGGCGCTGTACGGCGCCTCGTACGGCATCCCGAGCAGGGCCGCGAGGCTGGCGATCGCGGTCACGTGGCCCGTTCCCCGCTCGGCCATCCCGGGCAGCAGGCGGGAGAGCAGCACGAGGGTCGCGAGCACGTTGACCGAGAAGTCGTCCCGCGCCTGGCGCCAGTCGAGGCGGAGCATCGACTGGGCGCGGTCGAGCCCCGCGCAGGCGAGCACGAGGTCGATGTCGCGGCGCTCCGCCGCGAGCTCCGCCGCGATCCCGTCAACGGCCTCGAGGTCCGCGAGGTCGGTCGGACGTGCCTCGATCGTGTCTCCGAGCTCCTCCTTGAGCCGCTCGAGCCCCGCGGCGTCGCGGTCGACCACGACGATCGCCGTCCCGTCGGCCGCAAGCAGGCGGCAGAGCTCGGTCCCCAGGCCGCCGGCGGCGCCGGTGACGACCGCGGCGCGGAACTCGTGGCCGGCGCGGCGCCGAGCCGGGGTCCGACCAACGAACGGCGCGAGCCGCGGCGTCGGGCGCGGGCGGAACCCCATGCGGCGCTCGTACCAGCGGGCGACCTGGATCAGCTCGACGCTGAACCCCTGGTCGTCGTTCACGTAAGTCACGGCCCACGGTCCGAAGCTCAGCGGACGGGAGTTGGCGCGATGCCCCGCGGCGACGCAGCGGTCGTAGGCAGCGTCCAGCTGCGCGCGATCCCTGAATCCGAAGGCGACGTTCAGCAGCCCCTGGTCGCTGATCCGGTAGCCGGGCGGCCACGGCCGGGGGCGGGGGTCGGCGTACTCGACCACCTCGACGAAAAAGTCCCGCGCCTCCAGCACGAGCGAGCGGCGGGTGGCTCCGTCCATTCCCCACAGCGCCTCGTGCTCGGGGCGGTGAAGCTCGACCCCCTCCGCCAGGCGCAGGCCGAGCACGCCGGCGAAGAAGCGCCTCGAGCGCTCGAGGTCCGGCACCGACAGGGTGACGCTACGCGCGGCCGCCGGCAGCTCCGGCCGCGGCCGATCGCGCGACCGCGCGCCACGCGGATCGTTCTCCATCAGCTCGACGATCACTCCGTCGGGGTCGCGCAGGCACACGCGCCGCTCGCCGGGCGAGCCGACCGGCTCGCTCAGCGGCGGCGACCCGGCCGCCCCGGCGCGGCGCACGGTCGCGTCGAGGTCGTCGACATGCACGCCGAGCATCGAGTAGCCGACGTCGGACGGGCGCCAGTCCCGCGGCGGCGGTCGCACGGGCGGGCCGCGGAACTCGAACAGCTCGAGCTGGAAGAACTCCTGGCGGTCGACCAACCACCAGCAGGTCGAAGCCGCGCCTGGAAGCCCCTGGACGGCGGAGGCGAGGGGCCCGGCGAACAAGTTGGTGCCCCCGGCGGGCGCGAACCCGAGCACCTCCCGATACCAGCGCTGGACGCGGCGCAGATCGGTGACGCTCAACGCCACCTGGCACAGCGGCGGCTCCGCGCCGGGCATCGAAGGGCCTACAGGATCGCCTCGAGCCCGACCGTGAGCGGGTCCGGAAGCTCGCCGACCCGCCGCACCGCGAGCAGCACCCCGGGCATGAACGAGCGCCTGTCGGTCGAATCGTGGCGGATCGACAGCGTCTGCCCCTCGCCGCCGAAGATCACCTCCTGGTGCGCGACGAGGCCGGGGAGCCGCACCGAGTGGATCGGCTCGTGCATCTCGCCGCCCGCGTCGCGGATCAGCTCCGCGGTTCGCTTCGCGGTCCCGGACGGCGCGTCGAGCTTGCGCTCGTGGTGGAGCTCGACGATCTCGCACTGCGGCATGTGCGGGGCAACCCGGCGCGCGAGCTGCATCATCAGCACCGCGCCGATTGCGAAGTTCGGCGCCACGAAGCAGCGCGCGTCTTCCGCGTCGTCGGCCGCCGCGCGCGCCTGCTCGAGGTCGAAACCGGTCGTCCCGACGACGGCGTGGACGCCGGCGCCGAGCGCCTCACGGATGTTGTCGAGCGCGACATCGGGGGTGGTGAAGTCGACCATCACGTCGGCGCCGCCGAGGGCGCCGGCGAGCGGCGCGTCGAGGCTGGGGTCGGCGCGCCCGGCAAGCTCCATGTCCTCCGCGCCCTCGACCGCCTCGCAGACCGTGGCGCCCATCCTCCCCGCGGCGCCCGAGACCACGACCCGAATCATGCCCGCGAAATGCTCCGCTTCGCGTCCGCTTTCACGGGGTTTGCGGTCATGCCGCTGCGAGCGCGGGACTGACGGACTCGACCGCGGTGCGGAAGCGCGACTCGTCTGGCCCGATGCATGCCGCCGAGAGCTTCTCCGGCGCGTACAGCTCGCCCGCGAGCTCCGCGAGGTCGTCCTTGGTGACGGCGTCGACGCGGGCGAGCAGCTCGTCGAGCGACAGCAGCGGCACGCCGTAGAGGACCGCGCGAGAGATCCTCGACATTCGCGCCGCGGTCGCCTCGAGCCCGAGCACCATCCGGCCCTTGACGTGCTCCTTGCCGCGCTGCAGCTCGTCGTCGGAGACGCCCTCGGTGCGCAGCGACTCAAGCTCGCGCGCGATGATCTCGCACGCCTCGCCGACGTTGTCCTCGCGCGTCCCGACGTACATCGCGACCATCCCGCACTCGCTGTACTGCTCGGTGTACGAGCCGACCGCGTACGCGAGGCCGCGCTTCTCTCGAATCTCCTGGAACAGGCGCGACGAGGTCGAGCCCCCGAAGATCCCGTCCAGGACCCCGAGCGCGAAGCGCCGGTCGTCGTCGCGCGCGATGCCGGGGCCGCCGAGGCATAGGTGGTACTGCTCGGTGTCCTTCTCGTAGAACAGCGTGCGCGCCTCGGCCGCGGGCCCGCTCCCGTTCGGCGTCGACGTCGCTCCGCCGCCGGGCGGCGCGAGCTTGCGCTTCGCGAGCTCGACGACCTCACCGTGCCCGAGGTGGCCGGCCGCCCCGACGACGATACTCGGGGCGACGTATCGCGAGCGATGGAAGGCGTCGATCTCCGGAACGGGGATCGACGCGATCACCTCGGCGCGGCCGAGCACGCGGCGACCCAGCGGGTGCGAGCCGAAGACCGCCTCGCCGAGCACGTCGTGGACGCGGTCCTGGGGCTCGTCCTCGTACATCGCGATCTCCTCGAGCACGACCTCGCGCTCCGAGTCGACCTCGGGATAGGTAGGTCCGAGCAGCATCTGCGACATCAGCTCGAACGCCCGCTCCATGTGCACGTCGAGGAAACGGGCGTGGAGGTGCGTCGACTCCTTGCCGGTCGCCGCGTTCACCGCCGCCCCCAGCCCGTCGAAGATCTCGGCGATCTCCGACGCGGAGTGGTCGGCGGTGCCCTTGAACAGCAGGTGCTCGAGGAAGTGGGAGACGCCGGCGTGCTCCGGGTCCTCGTCGCGTGAGCCCACCCGGACCCACATCCCGAGCGCCACCGAGCGCACGGACGGGACCCGCTCGGTGACGACGTGGATCCCCGCGGGGAGCCTGGTCAGCTCGACGCCGCGCGGCAGCTGTTGCGGGCTGTCGCCCGCGCTCACTGGATGAGTTGTGCCACGGCCGCGTGCCCTCGGGGGCGCGCGCGGCCGAGCAGGTCGAGGACGCAGGGCGCAAAGTGTGCGTCCAGCACACGAGCGCCCGAGGACGAAGAGATGCGACGTGACACGCGCGTCATCCGGGCGTACGTGGTCGTGGGACAGCTCATCTACGTCCCTGGCGGCGCCTGCCGCCGTCGCCGCCACGCGATCGGCCGCGGCCGTCGCGCCCGCGCCCGCGGCCGTCTCCGCCGCGGCGCGGGCCCGGGTCCCCGGTCCCGACCTCGGTCAGCTCGGCACCGCCCTTGCCCTCGATCGCCGGGTCGTCGGTGAGCCGCAGCCCGATTCGGCCGCGCTCGCGGTCGACCTCGACCACCGTGACGTCGATCTCGTCGCCCGACTTGAGCACGTCGTCGACCGACTCCACCCGCTCGCCAGGCTTCACGTTCGAGATGTGCAGCAGCCCGTCGGTGCCCTTGGTCAGCTCGACGAAGGCCCCGAACGCGGTGGTCTTCACCACCTTGCCGGTGAACCGGTCGCCGACCTCGGCCTCCTTGGTCATCGACATGATCCGCTCCACGCACGCGTCGACGAGCTCGCCGGACTCGGCGTAGACGCGCACGGTCCCGTCGTCGTCGACGTCGATCTCCGCCTCGAACTCCTCGGAGAGGCCCCTGATCGTCTCGCCGCCCTTGCCGATCACGGCGCCGATCTTCTCCGGGTCGATCTTGATCGAGGTGATCCGCGGCGCAAACTCCGAGAGCTGCTCGCGCGGCCCCTCGATCGCCTCGGCCATCCTCTCGAGGATGAACTGCCGGCCCTTGTGGGCCTGGTCGAGCGCGTCACGGAGGATGTCGAAGGTGACCCCGGTGATCTTGATGTCCATCTGCAGCGCCGTGATCCCCTCGGCGGTGCCGGCCACCTTGAAGTCCATGTCGCCGAGGTGGTCCTCGACGCCGGCGATGTCGGTGAGGACGATGTAGTCGTCGCCCTCCTTGATCAGCCCCATGGCGACGCCGGCGACCGGCGCGCTGACCGGCACGCCCGCCGCCTGCAGTGCCATCGAGGAG
>DATHVJ010000140.1:0-8060 GCA_035461345.1 Solirubrobacterales bacterium | reverse complement strand
GGCGTCGCGCTCGTGATCGCCGCCCTCGGAGTGCTCTCGGCTCGCCGCATCACTGCCTAGCCGGGATATCCGAGAGACCGGTGCACGCTCGTTCGAGCGCGCCACCGCGAGATCGGTTCGGCCTCGTGAAAAGGGATCTGTCGAAAGTGGAAAAGACCCCGGGCTGACACCGAGGGGCGGCCGGCGCTAATGCGTCGCCTCGAGTGTGGTGGTGGGCCCGCGCGCGCGGGCCCCCTTCGCGCGCCGCGCCACTCCGCTGTCGATCGCAGCGCCTGCGACGGCCTCCGCCACCGACTCGGCCACGCGCCGGTTGAACACGCTGGGAATGATGTAGTCGGCGTGCAGCTCGTCCTCGGGGATAACGCGCGCGATCGCGTGCGCGGCGGCCAGTTTCATCTCCTCGTTGATCGTGCGCGCCCGCACGTCGAGCGCGCCCTTGAAGACGCCCGGGAAGGCCAGCACGTTATTGATCTGGTTGGGGTAGTCGGAGCGCCCGGTCGCCATCACGGCGACGTCGTCGCGGACCTCCTCCGGGTGGACCTCGGGCACCGGATTAGCCATCGCAAAGACGATCGCGTCGGGGGCCATTCCGCGCACCCCGGCGGCGGACACCGCCCCGGGCCCGGACACGCCGAGCAGCACGTCGGCGCCGGCGAGCACCTGGTCCGGCGTGCCCCGCAGCCCGCGCCTGTTCGTGCGCTCGGCGAGCGCCGCACGCTCGACGTCGAGGCCGTTGGCGCCGGCGTACAGAGCTCCGGCTCGGTTGCACACGACCACGTCGCCGACGCCCTGGGCGAGCAGGATGTCCGTGCACGCGAGGCCCGCCGCGCCCGCGCCCACGACCACGATCCTCACGTCCTGGGCGCGCTTGCCGACGATGCGCAGCGCGTTGAGCAACGCCGCGAGCACGACGATGGCTGTGCCGTGCTGGTCGTCGTGGAAGACCGGGATGTCGAGCACCGCGCGCAGCTGCCGCTCGATCACGAAGCAGCGCGGCGCAGCGATGTCCTCGAGATTGATCCCGCCGAACACGGGCGCGATGCCCCTGACGATCGTGACGATCTCGTCGACGTCCTTGGTGTCGAGGCAGAGAGGGAAGGCGTTGACGCCGGCGAACTCCTTGAACAGCATCGCCTTGCCCTCCATCACCGGCACCGCCGCCGCCGGGCCGATGTCGCCGAGGCCGAGCACGGCGGTCCCGTCGGAGACGACTGCCACCGTGTTGGCCTTGATCGTCAGCGCCCAGGCCTTGGCCGCATCCTCTTGGATCGCCATCGAGACGCGCCCGACGCCCGGCGTGTAGGCCATTGAGAGGTCGTCGCGGGTCTTCACCGGCAGCTTCGCGTGTACCTCGATCTTGCCCCCCTTGTGCATCAGGAAGGTTCGGTCGGAGACGCTGTCGACGCGCACGCCCTGGAGCCCGCGCACCGCCTGCACGACCGCCTCGGCGTGACCGGAGTCCACGCAGGCCACCGTCACGTCGCGGACGACCTCGTGGGGCTCCACCCGCACGAGGTCAATCGCGCCGAGAAGCGCCTCTGCGTCGGCGACCGCATGAGCGACGCTGGCGAACGCGCCGCCTCGCTGGGGCAAGTGCAGCCGCATCGTGAAGCTGTAGGAGGCCGAAGGCTGGAGCCGCACGGGGGGAACGGTCGGGGTCTCGTCGGGCATGTGGCTCCTTCGCTGCGTCGCGATCCGGGCGCGCCCGTTGGCCTTCGCCCGGGCCTGTGCACATCCGTGCGCGCGGGCAGCTGACATTGTCCCTGACAATCCCTCTGCCAGGCGCTCCTCGTGCGCGCAAGAATGCCGGGGATGGAAGCTTCACCGCGGGACTCCACGCCGGGCCTTCACCCTCAGCAGGTTCCGATCCCGCCGCTCCAGCCCGAGCGGTTTCGGTCGCTGCTCGGCGATGAATCGTGGAGCGAGTGGGAGCAGACGATCGCCTCGGCTCGGGAAGTCTTCGCGGGGCGCGCGATCTGGCACATCAACTCCACCGCGCGGGGCGGCGGTGTCGCCGAGATGCTGCAGTCGCTGCTCGCGTATGCGCGCGGCGCCGGCGTCGATGCCCGGTGGTTCGCGATCACCGCCGGGCCCGCCTTCTTCGAGGTCACAAAGCGGATCCACAATAACCTCCACGGCGCAGCCGGCGACGGCGGGCCGCTCGGGCCCGAGGAGCGCAAGGCGTACGAGGCGGGTTTGGCGGCGAACGCGGCCGAGCTCAGGGAGATCGTCCGGAGGGGGGACGTGGTCTTTCTCCACGACCCCCAGCCGGCCGGCCTGGCCCGCACGATGCGAGAGGCGGGAGCGCATGTGGTGTGGCGCTGTCACGTCGGGCTCGACGTCCCCAACGAGACCGCGAGACGGGCGTGGGAGTTCCTTCGCCCCTACGTCGAGGAGGCGGACTCGTACGTCTTCTCCCGTCCCGCGTACGCCTGGGAGGGCCTTGAGGACAAGAAGACCTGGATCGTGCCGCCCTCGATCGACGCCTTCTCACCGAAGAACCAGGAGCTCAGCCCCGCGACCGTCGCCTCGATCATCGAGGCGATCGGGCTGTCGGCGGGCGACTCGCAGGCGCCTGCCGCCTTCGTACACATGGATGGCACGCCGGGCCGCGTGGACCGACACGCCGAGGTTGACGAGGACACCTTCCTCCCGCCGGACGCACGGTCCGTAATCCAGGTGTCCCGGTGGGACCGGCTCAAGGACCCAAGCGGGCTGGTCGAGTGCTTCGCGGCCCACTGCGACCGACCCGACGTGCACCTGGTGCTCGCCGGGCCGTCGGTCGAGGCGGTGGCCGACGACCCCGAGGGAGCCGAAGTGCTCGAGCAGGTCCGCGCGCAGCGACGCGCGCTGGCCACCGGGCTTAGGGAGCGCGTCCACCTCGTGACCCTCCCGATGATCGACATCGATGAAAACGCAGCGATGGTCAACGCGCTCCAGCGCCGTGCCGACGTGATCGTGCAGAAGAGCATCGCCGAGGGGTTCGGACTCACTGTTGCGGAGGCGATGTGGAAGGGAAAGCCTGTGGTCGCGGGGCGGATCGGTGGGATCCAGGACCAGATCGTCGACGGAGAGAGCGGAATCCTGATCGACGACCCGCGAGACCTCGACGCCTTTGGGACGGCGATCAAGGGCCTGATCTCGGATCCGGAGCGCGCCGGCCGGATCGGCCTCGCTGCGAGGGGGAGGGTCCGCGACGAGTTCCTCGGCACACGGCACCTGACTCAGTACCTGCGCCTGCTCGGAGCATTGATCGGCTGACCTCGGGCCGGCTGAGTCAGTCGGCGGGATAGGCGCTTTGGGCCGGGTTACCAATCGGTGCCGACGTTGGAGGCATTGTCTCGGCCCGAGCGTTTCGCATCGCGGGAGAAGCAGCCGCCTTGGGTTCACTCTCTAAGTAGCGCAACAGCCGTGTTTGCGGGCCTCGTGGTTCGATGACGGCCGGCTGGCCTTCGGTCTTGGAAAACGGAACGGCCCGTCCCCTGTTCCGGCTGCCGCCGCTGGAGGTCACCGCTACCCGTGACCGTCGCCGCTTGAGGAACTGACCCGCTCCGTCGCTCAGGACGCTCCGGTCGCGAGCATCGCCTCGACCTCGCGACCGAAGGCCGCGACGATCTCGCCGGGGTCTGGCACCAAGCCGCGGTCCGACATCACGCCGACGGTCACTTCGCCGTTGTAGCTGAAGATCGAAACGCTCATCGAAACGCTGCCGGATGTCGGCGCCCAGACCAGCACGCCGCGAACCGGGGTGCCGGCCAGATAGACCGGCTCGCGCGGACCGGGCACGTTGGTCATCACCACTGAGCCAGCGGCGGAGAACAGCTCGAGCAAGCGCTGCTCGATCGCCGCCGGCGTCGCCCCGATAGCACCGAGCATCCCGTAGCTGACCGCTCCCTCCGGGGAGTGCTTGATCTCCGTCATCCCGCGGCGCACCTGCTCGAGGCGCTCGTACGGGTCCTCGGTGCCGACCGGAATCGCCAGCCGGACGAGCCCGAAGCGGTTGCCAAGGTGGCGCGGCAACGGTTGATCGAGCGGGCGCAGGTTGAAGGGGACGAACGCGTGCAACTCATCGACGAGGCTGTCGCGCGCGGCGAGGTAGGTGTGAAGCGCCCCGGTGACGGCGGCGATGAGAACGTCGTTGACGGTCGCATCAAGAGCATGACCAGCCGCCTTGACGTCCGCGAGTGGGATCGGATCCGACCAGGCGACCCGCTCGGGGACGCCGAGATGGCCCTTCAGCACGCTGGGCGTATCTGCGCCGGGAAGAAGCGTCTTCACAAGTGCTTTCGCGTCCAAGCTCGCCGCGGTAGCGAGGTCGACGAGCTCGGACGGGTCGCGAGCAATCTCAATCGCCTCGTGAGCGGCGGCTCCGGCGAGGGTTCTCGTCAGCGAAGCGGCCTGGCGGGCAGGACGGAGGACGTCGCCGACGGTGCCCGTGATCCCGCCATGGTGCGGAGTCTCCGCCGGTTTACCCGGCTCGATCCCGGCTTCGGGCGAGGAGTCCGTGAGCGAAAGCAGGACGCGGGCTAGTGCGATCCCGTCGGCGATGCAGTGATGCATGCGGGCGACGATCGCCGAGCCGGAGCCGTAGCCGTCGATGAGATACCAGTTCCAAAGCGGTCGCGAGCGATCGAGCGGCTGGGCGATTAGGTCGGTGAGGAAATCCTGAAGCGCGGCACGATCGCCGGGTACGGGGAGGGCGGCGCGATGGAGATGAAGCTCGAGATCGAAATCGGGATCGTCCTCCCAATGCGGCCCGCGTAGCGGCAAGCGACTATCGACGACTCGCTGCCGAAAGCGCGGAAAGCGCTCGACCAGGCGGCTCGAGACGACCTCGCGAAGCTGTTCCCAATCGACCGGCTCGTCGAACCAGAGCGCTCCGGAGATCACCATCAGGTTGTTCGGGCGATCCATGTGAAGCCAAGCTGTATCGGCGCCCGACATGGCCTCAGAAGAACTCACGGATTCAGGGTACGGATTTCCCGCCTGATGTCCCGAACGACCGTAGTCGTCGCGATCAGACCGCGGCTTCGGACGACCGGCGGCATCGAGTGCCGCGCGCTGCGCCGCGTCATGCGTGCTCCGCACCGCGCGAGGACCGGCAGGCTGTGGCTCACGTCGCTCGAGTCGCACGGCGCACATACGGGTCCGTTGCTGTAAATGGACAGCCAGAAGCGGCACCGCGCACTCGGTTTTCGAGGTGGCTCGAATCAGGCCGAACCCCGTCACCGACGCGCGTAAGCCGAAGGCCCAGGACGCCAATCCCATCCGGTTCCTCACCGAGGACGAGGTGGAGGCCCTCCTGCGAGCTGTCCCCGACGACCGCCTCGGGCCGACCGACCACGCGCTCTACCTGACCGCAGCGCTGACCGGACTAGCCAAGGCGAACTGTTCGCGCTGCGGTGGAGAGACGTGGACTGGACGGCTAGACGTATCCGCGTCCGGCGCTCGTATGCTCGCAAGCGGGCCGGGAGGGAGGCAGCGTTCGGACGGCCGAAGTCGAAACGGTCGAGCCGGTCGGTGCCGATGCACGATCGCGTTGGTGCCGAGCTCGAGCGCCACTTCCAGTGCTCGGCGTACCAGGGCGACGACGACCTCGTACTCGCATCCCACACCAGCACGCCGCTCGACTCGTCGAACGTGCTCGCCCAGTTCAAGGACGCGCTGGACGCGGCCGGACTGCGCCGGCTGCGGTTCCACGATCTGCGCCGGCTGCGTCCACGATCTGCGCCACACCTTCGGCACGCAGATGGCGGCGGCGGGTGTGCCGATGCGGACGTTGCAGGAGTGGATCGGCCACCGCGACATCAAGACGACGATGGTGAACGCCGACTACCAGGCCTCTGACCAGGAGCGCGAGCTGGTCGAGCGCGCCTTCCGTGGGCCTATTCGTGGGCCCAATCTGAGCGAAACTGAGGTGCCTTCAGATGACCTCACCGTGCCTGAGAGCGGCGAACCTGAGCGCACCTAACCCCGCACCGTCGAGTTGTGGTCCAGGCGGTCGCCGGTTCGAGTCCGGTAGCCGACGCTCGAGGCCCTGTAGAGCCGGCGGCGGCCGACGCTTCCGCCGGCCGCCCCGATGCACACGCTCCACGCCTCGCTGCGGGCAACGAGCCAGAACACGTGCGCAGCGCGACCGCGGCTCCGAGCACCCACAGCGGGGCCGAGCCGAGTGCTTCCACGAACTCGCCTCCCTTCCCCGCCAGAGCGATGGCGAGGGCGCCGGCGACGATCACACAGCCCGCGACGCTGATCGCGGTCGGGTGCTGACGAGTGGAACTGCGCAGCCCTACGACGCGCGCGGGGATCAAGTAGCTCGATCCATTCCACGGCCAGCTTACCCCGGCCTGCTACCGTCAAACGCGTCGGGTGACCGCCGCCACGCGGATTCGTCGCTCGAGAGGTTCCGTTCCTGACTTGCTCCTCAGAGCGCTCGGGGTCACAGGATCTCCCCGAAAGAACTCATAAGGAGCAATACATGTCTTCCGACTCATTCGCCGATCTCGGCGTGTCTCGCCCCGTCGTGGGCGCGCTCGCCGAGCGCGGCATCACCGAGCCGTTCGCCGTCCAGAGGTTGTGCATCGCCGACGTCCTCGCCGGCAATGACGTTCTCGTGCAATCGCCGACCGGATCGGGCAAGACGCTCGCCTTCGGCCTGCCGATCGTCGACCGCGTCCGGGCCGACGCCCGTCGACCGGCGGCGCTCGTCCTCGCCCCCACACGCGAGCTGGCCGAGCAGATCGTCGACGAGCTGGACTCCGTCGCCAGAGCCGGGAACCTTCGCGTCGCCGCTGTGTACGGCGGTGTCGGCATCCCGGCGCAGGCGAAGCTCGCCGCCAAGGCGCATGTCGTCGTCGCCACGCCGGGCCGCCTCGAGGACCTGCTCGAGCGCGGGTACTTCAGCCTCGCGCACGTCGACATCCTGGTCCTCGACGAGGCCGACCGGATGCTGGACATGGGGTTCAAGCCCGCGGTCGACCGGATCGTCGCCAAGACCCGGGCGAAGCGCCAGACGCTGTTCTTCAGCGCCACGCTCGCGGGAGCGACAGGCAAGCTCGCGTCCGCGTACACGCGGAACCCCAAGCTGCACGTTCAACAGCCGGCCGTCGAGCGCTCCGCCGAGGTCGAGCACCGCTTCGTCCACCTGCGCCACGAGGCGAAGGTGGACGCTCTCGTCGCGGAGCTCCGGGACTCCGAGCGCGGCCGAACCCTGGTCTTCGTTCGCACGAAGCGCGGCGCCGACCGCCTCGTGAAGAAGCTGGGCCGCCACGACGTGCGGGCTCTGGCGATGCACGGGAACAAGAACCAGAGCCAGCGGCGCCGAGCCCTGGCGAGCTTCGAGCAGGGCAAGTGCGACACCCTGGTCGCCACGGACGTCGCCTCGCGCGGCATCGACGTCGAGGACATCACCCACGTGATCAACTTCGACGCTCCCAACGACCGCGACGCCTACGTCCATCGCACCGGCCGCACCGGCCGCGCGGGCGCCTCGGGCGTCGCGGCCAGCTTTGTCCTTCCCGAGCAGCGCCACGACATGCAGAAGGTGGCCGCGCAGCTCGGCCTGCACCGCGAGTTCGACTCCGGCCGCGACAATGGGCACGGTCGCGGTCGCGGTCGCCGCCGACAGCGCGGCGGCGCCCGCGCTCAGCTCGCGTAGCTCTCGGCGCCGAGGAAGTGCAGCGAGACGTACGACTCGTCCCCGACGCCCCAGCTGTCGTGGCCGGGCGGGACGTGGAACAGGTCGCCGCGCTCGAGCGTGAACTCCGCCGTCGTCAGGCCGCCGATCTCGACGAGCTCGAAGCGGCCGCGCTCGAACTCGCGGGTCTCGGTCGGGGACTCGAACCGCTCGATCGTGGGCTTGCTCATCTCGGCGGGATCCAGGGTCGCAACCGCGGCCACCAGCCGGGCACCGCGGCGCGGTACGCGTCGTACTCCGATCCAAACTGCTTCCTCAACACCGGCTCCTCGTAGATGTACACGAACGCGCTCACCGCCGCGAAGTAGACGGCCGCGTAGAGCAGCAGCTCGAGCTGCCCGAACAGCAGCGCCTGGCCGACGAT